>CAZOJL010000029.1:0-25805 GCA_964580075.1 uncultured Akkermansia sp. | reverse complement strand
CGTGATCGTGACCAACTGGTATTGCGACCGGACAGCGCCGGAGGCCCGCTTCCTGACCGTGCCTCCGTCGCGTACCAACGAGCAGGAGGTCGCCTTCGAGATGGAGCGCGACGGGCCGCTGGGCGCCGAACGCTGGCTGTACGCCGTGACCAATGCGGCGGGCGAAGAGGTTGTCGCGCCGACGCAGACCGATAATCCGCATATGACGGTTGTGACGCCTGACACGGAAACCGACTATACGATCACCGTCACCGCCTTTGACCGTGCGGGCAACGCCTCGACGCCCGAAACGCGCACGTGGACGCTCGATACCACGCCGCCAGCGGCGCTGATCGACGTGCAACCGCCCGCCAACGGCGTCTGGATGACGAACCGGGTGTGGCATGTGGCCGTCACCGGCGATGTTCAGGTCGTGGCCTACGTCTGGACGATTGACGACGAGGACCGTCCGGCGAGCGGCGTCACGCCGGTGGCGCAGGCGTTCGATACCGGCCTCTTGGAGCAGGGGGAACGTGTCTTGCGCGTGTGGGGTCTCGATCAGGCCGGCAACTGGCAGGCGCAGGCGACATCCTTCACCAAGACGGTCGACACGCTCCCGCCGATTCCGCTGTTGCTCAACGTGCCGCCCCTCTACATGCGGGACGACATGGTCTCGATCACCGTCACTAATGCTTCGGGCGCCGACTTGCCCGACACGGTGACTGCCTACCGCCGGATGCTGGAGCATTCGGCCGCCTATGACGGATCGGCTCCTTGGCAAACCCTCGCCGATTGGTCCGATTCGACGGATCGGTCGGAGCCGATCGCTTCCGCCCTCGACGAGGACGGGGTCTACCGGTTGGCGGTGATTGGCCGCGACCCGGCGGGCAACTGGACGCCGATTCCCGGCACCGTGACCAACTGGGTTCGGGACACCGTTGCGCCTACCGCCTGGTTCCAGGTCGCCATTCCCGCATTGACCAATGACCCGGCCGCTTTCTTCCAAATGGGCACGGCAGGCGCGCACGATGCCGTGGCGTGGCGGTTCGAGGTTGTGGGCGTGACCAATGCCGACTGGACTGCGGAGGCAGCGCACACCGTGACCGTGCCGCAAGACGGCGTCTACACCAATTTGGTCTGGGCGCGCGATGCGGCTGGAAACGAGCAGAACGAACCGACGACCAACATTTGGACGGTCGATTCCACCGCGCCGAGGCCCGATGAGATCCACATTCTGGCTCCGCTCGCCGAGTACGCCCGGACGAATGTGACGGAGATGGTGTTCAGCGTCCGTGTCGACATGCCGGACGGCACGCCTGATGCAGGCGCGGCCTATCGGTGGCGGCACAACGCGGGTGATTGGAGCGACGAAACAACGATAGGCGAGACTTTTGCGCCGGTATCCGCCACGGGCGGCGAGGTGACTAACACCGTCGATGTGATCGCCCGCGATGCGGCCAATAACTGGACGAACGAATGGGTGCGCTTCACTTGGGTCGTGGATACCGTCGCACCGGTCGCCACATTCGATCCTCTGCCCGCAGCGTTGATTGCCTCTAGGACCGCCGAATTTACTGTGGCGGATGGCACCGACGCCGTGACTTGGCGCTTTGACGTGCCTGGCGTGACCAATGGGGTGAGCGCCATCCGCAGTTGGAGCGTGATCGTGCCGGCGGACGGCGACTATAGCATCAGTGTGTGGGCGCGCGATGTGGCTGGCAATGAGCAGGCTGAGCCGCTGCCGCACAACTGGCACGCCGACACCCTTCCGCCCGACGCGCGCTTCGAGTCCGTGCCGCCCGTCCTGGTCAATTCAAACACAGTCGCCTTTACGGTGGTTGACGACGGCGATTCGGTCGCGTGGGCCTTCCAGGTGACCAACGCCGTTCACGGCGTGGTGACCAACGGTCTGATCCTTGCGCCGAACCGCAGCTTCCAGATCACGGTGGCTGAGGACGGGTTCTATTGGATCGGCGTGATCGGGCACGACGCGGCGGGCAACGCCCGCGCGTTGCCGCTTCCCGACGGAACGTTCGAGTGGGAAGTTGACACCGCCGCGCCTGCGGGCGCCGCGTTTGTCACGGCGGCGATGCCGCGCGACCTGACCAATCTCACCGCAGTTGTGGTGACGCTGGCCGCTGACGCCGACATCGCCGAGTGGCGCGTCGACCTGTTCAAGAGTGACGGCGCGGGCGGCTGGGATGCGGTCGGTGAATCGCTGTTCGTCGCCAACGTCAACGACGGCGCGACGCCGACCGTTGCGGCCATTCGCGTTTTTGCCGACGACGGCTCCGACGACGGTGTCTACCGGTTGCAGGCGTTCGGGCGCGACGAGGCGGGCAACTGGCAGGTGGCACCGCTTGCGGTCGGCGTGTGGGAATGGACGTTTGACAGGACGCCGCCGGTGGCGGTTTTCGACGAAATGCCGATGCCGATCACCCAGGACCGGGTCTCCCGGTTCGTGGCCAGCAACGCCGTTGAGCGGATTGTCCGCTGGAAGTACCGGGTCAGGGACGGCAAGGGCGGGACGCCGATAGAGTGGACCGAGACGGCTGATCCCGAGTTTTACGTCAATGTCCCTGAAGATGGTGCCTACTTCATCGAGCTGCTAGGCTGCGATGCGGCGGGCAACTGGCAGGTGGAGGTTGCCGACGAAGGTCAATTCGCGTGGACCGTGGAAGAGGCCAGCGAGCTGGTGTCGAGCGTCTTCCGTGACACGGTGGTGACCAACGGGGCGTTGTGTGCCGCGATCACGGTCAATCTGCTGACAACCGACGGTTCGTTTGACCTGATCGTTGAAGAGACCCTGCCGCTGGAACGTGTGTTGGGGGCCATCGAAGTCGAAAATGCTACGCTGATGGCGCAGGCTCCGGAGGAGGGCGCCGAGACCAATGTAATCAAATGGATCGTGACACCTCTGCCCGGTGCGGAGGCGGTGACGGTCCGTTACCACGCCTCTGAACTGGCGACGCGCACGGGGCTGCGCGGCATCGTGAAATGGTATGAGCGGACGGAAAAAGCAGAGCGTGTGCGAAACATGTGGGTTCTGCCCGGCACGCACAGCGTGATCGATGAGCCGCCACCTATCGGCGGGTATGACGCGTGGGCGCTTGGCAAGGGGCTCGACCCGACAAGCCTCGAAGGCGGTCCGAACGGCGATGCGGACGAAGACGGCGTTTCCAACGTCGACGAGTACCAAGCTGACACCGATCCGATATCCGATGCATCGTTCTTCTGTTTGACGGCGATCGAGCACCTCCCCGGTGGTCGGGTGCGCCTGCACTGGCACGCGGGCCCTGCTGCGACGTTGGATTTCGAGTGGCGAAAGACGCTTGACGCGGTGTGGCAGCCGTTCGGCGCGACGCTCCCAGGCGCAAGGGATCCGGGAGATCCGTGGTTTGCCGACTTCGACCTGCCGCAGGAAGCGGGTATGCCGGTCGGCAACGCCTTCTTCCGTGCCAAGGCATCACGGTAGGGACGCAAAGGATCGAGGGATGTTGGGAATAAAGGACGCTGAAAACAGGTGAAAGGGTAGGCAACGATGAAACAGATAATCGGATTCATGGCGGTGATGGCGGCAGGTGTGGTGTTTGCTCAGGCACAGTCGACTCCGGAGTCAATCCCGGGAGCGGCAGCGGTCGACAGCGGCGCGTTTGTCGAAGCCGGAAAAGGTTCGGATGGCTGGAAGCTCTTGATCGGCGCGGACTACCGTTTCCCGTTCAAGACCAAGATGCAGATGCGCACGGATCGTTACGATGCGGCCTATCCGCCCTTCGTGCCGCCGCAGAACATGTTCCGTTCGCGTGACGAGGTGCTGGCCGACATCGGCAACGGGGACGCCTCGGACGAAAGGCGCGATTATGACAACGGCTATGTGGCCGAGGACAGTGCGGGCGGCGGCTACACCTGGAACTGGGAGGCCGATTCAACCGATCAGCACGACCCTGCTGCGGAGACGCTGACGTTCGACAGTTTTTATGGTGTCACGGAGGCGCAGATCGGCGCCCGCGCGGCGGATCCTGTCGATGATCGCACCGGCATGGCCGGGGTGTCATTTGATCTGTCCCGTGATTTCTGGCGGAGCGAAGACGGGCGATTCTCGCTGGCCGGATCCGCCGGCGCGAGCTACTTTCCCGAACGCAGCTTGCTCTCGGCCCGGCAGTCCTTTGCCGCCGGAACCTACCGCAGCGAGGTGTGGCGGATTAGCGACGTGTATGATGTGGGTAATTGGGGCGGCAACCTCCCCGACGTGACGGTTGGGGGAGGTTATAGCGGCCCGAACGCGCTGTTGCCGTTCAGCCCTTCCGACCGCTCCGAGGGGCTCTACGAAACGCTGGCCGATGAGACCTTCGACGGTGGGGCGTGGGTGAAGAGTGAGATGTGGCTGGTTGAGGGCCGTCTCTGTCTGATGCCCGAGTGGCGTCTGTCGGAGCGCTTCTCCCTGCTCGGCAATATCGGCGTGGCCTTTGGCTATGCCCGCATCTCTTCGCGGTCGGGGAGTTGGATGACCCAGAATACGGCGACTGCGGCGCGCGCCGGATCGAGCCGCGACGACGCGTTCATCGTCCAGGCGATCTTGGGTGTGGGTGCGCGTTATGCGTTCAATGACCGGATCGGACTCTCGCTCACCGGCGAAGCCCGCGTTCCCAACAAGTCGGTTGACATCACCGCCGACCCCTACGAAGGCGAAGTCGAACTGGGCACATGGAGTGTTGGCGCGCGGATCGAGTATTGCTTCTAGGATAGGCTGTGGGAGAGGCTGTAGGGTCTTAGGCTGTAGGCTAAAGGCTATAGGCTAAAGGTTGCGGGAAGTGGCTATAGTAGGATGTGGAAGAGGAGAATTCAGATGAGTTATTTACGTGTGCCGAGTGTGCGAGCGGAAGAAGACGCCTGGGGCGGGTGCAACCCACAGCCTGTTTCCCATCGACTACAGCCTATAGCCTACAGCCTGCAGCCTAGCCGATCATCCATGAGCGTACATGGAAAGGCCTTGTCTTGCGCCTCCACGTTGTTGCTGGTTTCATGCTTAGCATCTGGCGCGTTCGCGCAGGGCAGTTTTACAGCCGCCACCGATGGATCCCAGATTACAGAGATGCTTGTCGGCTACGGAATACAGTCATTTGAATTTATCGGAACGCCGCAGACCGTGGTTGGTGTCGTCTCCAATTTGAACGAAGCGGTGATTCCCTTCACAAATGGCGTCTATCTGACAACAGGGGATAAGAATCGAATTATTGGTCCCAACACAGAGGTCGTTGATGTCGTTGGCACAGATGAGGGCGGGACAGCCACGGGGGAGACAGTGCTCAACGCGTGGAAACAGGTTTTGGCATCCGAGTACACAGTCGCCCCGTACACGCTCTTTACGGATGCTGCCGGATTCCGTATGCGGGTTACACCGACCTACGCATCGCTGAATTTCCGTTACGCTCTGCTGTCCGAAGAGTACTATCGGACGAGTTTTGACTACGACAAGTTCGGCATTTTTGTTTCGACCGATGGTGTCGCATGGACAAATGTTGCGCGTATTGTCTCTCAGGATGGTGATTGGGTTCCAGCAGGGATTGATTCGATTAATCACAATACAAACCAAGCTTATTTTATATCCAATGTAGCCACCAATGAGATTGGCAACTATATTCTTCCGGTCCAACCCCCGGTGGTCCCTTTATACATGACGGTCAACGGAGCTATTGTCGCCACTACGTCGTCGTTAAAAGTAACCCCGGGCGATGAGCTGATCATCATGATTCTGGTTGCAGATTATAAAAATATGGGAGGCGACACAACCTTGTTGCTCGATGAATTCGGCATCGCCTCCGGTGCGGATATCCGCGTTGACGTGGGTGCGTCGCAAGCGGCCACCAATTTCACGGTCACGGTGTCGAACCCCGGCCCGGTCGATGCCTCTGAGATCATCGTGACCAACTTTTTCCCCATTGGGCTGACGCTGGCGCAAACCAACCATTCGGCCAATGTCCGTGACTGGCAGACGTTCGGCACCACCAATGTCTTTGTTATCACGAGTCTGCCGCGCGGGGCATCTGAGGTGATCCGCTTGGACTGTGCGGCGGTCTCCACCGGCAGCTACACCAACCGCGCGGTGGCCTGGCCGTCGGAGGGCGACCATGATACGAGCAACAATGAGGCCTCGGCCGTTTTGGATGTCACGATGGCAGGTTCTCCCGACCTGACGCTCGGCAAGGTTGTCGTCTCCGGTTTGGTGGCGGGGCATGCCTACACCGTACGCGGCACCAACCTGACCTATGCCGTGGTCGTGACCAACCGGGGCGATGGCGCGACCGGTCCGGGCTGGATCCTGGCGCTGACCGACACGCTGCCGATCGGGGTTGCGCTGGCGGACGGCAGTGCGACCAACTGGGCGATCCCGACGCTTGCCGCCGGGCAGATCTGGAGCACGAATCTGACCGTCACCGTCACGGCAGGCGCGCCGACCAGTCTCACCAACCGCTGCACGCTCCTCTACGGGGCATCCGGCTCGGAAGAGACGTTGGAAGCCGAGTGTGTCACGCCGGTGCGGCCGGATGCCGACCTGGTGATCCGGCTTTCTGCGTCGACCAACCGGGTGGGATGGATCACTCCGCCTTCAGCGCCCGGCAGGGAGCGAGAGTACGGGTACACGGTTTCGGTGAGCAACGCCGGGCCTAATCTGGCGCAAAACGTGAAGCTCGAACGAAGCGCCGCTCCGGCGAACCTGACGATTTTGGACGGCGCTCTGGATGTCACGTTTGATCTGGCAGCAGGGGCCACGAGTAACTTTACGGTGACGGCGTATGCGGCAACATCTTTGGTGGGGAGAGTGACGTATGAGGTGCGTTGCGAATCCGAGGATACGCATGATCCTGATATGCTGAACAACGAGGCTGAGGTTGACGTCGATTTCGATCCGATTTCCGATCTGAGGGTCAGCGTGATCTGGGTCGGTGGCGATCCTTTGCCGGGAAATGTTCCTGCCATGGTCAACGTAGCCGTTCTAAATAACGGGCCTTCGCCCGCGCCGGGCGTGCGTTTGGCGGTGACGCTTCCGGGGCCGGTCACGACCAACCTGATGGTTGGCGCGTTGGCGTGGGGCGACGTGCCCTCCTATACGTTCTGGGTTCTGCCGGCTGTCGGCGCGACGAGTTTGACGGCCCAGGCCACCGTGAGCACGACGGGGATCGAGTCGGACGTGACGAACAACCAGGCTGAGGATACAACCGGCTTGATCTGGCCGGATGTGTCGGTCACCTTGACGGACATGCCCGATCCGGTGGCCTCCGAAGGCGCATTGAGGTATACGGTGCGGGTGCAAGCTGCCGGAGCGGCGGTGACGGGCATCGTGACCGATGTCACGCTGCCGCCCGAAGTGACGCAGGTGCTGGCGGACGGGGGTGGAACCCCCATCGCAGGCGGGTTGCGCTTCGGCCCTGTCGCGCTCGCCGCCGGAGCCCATTCGGAGTGGGTCATTGATGTGCAAGCGCCGTTGGCGCTTACGCAAGCCGTCATTCGCGCGACCGCGACCGCGACGGTGCCGATGGGCGATACGGATCCGGCCAACAACACGGTGATGGCCGAAACCACCGTGGCGCGGCGGCTACCGGCCGACCTTCAGACGGCGGTGTCGTGGCAGCCGGCCGGGCCTTCAGCCGGTGCGACGAATACGAGCTATCAGGTGAAGGTTGACGTTTCTAACCTGAGCGCGGTGCCGTCTACGAACGTGACGCTGACGGTTTGGCTGGACACCGCGCCCGCGTTGCTGGCACTGCCCGTCGGCTGGGTCGCGGAGGGCGCCCTGACCGCCCGGTGGGCGCAGGCGGTGGCGCTGCTGCCTGCTTCCGGCAGTACGAGCGTCACGTTCAATGTGACACTGACGAACGTGACGCCGTCGCTGATCGCGCATGCACGGGTCGCTTCGAATAATGACGAAACCCCCGCCAACAACGAGGCGCTGGCCACGTTGGAACTCCTCTGGCCCGATGTACGGGTGACACTGGACGATCTGACTGACCCGGTGAACTCTGGCGCGGTGTTCGCGTATCACATGACTGTTTCGGCTGATCGCGCTGCGGTATCGGGCGTGACAGCGGAACTGAGGCTGCCGGTGGCGTTGGGGGTGGAAGACGCGGCGGGCGGGCTTCCGATCTCCGGCGGGCTGCAATTCGGGCCGCTGTCGCTGGCTGCGGGGGGCAGCACGAACTGGACTGTGGGCGTGCGCGCGCCGGTTGTGGTCTCGAATACGTGGCTGACGGCGGTCGCAGCGATCACCCCCCCGTTGGGCGACACGAACGCGACCAACGACGCCGAGGCCGAGACGACGCTGATCCTGCCGCCGCTGCCCGCAGATGTGCAGGCGGCCGTTTTCTGGCAGCCCGCAGGGCCGTCGGTCGGCGGCACCAACACGACCTACCTGTTGTACGCGGCGGTCACCAACATCAGCGCCGAGACGGCGACCAACGTGCTGCTGACGGCGTGGCTCGACCCGTCGCCTGCGACGTTTGCGGCGCCCGCAGGGTGGATGATGACCGGGGCGCTGACAGCGCGCTGGTCGCAGGTGGTCGGCACGCTGCCCCCTGGCGCCTCCACCGGAGCGTGGTTCAGCGTGACGCTCACGAATGTGGCGGCAATGCTGACTGCCCACGCGCGGGTCGAGAGCCTCTATGACGATGTGCCATCCAATAACCAGGCGTTGGCCACGCTGAACCTCCTGTGGCCCGATCTGCGTGTCACGATTCAGCCGAACCCCGCGCAGGTGACCGAGGGAGACACCGTCGATTTCACCGTCACCGTATGGAATGACGGGGCATCGCCGGCTGTCGGCATCTGGGTCACCAACGCCTATCCGGCGTATGTGACGGTGACCAACGCCGGTGGCGGCGTCGTTTCGGACGGCACCAACGTCTGTTTCCACGGACTTGCGCTGCCGGCGGCCGCTTCAACGAGTCTGACGGTACGCGTGCGGGCCGACAGCATTCCTGCGGGCGTGACGTCGCTGGTCACGACCGCTCACTGCCTGATTCCGGCTGGAGACGCGACCCCGCTCAACAATGCGGCGCGTCGGGAGATTCCCTTGTATGGCCGGTCGGTCACGGGCGGCATGGTCTGGATGCTGGATTACAGCACAGGCACCTTCTTTGCAGGCTTGACGCTGACCAACAGCAGCGCCACTGTTTTGCAGAGCGTGTGGTTTGCGTTCGCCGACCGGTTGACGTCAAGCAACACGACCCAATCGGCACTCTGGAGCAGGGCGGGCGGCGCTAAGGTGGCCGACCTCTTCGGCGACGGCTCACGCTATGTCGATCTGACCGCTGCCGTGCAGGCTGCATTGCTGGCTGCGGGCGGTGATGCGGCGTGGGATCCGGGAGAGGTTGTCCGCATCGGGGTCTCGGCAGCCACATGGGCAGGCGGCGGAACGGTCGTGCCGCAGGCGGAGCGGATCTTGGAGATGTATGACCGTAATCGTCAGAATCCTGCACTCTTTGTCAATCTGGAGCAGGCACTGGGTTCGCGATCCGGGACGTTCCACCATGACAGCGGGATTGACGTCGACGGCAATTTCAGGGTCAGCGAGGTCGAACTGGCTGCAGCGCGCACGGCATGGATGGGCGGTAGGCTCAGCGACGAGGAGTATCTCTTTCTGTCGGCCGCCAACCGGGCGCAAGGATACAAGTGGGACATGGATCGACAGCAATGGGTAGTGATCAAATAGGAGAGAATATGAAAAGTGGATGGATCACGGCGGCAGTCTTATTTGCTAGGGTCGTATGGGCGCAGCAAGAGGAGGTTCGTGGCGCGGCGACGGCTGATGCGGCGGAGACGGCAGGGGCTGCTGCACCGAAAGTGGTGCAGGTCGCTGATGCGGCTGAGACCGCAGCACCTGCAGCACCGCGCGTGGTGACGGTCACCGATGCGGCTGAGACGGCGCCATCCAGCGCGGCTCGGGTTGTCGCAGCCGAAGCCGACACGATGGATAATGCCAATGGCCGTGTCATTGTTGCGCGCGAGGGCTCGGTGTTGGAGACGGCACATGCTGTTGTCGCCCAGATGTCGGACCTGGTGTTGAGTTTGGAACTGCTGAGCGATGACGAGCGGAGCGTCCTCGCCTCGACGCCGAACGGGTTCGGCACGGATGGCAAACGGATCCCGTGGAAGACGGCGCTGGACGAGACGTTGCGGCCGGTCAAGCTGCGTTATTATGAGGACGGTCGGATGGTCAAAATTGGCCCCGGCGAGCGGGTTGACGCACTGTACGCCGCGCAGGGGATCGAACGGCTTGCGGCCAACCATGCGCGGATCACCGTTGTCTTTGTAGGGGGGACGCCGATTTCCACCGCACTGCGTGTGATTCAGCGTGGGGCAGGCATCAACATGAATTTTGACTACATGAAGCCCGAGCACCGCGGAATCATGGTCGAGCCCGCCGTTGTGCCTGCGACGGATCAGGAGGGCAAGACCGTGACCGTTCAGGCGGCGCCTCCCGAGGTGCAGACGACCTATGCCACGCCCGAAGGTCAGCAGGTGCCCTGGCGCGCGGTGCTCCGAGAGGTGCTCGATCCGATCGGATACACCTTCATTGAGGACAACGGCACGGTCAAGCCCATGCCCAAGGAGTTGGAGGCGAAGTTCCAGCAGGACAAAATCGACGCGCAGCCGTTGGTCACCAAGCTCATCCGGGTGCATCACGCCAGTCCCGAGACGATCATCGAGAAGCTGAAAAAACTGAATCCCATTCGGCACGGCCGCGGATTCATTGACGTGTCGCGGGCCAAGGAAGACCAAGCCAAGACCTACAAAGGATCCTCGGCCGGCATCGCGACCGGTGCCAGCGGCACCCAGGTCGGCGCGCAACTGGGTAGCGCAAGTTTCGGCGCCATGGATCGTTCGCGCACTCCTCCGGGCCTTTTGGTCGCCGATATTGAGGAGAACCTCCCCGTGATCGAGGGGTATGTGCGCACACTCGACATCCGCGAGCGGCAGGTGCTCATTGAGGCGCTGATCCTCGACGTCTCCGACAGCATGATGAAAGAGTTGGGTGTGAAATGGAGCGATCTGCGGCTGAGTTACAATTCACAGGCACCTTATAATCAGCCTCAAGATTATTATCAGGTTTCTGAAGATGGTAGCATTAAGATGAAGGATGCCGAAGTTCAAACCGGAACAGATCCTACTACCGGCGAGCCGATTATGAGCACCGTTCAGGTTCCGGATTTGATCAAGAAAATGATTAGCGGTTCGGATTTGGTTAACCTTGACGATTGGGCCGGTAAGATCGCAAAAAATCGTTTTGGCGTCTCCCCTATATCCTTCGAAGCTATCATCAAGATGGTTCAGGGAGACAGTTACTCAAGGGTCTTGGGCAACCCCACGATCACGGTCGGGGATCACAGCGAGGCGATCCTGCAAGTGGGCAAGGTGACGCCTATTGAGCAGACGCGCGTCGATTTCGTCGGCCAGCAGACACCGCAAGCGGTGCAGTCAGTCGAGTGGTTGAGTCTGCAGACCGGAGTGACCCTGTGGGTGGCGCCAGAGATCAGTGCCGATGGCCGTGCGGTTCGTCTATCGGTGCATCCGCAGATTACAGAGCCGACGGCGTTGGTCGAAGCAACAACTAAAGAGAAAAACTGGGTTGTTTCGACGCGTGAACTAGACACCCGCGTGACCGTGCCGTCGGGAGACACGTTGCTGCTGGGGGGGCTGATCGACTCCAAGAAGATCAATACCGTCAGCAAGGTGCCGTTGCTCGGCGACATCCCGTTCTTGGGCAGGCTTTTCCGATACAAAGGAACGAGCGAGTACAAGTCCCACCTCGTCCTGCTGATCCGACCGACGGTATTGGATGACGAGAATCCCAACACGGGCTACGAGGCACCGTCGCTGAAGGTGGCCGAGCCGATGCTGAAGGGGATCGGCAAGGATCTCGATCCGACGCGGGGCCAAGATCCGATCGTTCCGAAAGAGCATGCGTTGTTGGAGAAGTGGGGTTTGCGCCAGGCGGAGACGCCCGCGCCGCTGGTCGGCGAGTAAGCGGCCGTCTGGGTTGGGGCGGCGGTTGCGGCGGCAGAGGCCTGCCGCCCTCCAGCGTGGTTTGGTGTTCGCGTCAGCGTGGAGTGGTCGGCGGCAGAGGCCTGCCGCCCTCCAGAGGTGGTTCGGTGTTCGCGCCAGCGTAGAGCGGAAAGTGCTTTTGGAGATCGCTGATGTGTGACAACGGTCCAGGAGAATGCAACAGGTCGAGGCGCGGTTTCACGTTGGTGGAATTGATGGTGTCGCTCTTTATTGTCGGCATCGTCATGCTCGGCTGGTGGCGGATCATGAATGCGACCGCGCCCTACCGCGAGGCCCAGCGCCGCGCAGCGGTGGAGGTGGCGGCGGGTATATTGGATATCTTTCCCGACCCCGATGTGCAGACGCCTACGAATGGAGGCTTCTGGAAGGTCGAGCCCGATTGCCGCATTATTCCCTATGCACCAACGGCGTCTGATTCTGTTCCGCCGAGGCTTCGGTTCCCTGACGGCTGGCTGCCGGTCGGCTCTCCGCTCCGCTATACCTTGAGGACGACACGGGTCGCCGCGAACGCCGCAGGTTGGCGGAAATGGAGCAAGCCAGGAAGTGTCAATCCCCGCTGGTGGGCCAAGATCGAACTCTGGAACGGTGAGGATGCGGTCAGCCATCCCAAGGCGTTTGCGGCCTTTGAACAACTGGTTTATATTTATTGAGGCACAATGCGAAGATCGATCCATAACCGGGCTGTTGAGCAAGGTTTTTACAGCCGTCGACGTGGGTTTACGCTGGTCGAGATGCTGGTGGTCATGCTGATTGTCGTGATCACGATGCTTTCAGTTGGCCAGGGCTTTGTCAAACTGCTGGCGCTGGAGGATCTGAACCGCGAGAAGGCCCGCACGCTCGATGCGTTAAGCCAGCGTTTCGCGTGGACGCAACCTTATGTGGCGGTCGGATCAAGTGCGATCAGCAACGCTGCCACGGAAGTGGAGATTGGCTATCCCCACATTGTCTTTGGCATTGCCTGCGAGACGAACCGATTCACACAGGTGACCAATTGCACGATTTCGGTGCGCGACGACGGCGCACTTCAGACCGTGATCGCTGCCGGACGGATCACGGGCGTCAGGAGCGTCACCAACGCGATGGGGTGGATGGATCCGATTTTTTCAGGAACGAACCAGCCGGTTATGGCGCAAAGCGCGGTTTCCGTGCCAACAAACAATATTGTCCTGCTAACTTACCGATACGCGATTTCTGTGAAAGGGAGAACCGATTCCGAGGTTCTGACCGTTCCGGTGCGACTGCGGAACAGCGGCTATTAGGAGGCTTCCATGGTTACCAAAAGCCGAAGAGGGGCAATGCTCATCGCCATGGCGCTGTTTTTCGCTGTCATCGGCATCCTGTTTGGTCTGGGGCGGCTGAAACTGCACGAGTACCGCGTGATTGACCGCATCGAACGTCAGTACGGCATTCAGAAGCTGCTGGCAACCCGTAGCGCTTTGGCTCTCGTGCGCTATGAGTGCCAGCCGCAAGGCAGTGAATTCACCTTTCCTGTTTACAGCAACCTAGTGTATTACGGCAGCGCGCCAGCCGAGGCGATGACCTGCCATGTGGTGCCGACTCCAGCTCTTGACACTCAAGAGATGGATGTCGATGATTTTGACTCTACGTGGGGTGTTTTTGCCTCTGACGGCGCGGGTGTGGCACCGCGTCGTGTTGAAGATATCACCGATGTGTTGTTCGCGGTTGAGGAAGCCAAAACCAACCAAATCTACCGGTGCGCCATCTTTATGCCGGCTAAGCAATCCTGGTTGGCTAGTGAATTTGGCTATCTCTACCGACTTCGTATGCTTCGTGGAGGCACGGAAACCGGGTTTGATAAGTTACGCCTCTATCTGGTGGGCACCAAAGGCGCGACATCACCGACATTCATTACCGCCGACAATTACCTGACCCGTATACGCGATTACCCGTCCATCATGATGGAGCTCTCGCTGCAAGTCGGCACGACAAACCGAGCAAGCCGCTCCTTGCGTGTCAATAATGGTGGCGATGGCAAAGAGCCTTTGAACTATACCTCTTTTCTAACGGCTGAAGGTCAGGACGCGGACGCGATCTCACATGGAGGCGGTTTTCTGCTCTCTGGGACGGCCATGGTCGGTTTCGGAGAAGCGTACAGCCGTGACCTCTATTTTTCGAATCGGATTGATCTCAACCGTGTGATCGCGACCAACGATTTTGTGCATTCGTGGATCGTCATCGAGCATGTCTTCTCCACCAACCGACCGGGAGAATCGCTTAGCATCAGCGTGGATTCGTTTGTCATGCGTGAGCCTACGACCTACTCGATTGCGACATACAATCGAGCTTTAGAGCAGGCTCTGGATATTAGCCGCCGCCATCAGACGTGGGTTTTTCAGACGCGCTATCCGCGTCCGTCCTACAATCCCCCCATCATCGGCCGACAGTGCATCTTGGACACTTTCGGAGGTGAAAAAACCGGGTTACGTCAAGAACGAGCAGGCATTTGGCCCAATTAGTGTCTTACGACCCAAGAACAGCAGAGAACAAGTTTTGCCCTTTCTGGCCCTCTGGGAAAGGGCTGTGATGAGGCAGCAATTCGTATTTTTGGCGGCAAGGCGAAGGTAGGCCCAATGGTGAAAAAAAACCATAGTTTGAGCATTATTTGTGCGTTCAGCGCCGTGAGCGTGTTCTCGGCGCTGGCTTTTCCTGTTCCGACGGGTGTTATAGCGTCTTGGGGGACGGCCAGCGACCGCATTCATATCCAGTGGGATAGCGCGGGGGATGGCGCGTTTTACAGGGTCTACCGATGGGATGCGGATCTTGAGATGCAGGTGGGGGTAAGCGCTTGGCTATCGCAGACTGAGTATGAGCATGTCGAACCGAGCGCAGCAAAAGGCAAAATGTATCAGTACCAAGTCCGTTCGGCGACATCGAGTGCGGGGGCAAGTCCGAGCGGGTACAGTACTCCATTCGCTATCGGCTTTATCGGGTTTCAACTTTCACAATATTCGGAAGCGTCTCTGACAATTACTGCCGGTGGTGACAGTCTGTGGGTGGGCCAGTATGCGGAAGACGGCATTGCACAGCAATTGATCAGCGGTCAGATCGGGGACAGTCAGGAGACATGGGTTGAAGCCGAGGTGGCAGGGCCGGGAACAATCACTTTTGATTGGAAGAAAGACAGCCAACTTATTTGGGATAAGGCGGAATTCAGGATCAATGGTGTGCTGACAGGGAATGCGCTCACTGCGAACAGTGATTGGATGAGCCGATCACACGACGTTGCGGAGATTGGCCCAACGACGCTCAGATGGCGGTATGTTAAGAACGCGACGACATCGGAGGGTCTGGATTGCGCATGGCTCAGAAATATCGTATGGACGGCGGCAGCCGGGCAGGGCGTGTCTGCGCCTGCCGATGTCACTGCCTCAGACGGTGCCTATTTGGATTATGTGCGTATCACATGGGAGCCCGTTTCCGCAGCGACGCATTACCAGATCTTGCGGTCGGCATCGCCGGATGGGGCTAAGACCGTTGTGACCGCTTGGGCGGAGGGTTTGGTTTTTGATGACTGGGGCGTGAACCCGGGCGATACGTATTATTATTTTGTTCGGGCCGCTGTTGACGCGGGCGGTACGCAGGGAAGTCCTTACAGCGAGCCTGATCCGGGCTGGGCGGCGGTCCGGCCGGCGAACGATGCGTTCGCCAACGCGCAGGCGTTTTTCGGCGTGTATGGCGGGTCGACGTCGGGCGATTGTTCGTGGGCGGCACCGCAGGCGGGCGAGCCGGTTCATGCTGGAGATATGTCCGCGACGAACTCGGTGTGGTGGAGTTGGGTGGCGCCGGTGAACGGGCCGTTGCGGGTTGAGTCCCGCGGCAGCGTCTCCAATTTCATTCCGGTGCTGGCGGCCTACACGAACGCGGGCACTACGGTCGGTATGTTGGTGACGATCACGAACGGCGTGCCGGGCACCAATGGCTGGACGACGGCCTCGTTTGAGGCTGCTGCGGGTGCGACCTATTGGCTCGCCGTGGCGGGACGTGACGGTGTGGGGAGTCCGCTGGAACTGCGGTGGGCGGTCGACGGCTGGCTCTGCCCCGCGCCGTCGAACGTCTCTGCGACGGACGAATCGCTTTTCGAGCGGGTGCGGGTGACCTGGGACGCCGTGCCGGAGGCCACCCATTACGAGGTCTGGCGGGTGGAGGCGGGCGTGCGGCCCGGCACGCCTTGGACGCGCATTTCGGATTGGGCCGCCGTGACATTCTATGACGACACGTCAGCCAATCCCGGCGTGGCCTTCGCCTATTATGTCCGCGCCGCCACCGACGCCACGGGCTGGCTGGCAGGGCCCTTCGGCGGCCCCGACACCGGTACCGCCGGTTCGCGGCCGTGGAACGACAATCTGGTTTCTGCGGGTGTCGCCACAGGGATGGCGGGTACGGTCTGGAGTGATAACGCGCTGGCCACGGCTGAGTTCGACGAGCCGGGACATGCCGGGACGGACGACGCGGTCAACTCGGTGTGGTGGCGCTGGGTCGCGCCGAGCAATGCGGTCTATCGCTTTACCACCGAGGGGAGCGGCGACGGCTATGATCATGTGCTGGCTGTCTACACCAATGCCGCCGAAAGCGGGGTGGGCGCCTTGGCACCCGTCGCTGCCGCTGTGCGGGGTGAGGCCGCCTACGCCGCGGTCTTTGTCGCCGCCGAAGCGGGCGTCTCCTATTTCATCGCCGTGGCGGGTCGCGATGGTTTGGGCGGTGTCGTGGCGGTCCGTTGGAATCCTCGCCTGCCGCCTCCCGCAAACGTGTGCGCCACGGACGCCACGGAACTGTGGCTGACGCGCATCACCTGGGACGCGGTATCCGGCGCCACGCTCTACGAGGTCTCGCGCGCGACATCGGCCGATGGCGAGAAGACCGCGCTTTCCGGCTGGACCGCCGAGTTGAGTTACGACGATTGGGGTGGCGATCTGGGCGTCTCCTACCTCTATTTTGTCCGCGCCGCCGACGCCGCGCTGCAGCGCGTCAGCGACTACAGCCAACCGGACGCCGGCACTGCGGCGGGACGTCCCGCAAACGACAACCGCTCCGACGCGGCGCCGCTGACGGCGGCTGAGGGTGTGGTTGCGGCGAACAGCTTGTTCGCCACGCGGGAGCCGGGCGAGCCTCAACACGCAGGTTTCTCGGACGCGGGCGCGTCGCTCTGGTGGACATGGACCGCGCCGGTCAGTGCGCCGGTGACCGTGACCACCAGCGGCGACGAGGCGTTCGCCGCCGTGCTGGCGGTGTATACCAATGCCGCAGGCGGGTCACTTGCCCCGGTGGCAGGGTTCTATTCGAACGGTTTCGCGACCGTGACGTTTGACGCGCGGGCGGGGAAGGACTACCTGATCGCGCTGGCAGGGCGTCCAAATGCGGGCGGACCGGTGACGGTGGCGTGGGCGTACGGCGACTGGGCCTTCCCCGCACCGGACGAGGTGCTGGCCACGGATGGCACCCGACTCGGCGAGATCCTCGTGACGTGGTCGACCGTGGCCGACGCCGGGGTGTACGAGGTGTCGCGGGCCGATACGGCGGACGGAGTCGGTCGCGCGGTGGTGTGTCTGTGGGCGGAGCCGACCGCCTTCGTGGATACCGAAGCGATTCCGGGTCAGATCTATTACTACTTCGTGCGGGCCGCGCTGGATACGGACGGAGTCTTTGCAGGCGCGATCGGCGGGCCTGCGGCCGGCCGGGCCGCGTCACGGCCGGCGAATGATGATCGGGCTGACGCTGCCTTGATCGGTGAAGGCGTCTTCCTCGTGGCGAGTGACGTGACCTGGGCGTCGGCCGAGGCGGACGAACCGGCTCATGGTGACGCGGGGTCGGGCGCGACCAACTCGGTCTGGTGGGTCTGGATCGCGCCTCAGGACGGCATCGCCTCCTTTGATGCGGGCGCGAGCGGTTGCCCCGCGCCGGTGGTGGCGCTTTACACCAATGCGCCGGGCGGTGGCCTGGCACCGGTGTCGGGCGTCTATTCGAACGGGTATGCGGCGCTTGTTTGTGACGTGCGGGGCGGTGCGGAGTATCAGCTTGCCGTTGCGGGATTCCAAGGCGCCGGCGGGGCCGTGACGCTGAGTCTCACGTTCGAGCCGGCCGGGCCGGACGAGCCGCCGCCGGCACCGCTCATCACCCGTTTCGATCAGGTCACGGTCGAAAATGTGCGTATCGGGCGCCTGCGGTTTGAGGCGATCCAGGGTGTGGCCTATGAGGTGCTGATCGCGCCGGGGTTGTCGCCCGAGATGGTCTGGGTGCCGTTGGTGCCGCCGGTAGCCGGCGTGGCCGATGCGGACGAGGAGATGGTGCTGGAGGTGCCGCTGACCGCGCCGTCCGCATTTTTCAAGATCGAGGCGAAACATGAGCCATGAAGGAGTGTCTTATGGGAGAGGGCCGGGGTGAGGGTTGTGGGCGTCAGCCCGCATACCAAGAAGAGATGTTTTTTCTCTCTCTCCCTCTCCCCCTGGGAGAGGGCCGGGGTGAGGGTTGCGGGCGCCAGCCCGCATTAGAACATCAGCGAGATAACGGCAAAGAGCAGATGACCGGTGCCGTAGACGACGCCGACCAGACCGGGTGCGGCCCAGGCAGGCCTGTTGGTACGAGCGGCCAGCCAGGCGAAGAGGTAGATCGCCGGGAGGCTGCCGTAAAAGACGAAAAACGCGAAAAACACCCCTTCGCGACGCCAATCCTTGGGATGGAGAAGCGTCTGGGGGGAGAGCTTGCCGGTGATGACGCAACGAACCGCGCGATGCACGAGCACGGCTGGCGCGCCCGTTCCTTCGAGGAGGCCCGTGGCGGCCCGGGCGAGGTGCAGGTAGCGCGGCGGAAGCGGCTTGGGGAGGCGGCGTTCGAGCGTGCGGAAGCGGGTGCGTTGCGTAACGAAATCGAGTTGCCGTTCGCCCGCGGACATCCCGCTGTCCTGCTTGGCGCAAAGGCGCTGCAGTTTTTGCAGATGCGAGACGAAGTCTTCCGGGAAGGCCGGGTGGTCGCGGGGAATTCGCAGGAGGACGCCTTGCAGATAGCCGTTAAGGATGGCCACCCGCGCATGAAACGTCGGCGCGTCATCGGGTGCCGTGCGGGCGATGGCCAGCAGGCGCTCGTCAACGACCGCGCAGACGTTTGTCGGGGCGAGGTTGCCCGCGCGCATGATTTCGATCGGGGTGAGGATCAGAGCGGGCGAGGCGAGGCGGACGATCCCTGCGGCCAACAGCAGCAGGGCGTGGAAGAGCCAGAAAAGCAGGGCGCTTTTCGGTGCGAGCATCTTCGCGGCCGTTGGTACACACAGTGTCATTTGCCCAGAATAGCAGTTTTCAGGAATCTCTGCAACGCGGGGTCAAGGGTTGAGGGATGTGGTGCGGCGTTCGCGTCAGCGTGGAGGGACGCGCGCCTGCGCGTCCGGAGCGAATGGGATAGGCCTGCGGAAGTGATGTGAAGGCGATTTTGACGGAGATTGACAAAGGTGAGATGTGAAAGGAAGTGATCATGACTGACAGCGAACAGCCCAAACCAGCGTCGGATTCATCCGCAAAACCGTGGCAGCCGCCGTGGGCAAAGGCGGCACCTGCCGAGCCCGCTGCCGAACCGCAGGGGGAGCAGACGCCGCTGACGCCCGCCACACTCTTCGGCTCCTCAGGCAATGCGCCAAATAGCGCCACGAATACCCTGGCGCGTTCGTCCAGTGGAATCGATGGCGGCGGCGTTCAGGGGGTGAACCTGCATGCCCTTTTGAAGTTGGCCATTGCCATGAAGGCTTCGGATGTCATGATCGCGCCTGGTCGCACGCCGAGTGCCCGAATCGATGGCGACATGACACCCGTGACGTCGTTCCCCGTACTCTCCGTCGGTGATGCGGACATGCTATTGAGGACGGCGTTGAAGGAGAATCAGTTAAAAGTTCTTGACGAGACCTGGGAACTCGATTGCTCGTATGAGTTGGACGACTACCGCTTTCGCGTGAATGTGCATAAACAGTTGCGCGGTTTGGCGGCGGTCTTTCGTCTGCTGGGCGAAGAGATCCTGCCCCCCGAACGGATCGGCCTGACCGAGGCGATTATCCGTCTGACCGATCTGGAGCAGGGCCTGGTGCTGGTGACCGGTCCAACAGGCAGCGGCAAGACGACAACCCTGGCGACCTTGGTCGATAAGATCAACCGCGAGCAGGCGTATCATATCCTTACGATCGAAGACCCCGTGGAGATCGTTCACAAGGAGAAATACCGCTGTGTGATCACCCATCGGGAACTGGGCACGCATACCCAGAATTTTGAAAACGCCTTGCGCTCGGCGCTGCGCGAAGCGCCCGACGTGATTCTGGTGGGGGAAATGCGCGATCTGGCAACGATCGAACTGGCCCTCAGAGCGGCCGAGACCGGCCATTTGGTCTTTGCGACTCTGCACACACGTAGCGCGGCCGAGACGGTGAACCGCATCGTCGACGTATTCCCCTCCGGCCAGCAGCCCATGGTGCGGTCGCAGTTGGCCAGTTCGCTGAAGGCGGTGGTGAGCCAGAAACTCCTGAAACGCATCCCCAAGGGACGCGTGGCGGCCCGCGAGGTGATGCTCGGCACGGCGGCGATCGCCAATCAGATTCGCACCAGCAAAACCCATGAGATCTATTCGACGATCCAGTCGGGCTTCGAACAGGGAATGATCACCTTGGAGCAGTCGCTGGCGGAACTGGTTCTGGAGGGAACAGCGGACCATGGCGATGCGTATGATGCGGCGAACGACAAGGAGGTGTTCGAGAGTTATGTGCAGAGCCTGAAGAGCAGGCGGGAAGGGCGGGGAAAGCGGCGATGAGCAGAGATGGTTCATGGCATCGGCGCGGCTTCGGCGCGCCTGTTGCGTGTGCGGCGCTGGTGTTTCTGGCGGGAGCGCGCCAGGCGGACGGCGCTCCGATTCACAGGGAGCAGGCGCGTAAGGCCGCGGTGGCTTATGTGGAGCGGAATTATGCCGTTAGCGGCGTCGGCGTGGCGCAAGGCCGCTTGTCGGTAACCGCCGCATTGTCCGTGGCGGCAGTGGAAGCGCTTCGCCATCGCGAGGGGACGGTGGGCTATCATGTCCGCTTGCAGCCGGCCGGGTTCGTGCTGATCCGCTCCGATGATCTGTTACCGCCGATCAAGGCGCATTCCGCGGAGGGCTCTTTTGACCTCCTGCCGCCCGGCTTGCGGCACGTGCTGCTGACTGAACTGGCCCAAGAGCACGCCAGTCTTGAGGCTGCGGGCAAAGCGGGCGCCCGATTGGCGACCCATGAGGAGGCATGGGCGGCGTTGCTGGGGGCCTCGACCGTGTTGGCGACCGCTACGTCCAATCAAACGGCGGTGGCCGGAATCGCGATCCTCTCCACCTCCTGGGATCAAGACGAACCCTACAACTACTATGCGCCGAGCGCAAGCGGGGGGCCTGGCGGCCGTGCCTATGCCGGATGCACCGCAACCGCGCTGGCCCAGATTCTGCGGCATCACCAAAAGCCGACGGGCCTGCTGAGGGACGCCAGCTACACCGACTTGATCGGCACCTGCACGGGAACGCGGACCGCCAGTTCAGCCGGTATGGGCGACTACGCCTGGGGCAGCATGCCGACCAGCATCTCGACATCCAGTTCGTTGGCCCAGAAGCAAGCTGTCGGGCAGTTGATCTACCATTGCGGTGTCGTGCTTGAGAGCGATTTTGAATATAACGGCACCAGCGCCTTCCCATCGGATGTGCGAAACATCTTGGCGCCCTATTTCGGCTACACTTTTTCGGGCTACATGGAGAAGACGAGCGGCATCCCGTCCGGTTGGTATTCGAGCCTTGCGTCCGACATCGACGCCGGTCGGCCGGTCTTTTATGCGATGTGGGAGAGCGACAACGGCATCAACGCATCTAGCGGCCATGCCGTGGTGTGCGACGGATATCGCAACGGGAACGAGATCCATCTCAACATGGGCTGGTCCGGTTCCGGCAACGCTTGGTACAATATTCAGAGTGTCAATTACGGCGATTATGCGTGGACTTGGCATTACGCGCTGCTGGGCGTGACGCCCGGCGCGTCTGTGACAAATGACGCATTTGCGGATGCGATTGCCATCAGCGGGATTAGCGGCACGGTCAGTGGCAACAACCTGAACGCGACCAAGGAGACGGGCGAGCCGAATCATTACAGTTCAGGCGGCGCGTCGGTTTGGTGGAAATGGACGGCGCCCGCCACGGCCAGTGTGACCTTCGACACGGTCGGCAGTGTATTCGATACCCTGATGGCCGCTTATCGGGGCACGGCTGTGAGTGCTTTGACCAAGCTGGCGGAGAACGACGATGATGGCGGTAACCTGACCAGCCGGATCGTCTTTACCGCCACAAACGGCGTGGTCTATTATATTGCGGTCGATGGGTTTTCGGGCGCAACGGGTGCCATTACGCTCAATTGGCAGCAGAACGTCTCGACACCCTCCGCTCCGCTCGGCTTGACTGCGGCCAATGGCGCTTCGACAGCGAGTGTCGCCTTGTCATGGTCCGCGACATCAGGCGCGACGACGTATGAGGTGTGGCGGCATACGTCCAATAATTCGGCTTCAGCCTCGAAAATCGCCGATCCGACCTCCGCAAGCCACAGTGACGCGAGCGCCACACCGGGTACGCTCTACTATTATTGGGTCAAGGCCAAGAATGTCGCGGGGACAAGCGCCTTCAGCGCGTCGGTGTCGGGATACCGCGCCCTCTCCGGTCCGGGTGGCGTTGCCGCGACGGATGCCGATGCGGCAAAAATCCGGGTTTCATGGTCAACGGTGACAGGCGCGAGTCATTACCGTGTGTCGCGCGCGACAAGTGTCGGTGGCACCAAGAGTGATTTGGGAAGCTGGCAGACCGCCACATTTTATGACGACGCATCGGCGCAAACCGGGGTACCCTATTATTATTGGATCCGCGCGGCCGTGGACAGCTCTGGCAGCCGTGTCAGCGCATACAGCGCTTATGACACGGGATATCGTCCGCTGGCGGGTCCGCCCAACGACAATTTCGTTGCGGCGATTGCGCTCAGCGGATCTTCCGGTCAGGCTCCGGGAGATAGTCGGAGCGCGACCAAGGAGACGGGCGAGCCGAATCATCACGGCGACGCATCCGCAACGGCTTCAGTCTGGTGGACATGGACATCGCCGATCACGGGGCAAGTGGTTTTTGATACGGCGGGTAGTTCGTTCGACACGATTTTGGCCGTTTATACCGGGACAAGTGTCGGCGCATTAACGTGGATTGCCAGCAATGACGATGCGATCGGCACCGCCAGTCGTGTCGCATTCGGCGCGACTGGCGGATCAACCTATCGTATCGCGCTGGCGGGCTATGGCTGCACGAGCGGTGACATCGTCCTAAACTGGGCCTTTTTTATGATGGACGGCCCGACTATCGTCAGCGCGGAAAGGATTTTTTCTTCAGGTCAGCCTTATTTTCGCGTGCAGTTTAAGGGCCAAGCGGGTGTCAGCTATGCCGTGCAAATGGCAACCGCCTTATCGGCATCGACACTGTGGCAGGAGTTATCGCCGCCGGTCACGAAGTACGCGACCTCCAGTGGAATTCAGACGCTGGACATACCGATAGCCGGCGCTTCCTCAGGCTTTTTTAGAATCATGCAAGAATAATTCCTATCGCTAAGCCTTTTTGGCATACATGCATAACAACGAACGGATGGATCATGACATGAACGAAATCGACACCCTTCTAAAAACGATGGAAACGGCCGGAGCTTCCGATTTGCATATCAAGACCGGGCGTCCGCCCGCGCTCCGCGTGGACGGGACCATGCGTCTGCTCGACGCGCCCCCGGTGACGTTGGAAGAGGTCGAGCGAATGGTCAAGACGGTACTGCCGACGCGACTTCAGGAACTGTACGAACGCGAACATGAGGCAGACACCTCATACATGTCCTTGGGAGGGCACGACCGTTTCCGCGTCAACGTGTATGCCCAGCGAAACGCGCCCGGACTCGCTTTTCGGCGCATTCCGCGTGAAATCCCGACGCTGGATGGGGTGGGACATCCCCAGGCAATCAAGAAATTCTGCGCCCTGGAGAAAGGGCTGGTGATTGTCACGGGCCCGACCGGCTCGGGCAAGTCCACCACCTTGGCCGCCATGGTCAGGCATATCAACGAGCGCGAGCCATTGCACATTATCACGATTGAAGACCCGATGGAGTTCGAGCATGAAGATATTCGATGCGTGATCGAGCAGCGCGAAGTCGGACTCGACACGTTTTCGTTTACCGAAGCGCTGCGGCGCGCATTGCGCCAGGATCCGGATATTATCTTGTTGGGCGAAATGCGCGATGCCGAGACCATGATGATCGCGACCTCGGCGGCGGAGACGGGCCACCTCGTGCTCTCGACGCTGCACACCAACGACGCCAAGCAGAGCGTCTCGCGTATCATCAACACCTTTCCGCCCGATCAGCATTTCCAGACACGACTGAAGTTGGCGGCCGCCTTGCAAGGGGTGATCAGCCAGACCCTGCTCCCCAAGAAAGGGGGCGGCCGGGTGGCGGCGTTGGAGATTCTGGTCTCGACCCCTTACATCCGGGATCTGATCGCCAAGGGGCGCTACGATGAACTTGACGAGGCGATCGAGCAGGGGACCCACTACGGCATGCAGTCGATGAACCAGGACATCCTCACCAAATGGATGAGCGACCTCATCACCGATCAAGACGCGCTCGCCGCCAGCGTGCGGCCGCAGGATCTGCAAGTCATGATGGAACAATTCCGCCAGAAGAAAGAACAGTGGCTGGCGGGGAAGCGGTAGCGGTCACGGCGGCGGAGGCCCGCCGCCCTCCAGGCTCGATTCGATCCGGTCGCTTCGGTCGGTCGGGGCGGATGCGGCGCCGCGGAGAGCGGAGGTTGCGGCTGGGGACGGACGGGAACGTCTGGTTCGACGCACCCGTGAAGGCGTATCGGTGGAGTCTGCTGGAGGAAGGGAGATGAGCATCAACTGGGAGAGCACGAAATGGCGTGAACGGCTACAAGCGCTGGCGCGGGAGACCCCACCGCACACTCTGGACGCCCTTTCGTTCACCTACGAGGGAGTCGCCTTCCATGTGCACGGCGTGTTGCACGGCATCTCGGGCGGGCTGAACGCGGAGTACCGACATGGCGTAGATCGCGCAGAACGTCGAGGCCTTCCGAGGCGGAATCGAGGAGCGGTTGGGACGGCGGTTCGACGCTGTGGTCGTGCGGGCACGACGGCTGGCGGTCGAGTCGGCGGCCGGGAGTTGGCGCATCGGCGTGCGGTACGCGGCTTACTTTGGAACGTTGCTGGCAGGGGCGGTTTGCGGCTTGGCCGCGCTATTGGCGCTGGGTTTGTGGGCGGTCATGACGTGGATCCGGGTGTCGCCCGGGTGGTGAGGGACATTACCGGTGAGCAGTGGACGGAGAACAGTGATCGAGGAAGGAAGAGGCACATGGAAATGACGTGTGTTCAACTGGACGAGTTCGAGCTATGAGCGCGAATCGGGTGCGATCCGATCAGTCTGTTTTCGCTGTTGACAAATCGTAGAGCAATGCGCTACTATGCGTCCTGTCTGCGGAATTTATTAAAAAACCTAACACGAGGAGATCATGAAAACCATCCAGCACGCGCTTGGAGGAGATCATGAAAACCATCCAGCACGCGCTTGGCGCATTCGTTCTGGTCGGCCTTCTGGCCGTCACGACGGGATGCGCGTACAAGTACACGTATCAAACAGGGTAGCCGTTCACGGGGTTCAGTTCAGTTCAGTCCAACCTATGAGTAATCTCAGC
>CAZOJL010000028.1:0-27386 GCA_964580075.1 uncultured Akkermansia sp. | reverse complement strand
GACTCCGCAGGCGCCGCCTTCTCGGCCGACGTGGCAGGTGCCGCCGCCGCAGAGAAACCCAGGCCCAGCGCCAGGATAGTTGCGATCATGAACTGTTTTGTTTGCATCTCCATATTCTCCGTTTCGGTTGACGATTACGGTGGACGATATGAGAGCCTCTCCGCGTTAACCGTAATCGTCGCCGTAATCGCCAACCGGTCTCACATCTTTGTCCCAATCGTTATCATAATCATTGTCGACAAAGATTGCGACAACGATTGCGACAACGACCTGAACCCCGAACCCTGAACCCTGAACCCCGAACCCTCTTTCACTTCCCCCTCACATGCGGCCGACCAACTCCGCCACCGTGGCGCGGTCCAGCCAGGCGCTACGGATTCTGTGCGCTATAATTGACGAGCAGGGGAATGACCGGCACTTCTTTTGGCGTGGGCTCGTTATGCCAGTTTGTTGCTGACACATCGCTGAGGTCTCTTCTGGTTCTGGAGATGTTCAACGGTGAACAGGCCTCCAAGCTGATCACGCTCGCCTTGCCATTTTTCACATCCTCGAGAATCGGTGCCCGCGAGGTTTGGCATGCCACATTCATGACGACGCTCACCGCGGAGTCCCTGGCGAGAATGTACGACACGGTCTGGGGATTAATCTGAAAGAATAATCCACCCAGAACTTCCAGACGCGTACCGTCCAGCGCGCTGAAGCTGTGGCAGTCTTCGCCTCCTTCGGTCTTGAAGCCCAGTATCCAGGCCGTCGAGCGGCGGAACGCGAAATTGTTGCCATGGAAGTGCTCGGTGTTCACCTGCCGGCACCAGACCGTTACGTTCTCGACCGCGAACCGGTTGTCCGGTCCGCCGGGCGCAAATCCCAACGCGTTGTTGACGAAGAGCTTCTTGGGCTTACCCGCCGGCGTCGCATTGCGATAAAGCCGCCAGCAGTTCGTCTTGTCGTCGTACTGCGCCGGTTTGACGGGATTCAGGAAGAGCTCCATCATCATGGCGCTGCGTCCACCATGGGGAAAGAACGCCATCATATCCTCCAGCACCACCGTCCGGTCCGCCGCATGATCCAGGAACACGCCCCCGAAATTGTACGCGTTTTGCTGCAGCAGGAGCGGCTCGGAGGATGGTTCCTCGACCCGAAACATGGCCTCCTCGCAGAATTGCGTCCGGATCGCGCACCCGTAGAGAAACGACACTTGCCGCACGGTTTTCGGTATCGTCACCGGTCCGTTGACCAGATAGACATCCTTTGTGAACAGAATCGCAGGCTTGCCGGAATTCATCGCCTTCTGAATCGCCGGCGTGTCGTCGGCGACGCCGTCGCCCAAGGCGCCAAAGTCATCCACATTCGCCCAGTTGGCGGGGTTCGCCTCATGCAGGATCTTAGGCGAGTCCTCGATGGGCAGCCGCAGGCTCCCTGCCGGGGTGCCGGGTTCCGTGGAAAGCGTGGGGCCCGAGACATATTCCTCCACCCTGGGGGACGTCAGCACGCTTTTGCCGTCACGCGCCAAGGCGATCTCATATCCCGCGGTCTGAACATTGCGGACGAAGAGATGCCCGTCGCCCAGATCAATGGCCGCTGCCGCGCCGTTCGTGCACTGGAAGGAACTGTCCAGAATGACGCCGTGACCGGAGGATTCGACGCGCAGGGCTGTCGGCGCACCATTCACGATGACATCCCTCGCCGCGAAGCGTGAGAAGTCTGCCACGAGCATGCCGGTGCGCTTCTGATTCCCGAAGAAGGCATGTTCCAGCGTCAGAATGGAACACTGGCCCGCGCTGAGAGACAGTCCTTCGTCGAACCCGTGGATCGAAACGTCTTCCACCAGCCCTTCCGCCGCCATCACGTCGAGCATCAACCCCGCGACGCCCGCTCCGTCGCCCGACCGGACCGTCAGGTTGCGGATGGCCCCGGTGTTCGCGGAGTTCCAGCGTATGCCGATGGCCCCCGGATTACCTCGTCCCGTGTCTACCGTCAGGTTCTCGACCACGTTGTTCTGGTTGACACAGGAGCCGCATTTCAAGCGGAAGAACGCCAGCACCGGCTTGGCCGCGCCCGCGCCAAAGCCGGGACAATTATCTTTCAGGCGGAGAATGGTCTTGTCCCTGCTCTGCCCCAGGATGATGATGCTGTCGTTCTGCTCCGTGGACCAACCGACTGGAAACAGCTTCGGGTTGCGCGCCTCCGGGTCCGTCATCAGCGGATGCTGTTGGTAATTGGCCCACACGCCGTCGCCCACCATGACCGGCAGGTTATGGTTCACGCAGTCGCTTACCAGATACGTTCCATTGGGAAGATAGAGGATGTAGTTGCCCTTCAGCAGGTGGCGGCCGCAGTACGCCGGCTCGTGGTTCTTCATGATGAAATCGCGCGCGGCGATGAGCGCCTGGGTGTTGTCCGTCTTTCCATCGCCCTTCGCGTTGAACGGCGGCTGGGTGACATCGATCAGGCGCCCGCCCTTGCCCGCATGCATGAATGCCGCTGCGGGATAGACCAGGTTCACCGGCGGATGGCGGTCGCCCTGCGCCGTGAAGACCTCCTTGGCAGGAGCCGGTGCGGACACCGGCGCGTCCGGCCCGTCGAGCGCGATGGTTTGTGAAGATGTGGTGGGGTTTGTGGTCATGGTCTTTCTTTTCATTTGCATCTACTTTGCTCCTTCATCGGACATCGTGTAAGCGGGTGGCGTAAGTGTAACCGTGTAAGGGTGGCGAGCAAGAGTGCGGGTAAGTGTTCCGCTGGCCACGCGGATGACGTTACTTACTCCCACACATACACCCATGCTTAAAAGGCACACTTACTCCACCCGCTTACTCGTTCCCAGACTGAAACCTGAACCCTCTTTCACTTCCTTCTCACATACCGCACAATCGCGATCCCCGCCCCCCCTTTGCCGCCGGCGTAGGATTCGGCCACGCCCCAGGTTCCGCCAGCGCCGCCGCCGCCACCGCCCAGGCCGTCCTCGCCGGGGGTCGCCGGGGTCCAGCCGAAAGTATCCTTGTATGCGGCCTGATTCCCTTCGCCCTGTCCGCCGCCGCCCTTGCCACCGGCACCTGCGACCACACCTTTCTGCTGGTGATACTCCGCGCCGCCGCCGCCACCGCCACCGTAGGCGGTGGTCACGCCGGCGATGGACGATTCCATGCCGTCACCGCCGTTGCCGCCCGTGAATGGCGCGCCATCCCGACCGTCCTGCCCGCTGCCGGCACCGCCGCCGCCCGCTCGACGCGATTCCATATTGCCCTGGCCCGTGAACCGGATGCCGCCGGCATGAACCGTCGTTACGCTGTTGACGGATCCCGCGGATCCGCCGCCATTCCCAGTGCCCGCCCCTCCGCCGGTGGCGCTGATGTTTCCAAACGCACTAGCCCCGCCGGACTGAGCCGGCGCACGGCCGCTTGCCGCCGCACCGCCGCAGGCCACCACCACGGTGTATGTGCCGGCGTTGGGGAGCAGCAGTTCGCCCCTCACCACATTGCCGCCACCACCGCCGCCCGCAGAGGCGCCGCCACCACCACCACCACCGCCGCCAACCACCAGGTACTCCACCACGCCGCCGCTCTTGATGGTGAAGCTGTTCGTACCCGCCGTCCTGAAGATATGCGCGGTCCAGTTCGTGCCGCCCGCGTCGGTATAGTTCGTCACGCTTCCGCCCGCGGGTGAAGCGGGACCCGGCGGCAAAAGGGTCAACACCAGCGTCTGCATGTCGGAGCCCTTCGCATTCGTCGCCGTGATCTTGACATTTGCGACACCCGGCGCGGCTGGGATGCCGGCAATGACGCCGGTGATGGGATTCAAGGAAAGCCCCTTCGGCAGCCCTGTGGCAGTCACCCCCTCCGGATCGTTTGAGGCGCAAATCGCATAAGTGAATGCGCCGCTCGCCCAGCCGCTCGCGGCCAACGGGCTCGTGATGACTGGCGCCTTGACGGCCACCGGAGTCGTAACACTTGCGCTCGCGTAGGAGGAACGGCCGAAGGCATTGGTGGCCGCTAGGCGGTATTGATACGCCGTCCTCGCCTTCAAGTGGAACCCGGCATCCAGATACGAGAACGCATCGGCCGCCAGGGTTGCCACCGGGATCCAGTTCTTCTCGTCCGACGAACGCTCGATTGTGTAGGCCGTCTCGTTGAAGGCGTTGTCGCTCCACCCCAGACTGAGGCCGTGTCCGCTTGTCGCTGTCGCGCTGAAGTCGGTCGGCGCGGCCGGCGCGATTGGCTCGGTGCCAGCACCGGCGGTCCACGCCACGCCGCCAAACTCGTACGCGCCCACATCGGGAACGCCGACGGATCCGTCCGTGACGCCGGGAATCACCAGGCCGGCGTTGATCGCCGGCGAATTGGTGGCCAGCCGGAAATCCAGGCCGCTGACCGGCTTGTCCGGATTGCCGACAAACCCGCCTGCGGTCATGTTGTTCGTCTGTGTATCTTTGGCGCTTCCGAGCGCTGCTTGTCGAGCTTCTTACTCTCGACCTTCTTTGGCCATTCCGCCAGCAGCGCCTCCGACGCCTTCCCGTCATAGACAAACGAGAACGGCGGTTTCGCCTTCGCATCCGTCAGATGTTCTTGCACCCATTGATTTTTCATCTTCATCTCCTCGTTCTTGGGCGACTCCGCCGCCGCCGCTTTCTCGGCTCCGTTGCCCCCGTAGGCCGCGACCGACATCCGTCCCGCGAGAACCAAGCCCGCAATTCGTGACATGCTGTTCATACCGCTCGCTGTGCGTTTCTCTTCACTGTCCACTGTTCACCGTCCACTGTTCACTGTTCACTGTTCACTTCTTCTCCGCCTTTCACTCCTTCATCACCGCCTGCACATCCGCCGGCGTCACCACGATAACGAGGCGATCCATGATGGTCTGCCCCTGCTCGTTCTTCACCGTCAGACTGGCCGTGTAGTTCCCCTCCTTTTCGTAGGTGTGCATCGCAACGGCATCCCGGGCGGTCGCCCCATCCCCGAAAGTCCATTCGTAGGCCACGATCTTACCCGTAACGCAGGAAGACCGCGTGCCGTCGAAGCGTACCGGCAGAGGCGCCTCGCCCACACGCGTGTCCGCCACGACCACCGCCGACAGGTGGTTGTAGAGGATAATGGCCGATCCATTGGGGGGCACCTTGACAGGCAAGCCGGTTTCCATCAGCGCACGTCCCGACAGATTCGTCACGCCAGGTCTGTCCACCTCGGTTAGCGCGTAGACGCGCTCCGGATCCAGGCCTCGCAGCTTGACCGTCGTCTCCTCGGCGGCCTGCCCGCGACGGAAGACCAACGCAAAACCGTCCGTCTGCTCCGGGCGGTTGAACTGATACCCGTACCACGCATTCTGGGCGTTGCTGTGCGGGAATAGCGGGTAGAAGTCGCCCAGCATGTAAGGCCGCAGTTTCCGGTAGATCGCGACGTTTCTCTTCATCTCCTCTTCCGTGTTGTCGGCGCAGATGATGTTCCCCGCCGTCATGGCGCTGCGGAAGGCGTAGGACGGTTCCACCCCGAAGTTCCCGCAGCCATGCATGGGCACCCACCGGTAGAGCCCGCCATTCTGCAACTGATCCGCCTCGGGGTGGCTTCCGGTACACTGCAGGTCGCTGTGCCAGAGGGGGAGACCATATCGGCTGGCCTCGATATCCAGGCGCCGGCCGCCGCTGGAGCAGTTGTCGATGATCAGCCCCGGATGACGCCGCTGGAGTTCCGCCCACATGCCGTAGAGCCCCTCCATGTGGCGGATTTCCGTGATCCCTTGCCGGTCCGGCGCATCGTTCCGCCGCCAGTACCCGAGCGGCTCGATGTTGAAATCCCACCGGACCCACGTGAGCTGCGCTGTGGTGACGTGTGAGTCGATCAATTCGGTCATCCATTTCAGCGCCGCCGCGTCGTCGAAGCGGAAAAGCCCGCCGCCGCTTCCGCCGTGAACCCATTCCGGGTGCTCCCGGGCAATCTTCGTGCCGGGGGCCACCCGCTCCGGCTCGAACCAGAGCAGATACCCCAGTCCCGCCGCCCGGATGGCATCGCCCAGCGGCTTAAGGCCGTTGGGGTACTTGGACTTGTCCACCTCCCAGGTGCCCGTTCCGTTCGGGAATCCGCCCGGATACCACTGTTGCGGATCCATGTCGGACCAGAACACCTCGACGCCGCGCTCCTTAAAGCGTGCGACCGCGTCAAGGTGCGGCTTCTCGTAGGTCCCGTCCGGAGCGACTTCACCGGTGCTGGCACAGATCGGCGGAAAGACCGGCAGACCGTCCTTCTGCGGCAGGTAGTGCTTCAGTACGAGCTGGCGGAAGATGTTGTTCCCGCGCAGGTCGTCCGGGCCTTGCCAAAATGCGAGCACGATGCGCGGGGAACGTACCGTCTCGCCGGCATGCAGCGTGAAGTGCGTCAGTTGCTGGCCGGCGCGGACCCGGAGACTGCCATCGGCAAGCGACTGAAATCCGGCCTCCCACTGACCCGACCAGCCAATGGCCAGCACCATCCCGCCGCCATGCCGGTCGACGTTGAAATACGGCATGTTCCCGTCGGACGAGCGGCCGCCATTCGGAGCGTAAACACGCTCGCGCAAGTCACCGGGTGGCAGTGGCTCATCCACCGGCGCGAAACTGCGCTCGGAATTTGCCTCGCCCAAAGCTCGGTGCAACACAAAACCCTTGCCGTCTCTAGGAAGGTTGCAGTCCAACGCCTGAATCTTCTCGATGATCGGCGAATCGGTGTTCCCCGTGTTCGTAAAGTGGAGCAGCCACTCCACGGCAGGTAAGTCAGAGTAATCCGTCGCCACACAGCGGATCTCCAGCCCCGTTTTGGGATCCGTCCACGTCAGGGTGTGCTGCGTGCGGGTGGCGTCGAGTTTCTTCGTATCGACCTTCTTCGCCCACTCGCTCAGCAGCGCTTCCGACGCCTTCCCGTCATAGACGAACGAGAACGGCGGCTTCGCCTTCGCATCCGTCAGATGTTCTTGCACCCATTGATTCTTCATTTTCATCTCATCTTTCTTGGGCGACTCCGCCCCCGCCCCTTTCTCGGCACCTGTGGCGCTGTTGACCGCGACCACCATCAGTCCCGCGAGAACCACGCCCGCCATTCGTGCCACTCCGTGTTTGCCGCCCTGTGTGTGTTTCATAATGCATACCCACCTTTCACTGTATACCGTTCACTGTTCACTTCTTAAACCCTATCTTAAAACGGCACACTTACTCCACCTGCTTCCTCGCTCCATCATGGCTCTCGGACATATTCATCTCCTTCAATACTCGTTCATGCGATGTCATGACCCTTCCTATATGTTCCCAGTTTCAAGCCTTGTTCCACAAAGAACCGGTAAGTCTCATATTCCACCAGGCTCGACACGCTGTGATCCACCTGCAGCACGTATCCACTACCGGCCATGGCGGCCGGAACCTTGCTCTCCAGTTCGCGCCGCACGGCCGCGAGATCGTTGCTCTCCAGCACCCGCTCGTCCATGCCGCCGATCAGGGCAATCTTCCCGCCGTAGTTCTTCTTGATGCGGAGCAGGTCCATGCCGGCCTTGATTTCGATCGGCTGCAGGCAATTGATCCCCGCCTCGATCAGCGAAGGGAGCAGGGGTTCGACGAACCCGTCGCAGTGCAGGACCACGGGCAGCTTGTGCCGGTGCGCGAAGTCGAAGAGCTTTTTGTGCGCGGGAAATAGGATCTCCCGGTACATGGCCGTGGACATAAACGGTGTGTGCTTGTACCCGAGATCATCCCAGACCCACAGACCGTCCGGCAGCCCCTCGCGTTGGAAGAGGACCTCCAGGAGCCGGACCATGAGGGTCGCGTAAAGGTCGGCCATGCGGCGTACCCAGTCGGGATCCGCGGCCATGCCGATCAGCAGGTTCTCGTGCCCGCACATGGGCGACATCAAGTCAAACGCGCCGAGCACACCGCATGTCATGAAAAGCTCATCGCGCGTGCATTTCTCCCGCAGGGCGCGGTACACATCGAAGTTGATGCGCCACTCATAGGTCGTCTCGTCGAGCAGGTGCGGCAGGATATGCTCCTCCCATCCCTGCCGGTCCTCAACCCGGAACCCCACATGCTCCGGTCCGCCGGCGCTGTTCTTGATCCAGCGCAGCAGCGCGCCGTTGCCGTCCCGCACGAGCTTGGTCGTTTCCGTCTCCTCGACCAGCTCATCCTTAGCGTCCACATTGCCGATCAGGTTGATGAGGCGGTAGTTGGCCGGCGTGATCTCGCCACCTGTGCGCCGCACATCCAGTCCGAAATGATCGCTGATCATCTCCGGCTTCTCGAAATGCCCCTCGGCGCTCCACTTCTCCGCCGTCTCCCGCCAATAGACCTCGAACAATCCAATACGGTCCACGGGCTCGTGTTTCAGTATCCTGGCCATTCGTTCTTTGCTGGTCATCATCTCCACTTCTCCCTATTTGACTTGGACCACCTCGCACAGTTCGTCTTCAACACCCGTCTTCGGATCGGCGGCTGGCCAATACGTCTGTTCTCCAGCAGGATCGACAAATTCGCTGAGCACGAGCTTCAGGTCGGCCGGCTTCTTCGGGTCGCTGGCGGAGCCCCAGGCGCGAACTTCCAGAGCCAGGCCGTCGGGCCGGACGGTTGGGTCCGGCACGGGCCCGGCGAGTGTGGTCCAATCGACCTTTAGTTCCGCGACGGGCTGCCGGGCGGCTTGCCGTGCGGGGTTGAAGCAGAAGACCAGCGGCCCGCGCATCACGGCCACCTTGCCCGCCTGCAACTTGCGTCCGCGTACCAACCGGGTCTTCATCGGCATCTCCAGCGACACAACATCGCCGGTCTTCCACAAACGTTGGAGCGAACTCCATTCTCGAGGCTTCACCGGACCGCCGACCGGTTGGCCATTGACGGAAATAGCCGCTGACTCGCACCAGCGTGGAATGCGCAGCTTCACCGGAAATTCCGCTGAGCGCGACGGATCAACCTTGATAACCACCTTGCCTGAGTTCGGATAGTCCGTCTCCTGGCGCAGACGCACGGTGAGGTTGCTGGCAACGGGCACGTCCGTCGTTGAGGGCGTGTAGAGGTTGACCATCACTCCGCCGTCTGCGGAGCGATAATATATCATTTCCGGCAGTTCCGCTATGATCCGCCGCCAGTTGCCGGGACAGCAGTAGGAGTCCTTGTCCCAGTACTTGCGCGGGCCGTCAATAGCTGTGAAGTAGCGCAAGCTGCGTCCGTCTGGCGATTGGGCCGCGAAGAGCGCGTTGTAGATTGCGCGCTCCATGATGTCGCCATTGAACGCCTTGCCTTCCAATTGCAACAGGTAGTGCGTCATGCGGATAAGATAAGCCGTGGCACAGCTTTCTCCCACACCGCCCTGCGTTTCCTGGTTATTGTTGAACTGCTCTTTCAGACTGCACGTTCCGGAGATCACTAAGCCGTCATGCCTAGTCAGATGGTCAAGGACAAGATGGCTTTGGGTCAGGAGCGCCTCATCCGGTTGCACGCGGTACAAATCCAACTGCGCCAGACAGATGTTCATGACCGTGTACGCGTGGATTTGGGGGCTGGTTAACTGGCCTGAGCCCACAACATCGATCGGCAACTTCCAGTGACACAGATCGTCAAAGCGAGCGACGTCGAGCGTCGGCTGGTCCTGCCGCTCGACGATGTAATCTCGATATCGAGCGTCGCCGCTGGCTTCGCTCAGCGCAATCAGGGCGCGTTCGATGTCGATTTTGCATACCAGCTTCGGATCCCGTGTGGCAACGGCGTTCTTGTGGTTCTTGACGTAATAGTCAGCCAGCGTGCGGGCGGCGTCGAGCGACGGCTGGTCTCGGAAATAGCGGTAGTTGTTTACCAGTGCGTGGATATTGTAGGCCATCTCATGCTCATCGAAGAGCTGGGCAATTCTCGCCCCGGCTGGAAAAGATCCGAGATAGCCGTCGTCAAGCTGGGTGGCCAGCAGCTCCTTGACCAGACGATCCTTCAATTCGACCACCTTGGGGTCTTTGCTGTAATGGGCAAAGCTCACCGTGGCGTCTATCAGTTTGCCGATCCCGACGTAGTCCATCGCCCGACTCTGCTTTTGGCGAAATGGCTGGAGAAATTGGTTCTCGACTTCAATGGCGAGAAGATTCTTCTGGATCGCCAGATCAATGCGCCGCCCTATCTCCCCGCCGACCTTGACCTGCGCCGGATCGACAGCGAAGAACTTGCCGACATCTTTCCGGATTCCGGCAGCCGGCGGCGATACCGTAAGAGGTGCCGACGCGACGGTGGCCGAATGCGCCAAAATCGCGTTCAGCAACGTTTGCGCGATCAGCGCCATGCCTTTGTCGCTGGGATGGCTGAGTGCGCCGATGTTCGCGGAATCCTTGCCCACGCCACTCATGTCGACAAAGACGCGATGGGGCGGATCTTCCGCACAGACGCCGCGTTTGATCTCGTCAATGACCGCATTCGCTCCGAGAATGTAGCCGGTCACAAAAATATGCGGATTGCTGCTTTCCTTGAGGTCGGCCACGAGCTTCTTCAAGCCGGTCTTGAAGACGTCAGCGTTGAAGGGCGCCGGCGGAATGTTTTCGCCGAACTGCAAAATGACAATGTCGGCCTTCCAAGCGAGCTGCTTCGCTATCTTCGCGGCGTTGTAGGAGGCGTAGCCGCGCTCGAAGACGTCGGCGCTATTGATGACGTTCGAGTCGTTCTGGTCCACGCTGCCGTCGGGCTTGGTATACTGCCCGGTGGTGGGGAGCAGGGACAACTTGCCGCCGGTCTTCGCTTCGATGGCGGCGGCAAGCACGTGCGCGTAGTCTTTGGCCGCGTCGCTGGCGGAGGCGCCCCACCAGGGTTTCCCCTCGGCTAGCGGGACAGCCGTGATGCTGTTGCCGAGAAACAGAATCTTCCCGGCTTTCATGTTGCCTAACCGAATGTCGTTCGTCTGAGCAAGACCGCTCTGCAACCCCGCCAATGCGCATGCCGCGATCACGATAGATGTGCCATTCATTTTCATCGAATCTCCTTCTTTTGTTTTCGAATCTATCATAACGATCTCTTTGTCGTGGGCACAGCGTTCACTTTTCTGGGTTCCCGGCAAGCGCGTATCGCACCAGATTGGCCAGCAGCCGGTCGGCCGTTGGATGTACATCGAGGTTCTCCAGGATGTACGGCGTGCTGAGGATAAACCGGCCCTCGTCGCTGCGCCAGGCGCCGATCAGGATGCGGCACCCGTAGCCGTCGGGAATGCCGTGATATCCCGTCACGAACGCCGCAGCGATCGTCTGATCGGGTGTGTCGATGTCCGCGAAGACCTCGTGCGGAATGACCGGGCCGTAGTAGTCCATGTCCATGATGCCGGCACCGGGCAGACCCTCGAAAACCGGATGACGCCCCGCCACGCACTCCTTGTGGTACAGCCAGTCGTAGAACGTGTAGCAACTGCCCGTATTCTTGAGAGGCAACCAGGCCTTCGCGGCAGCCTGCTCGATGAAGAGCTTGGGACCGAGAAACAGCACCGTGGCGCCACCGGACATGCGCTGCTTGAGTTCCTCCCACACCTTGGCATCGCCCGCGTTGCCGGGCATGCCAACCAGGATCAGCTTCGCATCCTCGGGAACAACGGCTTCGATCACCGTGACCTTCAAGCCGTGGGCGATCAGCCACTGTTGTGCTTTCGCGTCGAGACCCCAGGTCGCGACGGTTCCCTGCAGCTTCGGCAGCGTCGCCGGATCAGAAACGTAGAAAGTCAAACGTCCCCCAGTGGCCGCACCGCCGCGCTCAAGCGACGCGGCAAACGTGTATTGGCCGGCCGGGCCTTCCAGCTTGATCGTCTCGCGGATGGCGGAAATGGCGAACGGGTTGGATTCGGGCACGGTGAGAACCATCGACTTTTCCCACACGAGGCCCGCCGGCCCCATCACCCGGAACCGCGCGGGATATTGGCCCGGCTTGAGGACCTCCTCGTTGGCCAGCACCGCTTCGATCGTGATCTCGCGCCCGGAATAGCCGTGCAGCGGATCGGCGAACAGGCACCAGCGCAGAGGCGACCAGCCGTCGCTGACCGCGTCGAATGTCGTCGGTTTCCACTGCCGCCAGAACGTCCATAGCCCCTCCCCGGTCATGCCATGATCCAGCATGCCCGTGAGGTTGTAGCCGCAGAACTTCGGGTTGGATCGGATCGCATTGAACCCCAGCGTACGCTGGCGTGCGTGCAGGCGCTGGCTCTCGCGCAGCAGATCCTCGGGGAACGGATAGACATCGTCGAAGCCCAACCGCTTCCAGTCAGCCGCCAGCGCCTCGCTCTGGTGCTTTACACTCGCGGCATCCTCCAGATCGGGGCGCGCGCCAGCCTGCTCGAACCCGCGCCATTCGCCGATCACGTCGAACAGGCTGCCGATCCCATACTCGGAGAGGAAGACCGGCTTGCCGTCGCGCCCCATTTCGCGAATGAAGCGATCCGTTTGCGGAGTTTGCGGAGTTTGAGGGTAGTAGTGCGCATCACCGGCCTGACCCACGTAGCCGCCGTCGCCTAACGCTTCCTGGCCGCCGGCTTGCCCCTCAACGCCCCAGACGTGCTCCCACTGGTCGCTGCCCGGATTACTGGCCGACCCGATGGCCCATTGCCCGTCCCACCGCCCGCTGCCGAGGAGTACCAGCCGTGTCACATCGAGTTCACGGAGTTTCGGCAGAAACTCGACCGCCCGACGAAACACCGGACCGTCTTTCGTCTCATTCAGCAATCCCCAGATGGCCACGCTCGGGTGATTCCGGTCGCGCAGAATCATATCGGAAGTGTTGCGGTCGAACCGCTCAGCCATCTTCGGCGAGTCGCACAGACACCAACTCGCGTAGCACTCCTCGTACACCAGCATCCCGATCTCGTCGCAGAAATCGAGCTGCTCCGGCCACGCCATGCCGACGATGAAGCGCACGCAATTGAACCCGGACGCCTTGGCGTTGATCACATCGCGCCGGACATGATCCGGCAGCACGGCTACAGTTTGGCCGATCGGCACGTGGTTGCCGGTGTGCGTGCTCTTGAGGAAGAGGCGCTTGCCGTTGAGATGGAAGTAGCCGTCCACCACGCGGAAGTCGCGGAAACCACAACGAACCGAGTACTCATGCACGCGCTGGTCACCGGTCGAAATAGTAGCCGTGACGCGGTAGAGGTACGGGTCGTCCAGGTTCCACGGCCGCGGCTGGGCAATATCGAGGTTCAGTTCGTGCGTGGAACTGCCGGACGGGAAGTTCGTCGTCTTCTGGAGCCCCTGTAGTTCGTCGCCGCCGGCCGCCGGGGCCACGCTGAGAGAAACCTGTCCACCGGCCGGTACGTTGCCGCTGTTGCGGACGGTCAGCGACACGGCGATGCGGCCGCTCTTCGGGTCCGGGCGGACGAACAGGTCAGCCACATGCACCGCCGGCAGGTACCGTAGCTGCACGGGGTACATGATTCCCCCATAGTTGAACCCGCTGCCCGCCTGCGGGGGTACAACCTTGTTGCGGTGCGGCGTCTGGCTGAGCACGATGCCGTCGATCGGGCTCTCCGTTGGGTTGAGCACGCGCACGGCGACGACGTTGTCGCCGTCGGGCTTGAGCACTTCGGTGACATCGAACTCGAAGGGCGCCTCGCCGCCCTCGTACGAGCCGGCATGCTTGCCGTTAACCCACACATCCGCCAGGTAATCCACCGCGCCGAAACGGATGAAGACGCGGTCCCCGACGGGAGCGCGAATGAGCCGAAAGGTATGCCAGTACCAGGCGACGCCGTGATACGCCGGCAACACCTGCTGGATGATGCCGGGCACGGGGGCATCCTTGGCATCGGCGCGTGCCGCTTCGAACCATTTCTCCTCGCGACCTTTGTTCTCCGGGTCAGCCGCGATCTTCCAGGAACCACTCAGCGTCTGAACGGTACAGCTCTTCATGACATCATCTCCCAGCGATTGACCGGTACACAAGGCCATCAACAATCCACTGGTTACGAACAGTCTGACAACCTTTTCCATCCTGTTGCTCATAATTGCATCCTTCGTTTTCATCACTTCTCCAACGCCCGGGGCATCGGCACCGCTATCTCGCGGCTGATCTTCTCAAGCGACGCCACGGTTTCCGCAAAGAGCGGCACGCCCAGACGCTTCACTGCGGCTTCGTGCTCAAACTCCTTCTGCCCGGCAAAGTACACGCGCTCCGCGTCCACTGCCGGAGGACTGAGCCGCAGGTCTCGCAGCATCTTGTCCATATCCTTGCGGAACTCGGCCGGATCGCGGAAGGCACCGATCTTGATGGCGCCGAAGAAGTGGCTCACGCGAGCCGAACTCGTGGCGGTATCGCTCACCTGCGGGCCGAACGAAGCCCCGCACAGCACGCTGCACAGGATATCCACCATGACAGCCAATCCATATCCCTTGTACCCACCGAACTGCTCCCCCTCGCCTCCGAGCGGGAAGATGCCGCCCCCGCGCCGGTGCAGCAGGTTGTCAATCATCGCGTGCGCATCCGTCGTGGGCCGGCCGTCGCTCCCGGCGGCCCAACCCTCTGGCAGCGGCTTGTTCAGGCGATCGTACACCTCGATCTTCCCGCGCGTCACCACCGTGGTGGACATATCGAGCACAAAGGCCTTTTCCTCCCCGGCCGGCGCGGCAAATGCCAGCGGGTTCGTGCCGTACATCACCTGCCGCCCGAACGTCGGCAGCCCAAGAGCGGCCGTGTTGGTTGCTGCAATTCCGATCATGTCGTGCTCCAGGGCCTGCATGGCGTAGAAGCCCGCAATGCCGAAGTGGTTCGAATCCCGCACGCAACCGAAGGCCGACCCGTTGGACGCCGCCTTCTCAATGATCCGGTTCATCGTGTCCACACTCACGGGAAACCCCATGCCGCCGTGTGCATCAATGACCAGCGAGCCCGGAGTGTCGGCCACGATCTCCGGCTTCGCATCCACCAGCATCAGCCCCGATTTCAGTCCGTTCACATACCGCCACAGCCGGCCAATGCCGTGCGAAGGAATCCCGCGCACGTCGGCGGCCACCATCACTTCCGCCGATTGCGTGGCTTGTTCCTGGTTCAAGCCGCAGGAGATGAAGACGTCGCGGCAGAAGTCCTCCAAGTCCTGCGCTTTGAATCGCAGAAGTCGTGCTTGCGAATGCATTTTAGTCCTATCGCTTCTCATTCAACTCGTTCCTGTTGGTAAAACCAGATGGATCCCGATCGTTGCGGCAGCGCAAAGGCAAAACCGTGCTGTTGTACCGCGGCACCGGTCAACTCCCGAATCTCGCCGGTTTCCGGATTTTCGAACCGATACACGACATCAGAACGAAGGCCCCGCAGGTACACAACCAGGGTTTCCTCCGGGGCTTTCGGGAGCCGGATCCCCTGGATAAAGCCGCGTCTTTCCTCCGGCCGGTCGAACTGCCGCGCTACCCATTGGCCCGGCGAACGATGATAAGGCGTGAGCGGGTAGTAATCGCCATGCAACATCACGTCGGCAAGCCGACGCCAGATGCCGATCATTTTAGAGGCCAACGCAAAGTCATAATCGTCCCTGCGAATGTCGAGCGTCGCAAACAACATGGGCGCGATGCCGCAATGGAACGAGAAGCTGTCCACCTGAGGGTCAAATCTCGAATTGCCCGCCAGATCCCAAGAAAGCGAGAACTCCTTGAAGTAGGGTATCCACTCGCACAGCGTGCGGTTAAAGGCCAGCTTCACGGGATGATCCCCGTAACCGTAATCGGTGTAGTGCAACGGCACGGCGCGGCGCATGGTTTCCAGATCGTTTCGACGGCCGCCGGAGGCGCACGAATCAATCCACAACCCGGGATTTCGGGCTAACAGATCGTCCCAGTATCGGAGGTAGCCCTGCACGTGCAAGTTCTCGGTCATGCCGCGGCGGTCATCTGCTTCATCGGCCTGCCAACGCGGCAGGGCCTCGAAGTTGAAATCTTGTCGGTAGATCTTGATCCCGTTATCCCGGATCAGTCGGCACACCCGATCGGTCAGCCACTTCCGGCAATTCGGATCGCCCAGATTCAGCAGCCTGCTGCCGTACCACCCCTTGCCGTCCGTCAGCAACCAGTCCGGATGTTTGACGTCCAGTTCAGATCCTTCCGTAGCCCGTTCCGGTTCAAACCACAACAACAGATCGGCGCCGGCCTTGGCAGCATGGTCCGATATCGGCTTCAATCCCCTTGGAAACCGGGCCGGGTCTGGTTTCCAGGTCCCGGTCAGGTACCACCGCCGTTCACCCAGACCTTTGTCGGTGCGGCACTCATACCAACCGGCGTCAATCCACCAGACGTCCGGATGTATGCCACGTTCATTGAACTTGGAGATGTACCGGACTTGGTTCTCTTCCGTGGCGCCAGTGAACTCCTCGCCTTCGTCCGTGCCGCAACAGGCGAGATGCGGTTGCATCGGTCGCCCACCCGGACGGGGCATGTTGTGGGCAAGGAACCAGCGCCGCCAGAGGTTCTGCGAGCGCGTCCGGTCGCCGCGGTAGAACATCAGCACCGACAGCGGCGTCCGTGCCTCTTCGCCCGGCAGGAGTTTGAAATGCGTCAGTTCCTGGCCGGCGGTGACCTGAATGTGCTGGTTGCCAAGACCGCGGAAGCAGGACGCCCATTGGCCCGACCAGCCGATCACGACGATCACGCCCCGATTGGAGTCAGGGCATTCGAGGTTGTAATACGGCCAGGCGCGATCCGTCGGGCGGCCGTCCATCGGCGAGAACCGATACTCCTCCCCATGCGCCAGCGACACCCGGAACGGCTCATAGCCGTCGGGTGAGTAGTAATCCCCGTTCCAGTGGTTCAAGTATGGAAACGATCCGATGTGCAGCGTCGCATCCAGAGACCGAATAGCCTCCAGAACCGGGGTCTTCTGCTTCGACGTATTCTTCAGCCGGATTCCCCATTCCACCACAGGAAACCGGGTGTACTCCTTGATCTCGCCGATCACCGCCAACCCGGTCTTTGGGTCCGTGCGTGTGATTCGGTGCAGGATGACGCCGTCCTTCTCCGGCAGCCGCTGCTTCTTCAGCTTCCACGTTGCCAGAAACGCCGCAGACGGTTTGCCGCCGTAGGTGAAGCTGAACCCGTGCACGTCGGAAGGCTTGCCGATGACCATGCTTGTGCCATCGGTCAGGGTCACCTTCAGATCCACCCAGTTCGCATGCCCCCAGTCAACCACACCTTTGATCTTCAACGTGAACTCCCGGCAGCCGCCGAGCCGTGCATCCACGCGCGCTGGCTTGTCGGCAACAGTTTGCGGGCCGCTCCGCCAGACTTCTTTACCACCAGCCTCCACGCTAAACACCAGATCCTTGGATCTCAGCCGTGTATCCGGGCTGTCATTCACACCGCACAAACCGGTCAGCCGTCGAGCGCCAACCGGCAGCCGCACGACGATTTCGCTGTCGGCGTGAGTTCCCAGCCCCGCATTGTAGGTCCTTCCATCCAGGCAAAGTGCACCCCCCGTCACCGACCGGCCTGTCTGCAAAGTGCCCCAACCCTGAGCTTTGCAGACAATCGTTGCGGCGTGAGGAGAGCCTTCGGCCGTCCAGGCATCAAGCCTGTCCGCCAGCCACTGGCGCGCATCCTGCATTTCGTCCGCATTCACGATCGCTGCGTAATCAATTTCTTTCATGTTCTGATTTCCCCCTATCTCATTCGGCTCTCGGCAGTACCTGAATAGTTTCTCTTTCTTTGTGTTCGTTGCCTGCGTTGTGATTGGCCTTTCGTTACCAACCTCATACCGCCTCGCAAATCAGCAGTTCCGACGTCAGCGCGCCTTCGAGCCGCACCGTGAGGCCCTGATTCATCAGGGTGAAGCCGTCCACCTCGCCGGTCTGGCCAGTATTGTCCCTCGTGACGCGATAGCGGCGACCAGCATCTAGTCCGCGCAGGCGCAGCAAATACTCCGACTGCGTCGGATCGCCCAGTTGAAACAGCCCGCAAATCGCGCGCGAACGATCCTCCGACGCCAGTTCCAGCACACCCCATCCCCGCGGCTCCGGCCCGGCTGCGACTGGCGTGTGATGGTAGATGCGCCCCGACGGCATGAATGGCCGTACGAAGTCTTTGTAGAGCGCCACCCAGTGCTTGAGTCGCGCAAGAAGCGCCGGATTCCACTCGGAACCCATGGGTTTCAGAAAGCCGAAGGTGGGCCGGACGAACAGCAGCAGGCGCCACTGGAAGTCGAGTTCCGCCGCCGTATGCCCGCTCTGCCCGCCAATGAGCCGATCCACCGATTCCGGCGGCAGCGCCATGGTCATGCCGTTGGTGATGGTGAACGACCGCGGCGCGATCTGCCAGTCCGTGACCCAGGTGTGACTGAAGCGCCGCACCATGCCGATGTCGGTTCGCCCGCCGCCGCCAGCGCAGTTCTCGAAGATCACCTTCGGGAATCGCGCGCGCAGCCTGTCATAGATGGCGTACTGCGCCTCGTAATAGCGCCAGTAGTGGTTCTCGACGAAACCGTTCCGCTCGATGCGCCCGCAACCGTGGGTGTTGTAATCCAGGCGGAAGAAGTCGAGATCGTTGCCCTCGATGACCGAGGCAATCTGCTCCTCCATCCATGCCGCCGCCGCGGGATTGGTCAGATCGAGCATGGCGCCGATCTCCTGGCCGTCGAACCCGCGCATCACCCATTCGGGATGCGCCTTGGCAATGCGACTTTCCGATCCAATCCGTTCCGCGTCCATCCAGAGGCCCCACAACATGCCGACCGCCCTGACCTTGTCGCGAAACGCCGCGACGCCCTTGGGAAAACGCTTCAGGTTGAATTCCCAGTCTCCTACCGTGTTCCACCATTGACTGTACGGCGCTCCATACCAACTGGCATCGATGAAGAAAACCTCCGCGCCCACCTCCGCCGCGCAGTCGATGGCGTGCCAGACTTGATCCTCAGTGATCTCGATTTCCGGACCGATCCCGCTCTCAATCCAACACCCGCGCCCGCGCGGTTGCGGCATGAACACCGTCTGGCGGATATGCCCGTGCATCGCCTGAATCGCGGCATCCAGATCGCCGAACGTCATGCCCAGGTGCAGCTCCGGCGTGCTGACGGTCTCGCCCGGAGTCAGCGTGCGTTGAGGCGCCGGGCCATGGATCCCGGCCCGGAATGCCAGATGCGCCGCCGCATCTGAAGTGGCAGGCGACGCATCGAGATCGAACCGGAACACGTAGCCGCCGGACCAGGCGAACTGGCCGACAAAATGCTCGCCGGTTGCGTTGTTGCGGAGCACGAACATCGGATGACGGTACCGGTCGCGCACGTAGCGCCCCTCGATGACGTAGCCGGCGTCGGGCAGATCCATCCAGCGGAAGTCGCCCTCATTCCCCCAATGCGGGTTGGCCATATATCCGACCGAATAGAGCGCGGCGCCCGACGCCAGCCGTTCGCGCCAGCGTGCCGTGGTCTGCATGCGGCCGCTCCAGGTGTCCGCAACCGCAACCGCCGCGACGGCTTTGCCGGTGTTCGTGATCTCCAGCCAGCGGGTCAGCACCGCCGTGCCGTCCAGCCCCGTATGAACCTTCACCGACACCGGACGCAACTTGTGCCGGAGCGTGACGATTGCATGACAGTCAAAGGGCCGGCCCATGGCCGCCACGGGCTGGTCCCGGCGCTTGACTTCAAACCCCGCCCACTCCCAGTCCGACATCAACAACTGCCCGTCAATCTCCAGCCGGAACGCGTGCGACATCTCGTCGTTACCCGGCTGCACACGACCGTCGTAGAAGTTGACCAGCCCAGCCCCGTTCCAGCCGCGGCCGACGAAACGTCCGCCCGTGAGCGACTCCTCGTAGACCACCATCCCGGAACGGTAGGTAAGCGTCGGCTCCGGAGATTCAATTATCGTTACATCAGACCATGCTGTGTTTGCCGTTGACGTGATCTTCTTCATAGCTGTTCCTCTTTCCTGACTTGTTTGCCTTTCACTTGACACGCCCCGCGACATCCGTCAGTTGATCCACCGTCTCCCGGCCAAGCCAGCCTTCTTGAAAGATGCCGCCGGCGATCTGCTGAACGGTCTCCAGTACCCGGATATCCCGGCGCGGCAAGCCGAGATGTTCACGAAGCACGCCGTACGCCGATAAGGCAATTGACGTCACGACTGAGCCGCCAAGATCCATGGGAACGCGATCCGGCTCCTCATGATTCAACGCGCAGCGAACTCGATCATGCGAAATCATCTTCACATTTCCTTCGTTATGAGTGCGCACCCGGGGAGGGGGTCAGATTCTTCACCATTGCCCGTGTCGCCCCGGTGGACATTCCGCCATCCACCAGCAGGGTTTGGCCCGTGACATACGAACTGGCCTCCGAGGCCAGAAACAGCAGCGAACCATCCAGTTCCTCGACCTGCCCGGGCCGCTTCAACGGCAGACGATCGCACAGGTAGGCGAGCCATTCCTTATTCTCGTAGAGCGCAGCCGTCTGCTCGGTCTGGAACCACCCGGGCGCCAGGCAGTTGACGGTGATGCCGTAGGCACCCCAGTCGTCGGCCAGACTCATGGTGAGTTGTTTCATACCGCCGCGGCTGGCGCAGTATGGCGCGATCCCGGAGTAGCCGAACACGCAGGTCAACGAGCCCATGTTGATGAGACGGCCATATTGGCGTGCGATCATCCCCGGGGCCATTGCCTGTGCCACGAAAAACGCGCCGCGCAGATTGGTGTCCAGCACCTGGTTCCAGTCCTCCCACGTGATATCCAGCGCCCGCTTTCGGATATTGCAGCCGGCGTTATTCACAAGGATATCGATCTTCCAGCCCGCAGCGTCCACTGCCGCTGCCATCCGCCGGATACTGGCGTGATCCGTGACATCCAGTTCCAGACACAGTGCTTTGTGACCCATCGTCTGGATTTCATTCGCCACCGGCGCCAGCGCGTCCGCCCGGCGCGCCGTAATGACCACATCCGCTCCGGCCCGCGCCAGGGTCAAAGCGAAACGCCGCCCGAGTCCGCGATTCGCTCCCGTTACGAGAGCCGTACGTCCCGTCAGATCGAACGGTTGACTGCTCATGATTCTTTCGTCTCCTGTTTCACAACACCCGGGGTCCGACCATCGCTGCCAAGGGCGGGTTGTAGAATCTCGACAACAAACCCGACCCGTTTCTCCGTATCGTAGTTCGCCCCGTAGGATCCCTCGCGGATCCCCGTGCCCTCCTACGTCTTTCCAATGCCCTTCGTGTGCAGGTAGGCGGTCAGCGTCTTCTCGTCCGGCACATTGAACCGGATGTGATGAATGCTTGAGACTGTCTGTGCCGTTCCACTCATAAGCGAACTCCTCTTCTGTTGTCCGTGCCGCCAACCGAGCAGATCATCTTGGCCGCCTTGTGCAGCACGTTGATGCGGGACTCGGCGCCATGCCGCCGGAGCGCCAGCGCCAGCGCCGTCGCCGGGTCGGACGCATGCTCGAGGCCCAAGGCCGTGGCCTCAGCCGCCGACACACCCTTTGTCACCAGAATTACATTCGCCCGTTCGAGCATCCGCGCGCCCAGCCAGATGGCCGCCGCCGGGATCGGACAGAGCCGGCCGGTCGCCACCAGGTTCTCGATATGGCCGGCCGGATGCCTGAAACCGATGGCCGCAATCTCGGGGTGCGACGGGCACACCCCTTCCGTGCAGGGCGCCACGAAGATCACGGTGCCGCCCGGACGCAACGCGCTGCAAGCCGCGTTCAACCCTTTGAGCGATTGCCAAAAATCCAGGTCGGACGGATACGGATCGGCCACCACAATGTCGGCGAGTTCGGAGATGGCGACCGTACACGAGGACCGGGCAAAGTCGCACGCCGCGCGGTGGGCCAGAATGGGATCGCCGGCAAACACGCCGGCGATGGCGTCGTCCTTTCCGGGAACCTCGTTGATGATGAACTTAAGGCCGGCCTTGAGGCCCGCCTCGTCGATAACCCGGCGAACCGGGTTGTCACGCACGGCAAACAGCCGCCCATCCTCAGCCGTACTGCACAGCCAATGCATGCGCCCGATCGTCTCAGCGTCCGCGCAGCCGGGATTGATGATCTTGCACCCACCGCCGAAACCGGCGATCAGATGCGGCACGGTCTGCCCGACGCCGATGACGAAATCGGCCTTCAACAGTTCGCGATGAATGCGAACCGGAAAATCCCCCGATGATCCGACGATCTCGAAATCGCCAGCGTTCTGCCAATTGGGAAGGATGAATCGATGGCTGGCAACGATGCCGGGTGTGTATTTCTGCTCCATCTCGAGACGGCTCATCGGACGATGGGTGCCGAGGGCCACCAGCACCTGAATGTCGTGATCCACAAGCCCGGCGCCCGATAGTTCGGCGATCACCGCCGCCAACATCAATTCGGTCCGCGTCGATCGCGTGTTGTCGTCCACAACGATCAACACCTTCATGCCGAGTCGAACCCGGTCCTTGAGCCGTGGCGACCCGATCGGATTCGTCAGCGCATCGGCGATGAGCTGCCCGGGGGGGCGCCGGGAACCGCCGGCCGCGCCAATGGAATAGACGCCGGACAGTTGGCGGTCGGGGATCTCGATCGGATCGAAATCGTCATAGGGAAACCGGTACTCCATGGTCGTCTCCTTCCGCCTCTTGCGGCATCAACCGTTCCGTTCACAAAGTTCAATCCGGATATGGTCCGGTCCTTCGATATAGGCGATCTGCAAGCCCGACCGCACGAGGACCGGTCCCTCCAGGATTCTGACGCCGAGATCCTTCAGCTCGGCAATGGTTTCCGCCAGATTGCCTACCGAAAACCCAAAATGGTCAACACCGGTCTTCGGGGCCACGGTGCCCGGAACCGGTGCCGCATCGTTCTCCAGTTGCCCGAAAACAACGAAGGTCGTTCCGGCGATGTCCAGGTAGTACACCGTGGAGCCGCGAAACGAGCCTTGGAATGTAACCCGGGCCCCCAGCACGTGGACATACCATTGCCGGGTCGCTTCCACGTCCACGGCAATCAGGTGAATATGGTCGCATCGCAATAGATTCATGGGCACGCTAGACCTCCCTTCGCGCGGCTTTTCGTATGACCGCGGCCGTCTTCTCCACATCCGGCAGGCACATCAGTTCCAGGCGCCGCGACACGCCGAGCGGAATATCCAGCGCGTTGACAGATGCCGCCGGCGCGTCCAGGTAATCAAACCAACGCTGCTCGCAAGCCCGAATCAGCTTGGATCCAAGGCCATTGCAGGCCTGAGCCTCCTCCACGGTGACCAGCGCGCCGGTCTTGCGGAGCGAACACCCGATGGCCTCGTAGTCCACACCGGCATCGTCCACCGTCCGCAAATCCAGCACCTCGGCCGACACCCCCTCTGCCGCCAGTTGCGCGGCCGCCCGTTCCGCCAACCGGACACCCCACCCGTAAGCCAGCACCGTGACATCCGTGCCCTGACGCCGCACCGCCGCTTTTCCGATCTCCACGGTGTGGTCGGGCGGTCCATCCGGAATCACTCCCTTCTCGCCGTAGAACCCGTGGTGCTCGACCAGCAGGGTCGGGCTCTTCAATTTCATGGCCGCGTTGAAAAGCCCGATGTAGTCGAACGGTGTGGTCGGCACGAGGATACGCCATCCGGGAAAGAGCGCGAAGAGCGCCACCGGGTCCATGCTGTGCTGGGCGCCATAACCGAGGCCGGCCGCAATCCGGGTTCGCACCACCAGCGGCACCGAAACATGCCCGCCGTAGATGTGACCGAGCTGGCCGATCTGGTTGAAAAGCTGATCCGCCGCCACCAGACCAAAACTGGAAAACATCAACTCCACGACCGGATGCAGCCCGTTCATGGCCGCCCCACACGCCAGTCCGCTGAACCCCGCCTCGGTGATCGGCGTATTCCGGACCCGGCCAGGGAACCGGGCTGCCAGTCCCTTGGTCGCCCCATACGCGCCGCCCCCCATGTTGGCGACTTCCTCACCCATGACGACCACCGTGGGATCCTGTTCCAACCAACGGCCGGTGACGGCCGCGATGGCATCGGGAAACTTGATCTCGCGCGTGTATTCGGCTGTCTCCACCTCTGCGAAGGGACCGATCTCAAGGGTCCGTTCATCACGCAAGCCGCAGACTGCGCTCTCCGCCGTGGGCCATAGGCCGTCGCGAATCACCGTGGCGCCGGTGACGGTGGTTTCCAGAATTGCGTCGGCGGCCGCCTCAACGCAGGCGTGCGCCTGTTGTCGTAGTCGTTCCATCTGTGATTCGCCGACCTGCCGGTCGCGCAGAGATGCCTCGAAGCGCGCCAACGGATCCTTCCGCTGCCACTCGGCTTCCTCCTCCTTGCTCCGATAGCCGTACGCGCTTCCCGGAATACAGCCGGCGTGGTGATAGTGACGATAGGTCTCGATCTCCAGCACACACGGCAGATTGGATGGATCCGCCAAAATATGCTGCAGTGCGCTTTTCACGCTGACGGGATCCATGCCGTCAACACAGAACCCCGGCATGCCATACGCCGTCGCCACCTGACACAGATGCGGTGCCGAGCAGCCCTCGGTCCGCGAAGTGGCCACGGCATACTGGTTGTTCTCGATCACGTAGATGATCGGCGCCTTCCAAAGCGCGGCCAGATTGCAGGCCTCGTGTACCGCCCCCTGATACACCGCGCCGTCACCGTAAAAACACAGGGTGACGAACTCGCGCCCCAGCATCTTGTCGGCCCAGGCCACACCGGTGGCCGATGGAACGCCTCCACCCACAATCGCGTTGGTGCCGGCCACGCCGATGTCGGCATTGTAAAGATGCATCGAACCGCCGCGACCGCCGCTGCACCCTTCGGCAAGACCCATGATCTCTTTCATCAATGTCAGAACGTGCGCCTGCATCGCGTCGGTGAGACCATTGCGCAAGGGATCGTAGCCGCCCGGCGCACAGGCGCTGAGCGCCTTGGACAGATACTGGTGGTGCGCCCGGTGCGTGCCGCAGAACTTGTCCTCACGCCGGACAGCCAGCGCCGCCCCCACCGCCACCGCCTCCTGCCCCACGCTGGAGTGGATGGGACCGTTGACCAGATTCGCATCCTTGAGCGTCAGCAATTTCATTTCGAACGCCCGGATCAGCGCCATCTGCTGGTACATCCAGAGCAGTTCCCGGCGCGATACGGCAGCCCAATCTTCGTCGGTAACCGCAAGGGCCAGCAACGGCTTACGCGGGGTTATCTTTGTCTGTTTCATCGCCCGTTCACTGCTCACTGTTTACTGCTCACTGTTTACTGTTCACTGTTTACTGTTCACTCCACAGACTGCCACGCTCACCGATACTTCAGGTAAGCCTCCTTATGTCGCGTGAAAAACTCAATTCCCGTCTTTCCGGCTTCCGGCAGTACCGGAATGTCAATTGTGTTCATAGCTGTATTACCTGTATCGGTTTGTCTTCATACCCACCCGGTTGCGTGTAGTCATACCCGCGCAAACGGATCGAACGACGATGATGGATGGATCGTACGTCATTGCTCACCACACGATATACCCGCCGTCACCACGAGCGCCGCAGCTCGATCCCAGGTCGCCGTGTTAAGAACCGCGGGATTGAAATTCCAGCAGGCTCATGACTCCTTCGTCTCCCGTTTCACAACACCTGGGGTCCGACCATCGCTGCCCAGGGCGGGTTGCAGGATCTCAATGACAAAGCCGACCAGTTTTTCCGTATCATAATTCGCCCAGTACGAGCCCTCGCGGATCCCCGCGCCCTCCTGCGTCTTCCCAATGCCCTTGTCCTGCAAATAGGTTGTCAGCGCCTTCTCATCAGGCACATTGAAGCGGATGTGATGAATGCCAGGCCCATGTTCGGCAAGGAAGTCGGACCAGATCGTCTGCCCCTCCAACGGCTGAATCAGTTCCAATTCGACCGATCCAAGATCGGCGAACGCCTGCCGCATCCGAAAACGCGTCGGCTGACCGTAATAGAACTGCTGTTGTTCGCGCTCCGGCAGCGGACAATCCACCACCCGGAACGGACCGATGCCGAATATCGAAGTCAGGGCTGCCATGCTCTGCTCGATGTCGCGCACGACCACGCCGACCTGGATCGCAGTCCGAAATGGTTTGACGACCGAATCTGACACACGTTGCATTCGAGACCCCCGCCTTTGTTTTGAGCCATTCGTCCTTGTTAAAGACGTTCGATCCTGCCGCGCACCGCCTCCAGGAACCGCGCCGCAGGCGCGCCGTCCACGATGCGATGATCGAAGGTCAGGCTCAGCCACAGGCGGTCGCCAATGACGACCTGCGCCTCCTTCACAACCGGCTCTTTCATGATCCGGCCGACGCCCAGCACGGCGCACTCGGGCCAGTTGATGATTGGCGTGAATCCGTCGATCCCCGCCATGCCCAGGTTCGTGATGGTGAACGTCCCGCCGCTCATCTCCTCCGGCGCCAAACGGCGCGCCTTGGCCCGCTCCGCGAGATCGTGCGTGAGATCCGCCAACTCCGGCAGCGTGCGCTTCGACGCGTCGCGCACCACCGGCACCATCAGCCCAGCATCCGTGTCCACCGCAAACCCGATGTTGACGGAGTCAGGGATACGGATATGGTCGTCCTCCCACCGGGCATTGAGCGCCGGGTGTTCCAGCAGGGCCTGCGCCACTTCCCGCATGATGATATCGCCGTAAGCTGGCACGTTCTTTCCCGCAGTCTTCGCCTTCATCGCCTCGCGCAGGGCCACCAGCGCGCCCGCGTCAACCCGCGTGGTCAACGTCACCGGCGCGGTGATTGTCTTGCTGCGGTGCATGCGGTCGGCAATGGTCCGACGCAGCGTCGTCACCTTCTCGTCACGGCCCGGAATGGGCGGCACGGCAGGCGTCACAGGCGCGAACGCCGCCGGGGCTGGCGCGGATTTCCCCTGGATGGCCGCCACGACATCGGCCTCCCGGACACGACCGCCCTTGCCCGTGCCCTGCACCGCGCGCAAATCCACGCCTTCCTGCACCGCGCGCCGCGCCGCGCGCGGGGAGACGGGACGGGCGGTGGAAACCGAGCGTAAGGCGCGGGTGCAACCGCGCCCTCCAGAAGACGGCTCAATGTCTGGAGGGCGGCGTTCCACCGCCGCCGGTCCTTGGACCGTATCCGATAGGTCGCCGGGTTCGGATACGGCCATCGCCGCCTTCCCCGTCGGCGTTGCCTCGCCAGGGGCCACCAGATACCCCAGCACGTCCCCCACCCGCACCTTATCTTCCTTCTTGGGCGAATTCGCCGTCAGCCGCAGGATCCCTGCGTCCAGCGATTCGATTTCCTGCACCGCCTTGTCGGTCTCGACCGCGAACAACGGTTCGCCAGCCTTCACGGTGTCGCCGTCTTTCTTGATCCACTCAACAAAGGCAGCTTCTTCCATCGACCATCCCTGCCGCGGTAGTGTCACGTCAATTGCCATCACCATTCTCCTTACACGGATCTTTTCCCAAGCCATCCCCGATCAACTCGTCTTCCCCGGCCTGGCCAAGGTCGAGCACATGGAAGTAGGTCATGATGCCGCTCGGATCGAT
>CAZOJL010000027.1:0-27641 GCA_964580075.1 uncultured Akkermansia sp. | reverse complement strand
CGCGAGCTGGGTTCAGAACGTCGTGAGACAGTTCGGTCCTTATCCTCTGCGGGCGTAGGCGGTTTGAGGAGGGCATTCCCTAGTACGAGAGGACCGGGAATGACGCACCTCTGGTGTTCCGGTTGTCGCGCCAGCGGCATCGCCGGGTAGCTATGTGCGGATCGGATAAGCGCTGAAAGCATCTAAGCGCCAAGCCATCTCCAAGACAAGACCGCCCTCTGGCTTCGGCCAGACAAAAGGCGGGTTGAAGACTACGACCTTGATAGGCCGGAGGTGTAAGCGCAGTAATGCGTTGAGCTGACCGGTACTAATACGCCGAGTGGCTTGCCCTTTTTAAATGGCGCCACGGTATGCGAAGCAATCGAAAACCCAAACTGTCCTTTCTTTTTTCCCGGTGACCAGAGAGATGATGAAACACCCGTTCCCATTCCGAACACGGAAGTGAAGAGCATCTTCGGTGAGGGTACTGCGGGGTTAGCCCGTGGGAGAGTAGCGCGTTGCCGGGACTTTTTTTCCAGGGGCCTGAGTTGTGTAAACCACATGACTCAGGCCCTTTTTTTATCTGAGGCGTTTGCAAAACCCCCGCAAGCGCCGGTTTCAGGTTTCAGGAACGCGCAACTCACTGTGGTTGAGCGAGATGCTAGCCGAAACCTGAAACCTGCACACTGAACACTCCACTTGCAAAACAGGGTTTTGCAAGCGCCTCATCTATATGAAATTGTGTCTTTCAGATGGGGAGCAGATCGGATCAGAGGTGTTTAGTAGGTGGCGGTCGTTCTCGATTGGTCACATGCATTGAACGTTGCATGGCGGCGCAGTGTCGCATATCTTCTTGACACACCAGTCCATAAGACACTTGTCAATCGAGGGAAGGCAATGTACGCGAATGACATTTGGGATGAATACCCGGATATGGACCCTTGCACCTTCCGGCTTGCCAACGGGAATCATGTCAAAGTGGTGTTTGCGCACTTCTGGATAAAGATGGACCTGTGGGACATCATTACAGAAACACCCTTTGTACAGTTCTATGGTGTCCGCATCTATTCCAATGAGAACACGCTGTCAGAGCGTTGTGTTCTTCAGTATGAGTTACGCGCGCCCAACGATTTCTCTGCCGAATCCGCTCCACTGGCGTATGCATGGATTACTGACATGATCAGCAACCGCGCGATCGCTGATTTTGATTCATTGGAGGACTTTTATGTGGCGTTGGCTGAGAAACTGGCGGATATCACATCTTGGATTGATGACGCCGTGCGCCATTATGCTGAACTAAGAATCGATTACGGTGCCACTGATTGTTGTGAGGACGAGGAGGACGAGGCCGCTTGGTTGCGTCAGATTCATGCGTGAAGACAAAAGTTCGAGAATAGTGCAGCCATGAATAGGTAAAAGATGTTCCGTCAGCTCTATGAGCGCGCGATGCGGTCGACGCGGGGCGGGCCGTTGTTCAATGCATTTTCTTATCCGACGAAGATTTCGCCGGAGGCGATTGCGTTGTTCATTGCAGCGCATACCGCGTTCGGTGCAATGAGTTGCTGGGACCGGACCAGCGCATGTGCAGACTTTATTTCCCGAGGTGAATCGGGTATACTGCTGGGCGACATGAAGCAAGCGGCGAGTATGAGGATATAGACGTGGCACAAGGGCCAAAATTGGTGGAAGGGAAGATGGCGGCGGAGTCGCCGTACGGTACGCTCTATGACCGCGCGATGCGGTCGACGCGGGGCGGGCCGTTGTTCAATGCGTTTCCCTATCCGACGAAGATTTCGCCGGAGGTGATCGCGTTGTTCATTGCGGCGCATACCGCTCCGGGCGCGACGGTGCTGGATGGGTTCGGCGGCAGCGGCTCGACGGGACTGGCGGCAATCCTTTGCGGTTGTCCGACGGAGACGATGCTTCGCGAAGCGGAGCGGCTTGACCTTCCGGTGCGCTGGGGCGCACGCAAGGCCGTTCTGTACGAATTGGGCGGTTTGGGGTCGTTTGTCGCGGATGTAATGTGCCATCCGCCCGAGCCGGACGCCTTCCGCAGCGCGGCTGAAAGTCTGCTCGCCGAGGTGCGCCAGGATTGGGATTGGCTGTACAGCGCCCGCGATCCCGAGGGGAACACGGGGGCGATCCGCTATGTGGTCTGGTCGGATATGCTGAAATGCCCCGGCTGCCGACGGGAAGTCAGTCTGTGGGATGCCTGTGTCAGTCGCGCGCCTGCCAATATCTCGAACGTGTTTCGGTGTCCGCATTGTCGGCATACGGCACCAGTAGATAAAGCGAGCCGGATGCGAAAGTCCGTCACGGACGAGCTTCTGGGCCAGGAACGAACGGTGCGACAACGTTGCGCGGCATGGGTCTATGGCGAGACGAGCGGCAAGACCTGGTCGCGCATGGCCGACACCGGCGACGAGGATTTTGAAGGCCGGATTGCGGAAACGCCCCTGCCCAGGTGCGTCCCGAACGCGCCGGTTCCGTGGGGCGACCTGTATCGGGCCGGCTACCACGAAGGCATGTCGCACCTGCATCACTTCTACACGCGCCGCAATCTGCTGGCGTTTTCGGCGCTGTGGGAGGCGGTGGATCGTTTTCCGCGCAAGCTTCAGGGGGCGTTGCGGTTCTGGCTTTTGAGCTACAATGCGGCGCATTCGACGATCATGACGCGCGTGGTGGCCAAGCAGGGGCAGGATGACCTGGTCGTGACCAGCGGGCAGCCGGGGGTGCTGTATGTCAGCGGATTGCCGGTGGAGAAGAACCTCTTTGCCGGGGTCCGCCGCAAGATCAACACACTGTCGGCGGCATTTGGGATGATCCACGGCCATGAAGCCGCAGTCGAGGTGCGGAATGCGTCGTGTCTCGATCTGGATTTGCCGGATGGTTCGGTGGATTACGTGTTTACCGACCCGCCGTTCGGCGGCAACATTCCCTATGCGGAGGTGAATTTCATCAATGAGGCATGGCTCGGCCGTGTGACCGATGCGGCGGAAGAGGCGATTGTCAGTCCCCACCAACACAAGACGGTTGACGATTACCAGGTCTTGCTCCAGCGCGCGTTCCAGGAGTTAAACCGGGTGCTGCGGCCGGAAGGGCATGCGACCGTTGTCTTTCACTCCGCCACCGCGCAAGTGTGGAATTCGCTGCGGACCGCTTGCGAGCAGGCGGGTTTCACCGTCGCCAACACGAGCGTTCTCGATAAAACACAAGGGAGTTTCAAGCAAGTGCGGACCGCCGGGGCGGTGAAGGGCGATCCGCTGATCCTGCTCGGCAAGACGCCGCCGAAGGCGGCGGCAGACGCAACGGACGTATGGGTGCTGGCGAATCGTCTGGCGGATCGGGCGGCATTGTCGAGCGATCCGAACGAGGCCACGGCGCAACGGCTGTATTCGAGGCTGGTGGCGCACTATCTGGAAGCGAGGCAGGATGTCCCCATTGACGCCGGTGCTTTCTACGAAATGATGCCAGGGAGGCGCGCGGCATATGCAGGTCAGGCAAGATGAGGCGCAGCGCCTGCTGTGGGCGCGTATGGGCGCGGCGTCGCACGAGGTGGGCATTCCCGCCGCCCGCCGGAAACGTCTGGGGCAGTTCTTTTCCGGCGTCCCGCTTGCCCGTCTATTGGCGGCCATCAGCGTTCGCGAGCCTTGCCACAGAGCCATAGACCCCATGGCTGGCACGGGCGATCTGCTGGACGCCGTGGTCGAGCGGAGTCGCCGAATGGGGCTGCAACTGGAGCGACTCGACGGCATCGAGATATGCGAGACCACCGCTGCGGTATGCCGGGACCGGCTTTCCGCCTGGCAGGAGGCGGCGCCCGAGATTGCCTGCCATGTACGCGCCGGTTCAGCTTTTGCTCCGGAGACGCTCGGCCAACTCGATTTCGGGGCTTATGACCTCGTCATCACGAATCCGCCCTACGTACGATATCAGACCACATCCAAGAGTCGAGCGGCTGGCGCTGACGGGGCGGCACCCGAAGCTATGCGCGCGGCGTTGCTTGGCGCGGTTGACGGCTTGCCGTACAAGCGCGAAATGCCGGTATGGCGCGCCTTGATTGGCGGCTATTCGGGGCTTTCCGATTTGTCGGTTCCGGCCTGGTTGCTGTCTGCCATGCTGGTCAAGCCGGGCGGAACGCTGGCGCTGGTGGCTCCGGCCACCTGGCGCAGCCGCGACTATGCCGATGTCCTGCTGTACGTGCTCGCCCGGTTTTTCACTCTCGATGTCGTGGTGGCGGACCGGCAACGCGGGTGGTTTTCCAGCGCGCTGGTTCGCACGCAACTGGTTGTGGCGACGCGCCTCCGGCCGGAGGAAACGGAAATGCCGTTGGCGCAGCGGGAAAGGAGTCCGGGGCATTGCCGCTGGATCGAGATCGCCCCCGAGGCCCAAGGCGGCGAGAGTCTGGTCGGCGCGGCTTTTCCATCGGACGATCCCGAGCGCGAGTTCGCCGCCTGGGTGCAGGGCGCGGGGGACGGAGCCGACGGTCGGCAAGGCATCCATCGCGAGGAACGACAGCATGCCGACGAAGCTGCGGATGTACTGACGCGCTGCGCCCGGTCAGGGTGGTTGCCCAGAGTGGAACCGCTGGCGGGCGACCTGCCGTTGTTCAGGGGCATAACGCAGGGGATCGATGGGTTGCTGCCTCAGGCTATTGCAACCGTTCTGGATTTTCGGCCGGAGAGGTTGTGCGGACTGGAATCGCTCGGCATCAAAGTTAGCCAAGGACTGCGTACCGGCTGCAACGACTTCTTCTATGTCGATTTCGTGGAAGACAGGCATGACGGCCTTGCCGGCGTCCGCCTAAGCAAGCTTTTCGGATGCAGTTGCCTGGCGGTTCCCACGGACACCCTCGTTCCCGTTCTGCGGCGGCAAGCCGAGCTTGAGACATATGAACAAGGCATTCTCCCACCCGGCCGAATACTCGATCTGCACCGATATGTACTGCCGGAAGACCGCGAGACCGTAGAGTCGGCGCGGGACATCTACGAACGGTTGCGGGAGCAGCCGCCCTCCACGATGCCTGCGGAACTGGCGGACCACGTCCGTCGTGCCGCGACGACGGGACTTGGGGGCGATCCGCGCGCCGGCCGCATCTCGGAACTCACGGCGGTCGGGACCAATGCGCGTCCCGCCAGCAAGATCGGAAGCCGGCCGCGAACCCCGCGATTCTGGTACATGCTGCCCGACCTTGCCCGCCGCCATCGTCCGGATGTTTTCGTGCCCCGCGTGAATCAGTTGACGCCACAGGCCGCTATTAATTTGAGCGAGCCGATCGTGATTGACGCCAATTTTTCGACCTTGTGGTCAGACGATGCCCGGTGGACGCGCACCGCGATATGTGCCCTTTTGCGCAGTACGTGGGCTCGCGCTTGCATGGAGGCGATAGGCACTCCAATGGGGGGCGGCGCGCTTAAACTGGAGGCGACGCAACTCAGGCGGTTGCCCGTTCCGGTGCTCGACGATGGGGAGATCGGCCGGTTGAGTTCGACGGACGCCACGTGTCCGACGGATGCCATTGACGGGGTGATCATCGGGGGGCTGATGAAAGAGCCGGCGGGAGGAGTCGGAGCCGCTCGGGTGTTGCGTACGCGCGACCTCCTTCAGTCATTTATCGGGCAGGCGCAACGTGCCAGGCAGAGGAGATAACATGACAGACAATCTCGAACCGATTCGGAACATGATCACCCGCTGCCGCCGCCTGCGCGACGAGGGGCGACCGGAAGCTGTACTGCGCAGCGAGTTGGCTTCGCGGTTGCGGCAGGTTTTTCCGGATACCGCCGATCAGGCGTGGATCGACCACTACACCGAAGGTGCCGAAGCCGCGACCCGAATTGCCACGGCCGGCGGTGGGACGGCGAACCGTTTCATTGACACCCTGGTACGCTCCACGGTTATCGAGTTCGAGCCGGACCTGCGTGATGAAGCGCGCCGTAGCGGAGGCTTTCGGCAGGTGAGGGACTATGCGGCTGGGGCGATCCGATCCGGTATTTCCGAATCCCGGGTGCGCGGCATTCTGTCGGACACGGTCGAGTGGCACGTCTATGATGTTCATGTCGCGGAAGGCGTCTCGCCGGGCTACTGTACGCCCGAGCACGTCACACTGGATGAAGTCGAGTCCTTCACCGCAGAATCGGCCGATGACGAAACGGCTCTGCGATTCAAACCCTTTCTCAGAAAGCATCTTGCGCGGGAACAATCGCGCCCCATCAGCTCACGGTTCATCGCCGGGGACCTTGGCTTGGAGAGCCCGGCATACGGGCGGCACACCGAGTCGCTGCTGCGAATGGTTCGGGATGCACGGGCGGCGGATGTGTCGGTCAGGCTGGCGACCGACCTGTGGTCCCGGTTCGTGGACTACTTGGAACGTGCCGAGGGGGAGTTCCGGGCGCACGCCTACGTGGACGAGGCGTACGTTGCGATCCTGGCGAGGTTGTTGTGTGCCAATACTCTGGAGGAACACGCATGCCTGAGCGACGAACGCGAATTGGCGGATATCTTGACCGGGGAGTTCTTCGAGACCCGTTACCATCTCCGTAACATGGTCGAGATGGACTACTTCGGATGGATGCTCCGTTCGGAGTATCTGCCACATGTGCTGCCGGTTGCGCGCGAGATACAGGCCGATCTGTACGCCTATGATTTCTCGACCGTGCAGGAAGAGGACCTGTTTGGCCGTTTGATGTCTCAACTTGCGCGCAAGACCCAGCGCAAACTGCTGGGGCAGGAATGGACCCCGCAATGGATCGCGCGAGCCCTGGCCGAGAAGTGCATCCGCCTGCTGCCGCGGAATGAACCGCCGTGTTTCATCGATATGTGTTGTGGTTCCGGTTCGATCATGGCGGAGGTGATCAAAGCCGCCAGAAGGGCCAAACCGCAAGCATCCTTCGACGAGTTGGTGTCCGCAGTGACGGGCTTCGACATCGATCCCCTGGCGGTTATGCTGGCCAAGACCACGTGGGTCGTGACCCTTGCGGCTGAGATACGCGGTTCGGAGGCACAGACGACGGTGCCGGTTTACCATGCCGATTCGCTTTTCGCTGTCACCCCGACCACGCGCAGGGTGCCCATGCCCGGAGACGCGTCCGAGATTGTGGTGGAGTTGGATGGCCACGAGGTCTCGTTACCCGCCAGCCTTGTCAGTCCGGAACAGCGAGCGATGTTTGACGATATTGTCGATTGGTGCTATGACGAAGCCTGCGGCGCCCGCGATAGCGGCGGAACGGCGGACATAACCGCGGAGCGCGCCGGGCAACTGGTGACCGGCCTGGCGCACAAGCACGGAATCGAGCTTTCCGCCGAAGAAACGGACTGTACCTCACGAGCCGTATTCGAGCTTGCCCGTCGGATGGGTGCCCTCGTGATCGCCAACCGCAATGGCATCTGGGCGTTCATACTGCGTAACACATACAGGCCCGGACTGCTGGCCGGACAATTCAACGGCCTTGTGTCGAATCCCCCGTGGCTGACGATGAGCCAACTCGCCGAGAATCCATACAAAGAACACCTGTCGGAGCGCGCCCAGGCCTACGGCATCAAGCCAAGCGGGGCAGCGCATCTGCATCTTGAACTCGCCACGACGCATCTTCTGCACGCGGTGGACCGCTACCTGAAGGCAGGCGCAGGAGTTGCCTGCCTTGTTCCCGGGACGGTACTGAACGGTCAGCATCACGCCAAGCTGCGGGATGGCGACTATCTTGCCGCAGAACGGCCGGTTCCATTCGGGGTACAGGAGATCTGGGGCGTGGCGCCCGGTACGTTCAAGATTCGGGCTGTGGGTCTGATCGGCACGAAATGCACAGAGGTTGCTGCCGCTGCACGAATTACTCCAACCGGTGCCATCGCAACTCCTGCCGGTATTCAGCCTGCGCCTTTTGCGGTACGTCGGCTCGGAAACCGCACCGCCTGGGTGGTGGGCGATGCATCGGCGGCTATTGCGGCCGGCTCCAACGAAATCCCTCCACAGGGTGCCGACCTCATGCCTCGGGCAGCGGTATGCGTCCAGATTGCCAGTGAGCGTGGGCCGGAATGGCGTGTCAAGACACCGGGGCGGCGCGATCCGAGCTTCTTTGCCGTGAAAGACGCGAAGCAATTCAAGGACGCCGTATTCAACGGATATGCCGCACCGTGTTTCATCCACCGGATGGCGCAATCGCTGAATCTCCTGCCTTTCGTCCTCGATGGGAATTTCACTCGAATCGCCATTCCGGCCCGACGTGACGACGCGGGGCGGTGGGAAGTCATGGACGTTGCCGCCATACGCACGGAGGGCATGACCCAGACGGCCCGCAGGTTCGAGAGAATTGAACGCGCTATGAAGGGCGCTGGTATCCGCAAGCCACTTCACGAGTACATTGATGAGCGGGCGAAACTCACGCGGCAGGTCTTCCCGGCAGACCAGTATCTTGTTTTCAACGGGGCTGGTGGCGGCATTGCTTGTGCGGCGATGCTGAGGGTTGCCGATCAGCCCGACATTGTGATCGATCAGACGCTCTATTGGAGTCTTGTGACTACCGAAGACGAGGCTTGGTATCGAACCGGCGTGTTCAACACCGACGCGCTTACCACGGCCATTCGAGATTTTAACCCAGAAGGCGAATTGGGGCCGCGCCACCTGCACACCTTGCCGAACCGGGTTGTGCCACGGTTCGACGCATCGGATCCCGACCACTTGGAGATCGGCAACTTAGCCCGGCAACTTTCGGAGATAGCGATTCCGCTGATAACGGATGATCCTAGAATTGCAGATCCCGGCAAACCGATTGCGAGCCGGCGAAGGCACTTGCGGTTCGCCCTCAAGACGGAGGCCGTGTTCACCATGCTGGATAGTCTTGTGGAGTCTATTCTGGCGGATGTTGAGGGAATTTCGTAAATGATCTGACGTCTGGCGGTTGCCCGTGTTCCGTGTTCCAGAGGAGAGTACGGACATCGCCTTTTTCTGCCTGGCGCCCCCAAGTACTGGCCGGAACCCGACTGCCTGGCATGGCACCGCAGACACAAATTTGGGAAGACCAGAGTCTAAAAAAACTGTACGATTCCCTTCCATGCTGGAAGCGAATCTAGGCCATCATTGCACTGGGGATGAGCATTTGCCCATCCCAATTAGATTAAGATCAAGATTAGGATTACGATTCAGGAGTAACCCTCATCAAAACTGCCATGCGAACGTGAGGGCCTCCACGGGCGTTCTTTGTTGTTGCGTATGAGCGGGTGGCGCGATATGCTGTTGGAAATCTCTTGAGAATCCGATGATGAGGGTTCTGCGGACGTAAGCGGTGAAACAAACAAAGGGGCGGTATGACGAACGGGTTGATCGTGTTGGGTGTGTTGGCCGTGGTGGCCATTCTCGTGGTCGGACTTTACAACAAACTGGTGACGCAGCGTAATCGCTATAAAAATGCGTTCGCCCAGATCGATGTGCAATTGAAGCGCCGCTATGATCTGATTCCCAATCTGGTCGAGACGGCCAAGGGCTACCTCAAACACGAGCGCGAAACCCTTGAAGCCGTGATCCGGGCGCGCAATCAGGCCGTGAGCGCGAATCAAACCGCGGCCGGAAATCCAGGAGAAGCGCAGGCCATGCAGGGGCTGATGGGCGCCGAGGGTGCGCTGCAGGGCGCGCTGGGTCGCCTGATGGTGGTCGTCGAGCGCTATCCGGATCTGAAGGGCAACCAGCAGATGGGTCAGCTTATGGAGGAGCTCACGTCGACCGAGAACAAGGTTGGTTTTGCGCGGCAGTCTTACAACGATTCCGTCATGAGTTATAACATCGCGCGTGAACGGTTTCCCGCCGTCCTGCTGGCGGGTGCGTTCGGATTCCAACCGGCGACGCTCTTTGAGATCACGTCGGCGTCCGAACGCGAGGCGCCCAAAGTAACCTTCTGAGGCAAGCATGGATTTCTTTGGGCATCAGGATCATGCGCGCAGGCGGACCCGTTGGCTGGTGGCGCTGTACGCGATGGCAGTCGCCGGAATTGTGCTGGCGTTGTATATCGTCGTGCTGGGCGCGTTCGGGCTCTCGAAATCCGAGGAGCACACGGGGCTCTGGCAGCCCGACGTTCTGCTGTGGGTGACCGTCGGGGTGGTGATGATCGTCCTGTTCGGATCGCTCTTCAAAACCGCTCAGCTTTCCGGAGGCGGCGCCGCCGTGGCGCGGTCGCTGGGAGGGCGGCCGGTTTTGCCGAATACGACCGATCCGGACGAGCGGCGTCTGCTGAATGTGGTCGAGGAGATGGCGTTGGCGGCCGGCGTGGCTGTTCCGCAGGTTTACCTGCTTGATGCCGAACACGGAATTAACGCGTTTGCCGCCGGTTTCTCGCCGCGCGATGCGATCATCGGCGTGACGCGCGGTTGTGTGCGGGAACTGACGCGCGATGAGCTGCAAGGTGTGATCGCCCACGAATTCAGCCATGTCGTCAATGGTGACATGCGTCTCAATATCCGTCTGATCGGAATCCTCTTTGGCATTCTGATGATCACCGTGATCGGACGGCTTCTGCTCCGCTCCGCTTATCTGGGCGGGGGCGGAGGCGGTGGGCGTTCGCGCGGCTCGAACAAACGGGGGGGCAATCCATTGCCGATGCTCGGCCTGGCGATGATCATCATCGGCTATATCGGCGTTTTCTTCGCCAATCTGATCAAAAGCGCCGTGTCACGTCAGCGCGAGTTTCTGGCCGATGCCTCGGCCGTTCAATATACCCGCAATCCGTTCGGGATCGCCGGCGCGCTGAGGCGGATCGGCGGCTTTCAGCAAGGGTCCAAAGTTGCCAACGCGCATGCCTCAGAGGCCAGCCACCTTTTTTTTGGCGAGGCACTCACCAGCAGCTTTCTGGGGTTGTTTGCCACCCATCCGCCGTTGCAGGAGCGCATTCGCCGCCTCGACCCGGCGTCCAATCCGCAAATCGCGGCGTGGGCGGCTGCGGCCCCGGTTGCTTCCGCGGCGACCTCGGGCTTTGCCGCCGGGATGGGAGCGGGAGCCGGCACGCTTGATCTGGCCGCGGCGCGGACGGTTTTGGCCGCGGTGCCGGACGGCTTGCGTGACGCCGCGCGCGACCCGGTCGCGGCGCGCTCGCTGATTTACGTCCTGTTGCGATCACCCCATCCCGAAGTTCGGGTGCGTCAGGATCAGGCGATCCAGTCGCTGGATGCGGAGGCGGAAGCCCGAATGGACGCGCTTGTCGCCGTCACGGCGGCTTTGCCGGCATCCATCCGATTGCCGCTGGCCGAGTTGGCTGTGCCGACGCTGAAGATCCTGTCGCGGGACGATTACCGTGTCTTTCGCCACGTTGTGAAGCGCATGACCGATGCGGATGACCAGATTGACTTGTTTGAATATGCCCTCCAGCATCTGATCATGCGTCATGTTGAACCGGCATTCGGCAAGGTCAGCGCGGCGCCGATTCGCTACCGAACCGTCGAAGCGGTGTTTCGGGCCGCGCAGGTCGTGCTTACCGCACTGGCCGCCTGGGGTACGGAGAGCATCGAAGCGGCCACCGCCTGTTTCCGGGAGGGCATGCAGACGCTCAACCGGCAATCGCCGCCCTATGATGCCTCACGGGCTTCGCTGGATGAAGTGGATCAGGCGCTCAATAAGCTCGCGGAAGCGTCGCCTCAAGTCAAGAAACGGGTCATCGAGGCCTGCATCTGCTGTGTCATGGCCGATGGACGGGTCGCGCCGCATCAGGCGGATCTGTTGCGCGCCATCGCCGATGCGATGGATGTGCCGATGCCTCCGGTTGTCGCCGGATGAGTCACGGACGCTGACGCGTCTCGGCGAGCATCTGGCGTAAGGCGTGCTCCCCGCCGGTGTGCAGACATCAATCGCATCGTGGAGATACCGCAGAACCCTTCGGAAGTGGTTCTGAAGACCGTCTCGTCCACCCACGTGACGGGGATTTCAGGAAAGAGCTGCTGGATGTGGACTAGCAATTCTAATTTTGAGCACATCCGACCAGTCGAAATCGAAATCGGGTTCGGGGCCGAATTCCTTGCTTGCTCGTCGATTTCGGTCCCGATCCCGATTTGGATCCCGATAGCGGCTGCCAGTGGGCGCATCCCTGTTTTATTGACCTTGCGATGTGGTACTGTAGGCCGCAACTCCGATTGCGGCCCATTCCAAGGCCGGAATCGGAGTTCCGGCCCACCGAACTCAAGCCTGTAATGAAACAGGGATGCGCCCGCTGCCAGTGTTAGAATTTCTGGCAGCTTTCCATCGAGCGGTTAAAGGTGTATAGTGGTAACCCAAATCCGGGTGCAGTGGCTTGTGAGGTACGGGCACAAGATGCGGAAAGGGAAGACTCATGGATATGAGCGGCTTGGATACGGAGCGCGAGATCCAGGAGATGGATGCCCGTGAACGGCGTCGGCGACGGTTCGGCCGGGCGGTTGGAGTATGGATGTTCGTGATCGCCGTGGGTCTCGCCCTCGCCCTGCTGCCCCGGATCGCGTCGTTGCCCGGTGTCCGTGATCGACTCGTCGCGCGGCTCAACGCTTCAATCATGCCGATTTCGGTGACGGTGGACGATTGGCATTTGAGTTGGTTCGGCGAACAACGACTGAAGGGTCTCCGGCTGGCTGATCCGTCACAGGGGCTTACAGTCACGATCCCGGCGGTAACCCTTTCGCGCGGGCTGGTCCGTCTCATTCCGATTGGAACCGTTGACGCCGGGGTGGTGACCTTGGACCAGCCGGTTGTGCGCCTCATCCGTGTCAAGCCGGTTGATCGACCGGTCGTGACACCGGCTGTCAAGGCGCAGGCGCTGGTTGACGTCCGCGCGGTCATCCCTGCGGAACGCCCTGTCACGCTTCCGCGCATCGCCCTGCTCGCGCAGCTTGTGGTGCGCAACGGACGGGCTGTGGCGGACGGGTTTGCGGACGGCGAAACCGTTTTGGCAGAGCGGGTGAACGCGACGCTGCGGCTGGATACCTGGGACAAGCCGCTCACGCTTGAGGCCGACGGCGTGGTGCCGGGCGAGGGGGGCGACGGATCCATGGCCGTGGAGGGAGAACTGCCGACACCACGCAGTCTGATGACGCGGGCCTTTGAGGATCCGGCGACCGTGGGCCGGCTCCACGTAGCGGCCAAAGGGCTCGATGTGCGGATGGCGCGTCCCTTGCTGGAAGCGCGGACCGGTGCGGCTTGGGGTGTGGGCGGCGTGCTCGATGCGGAGGTGTCGGTGCGCGCGGCGGGTCTGCGCGAAACAGCGGTCGAGGCCGAAGTGGCGATCAGGCAATTCACCTTTGCCTTTCCCGGGTGCGACACCCCCCCCCCGGGGGACGTCACGGTCACCGTGTCGGCCACGCGGGATATCCGGGGCGTGGAGATTCGTTCGTGCGACGTGCAAACCCCATGGGCGCGGATGTCGGCTGACGGGCGTTTCGGAGTGCTGACGCCGGGCGCGGTTCCGACCGGCCGGATCGCGGTCACGGGCGGCGTGGACGTGGCGGCGGTCGTACGCGATTTCGGGTTTTTGCTGGGCAAGGATCCCGGGATGCGCGCAGACCGCGGCACCCTGTCCTTCACGGGTGTGATCACGGGAACGGAGCGGGCTCGGTCCCTGCGGTTTGACGCGGCGGCGGAAGATTGTGCCGTGTTTTACAACAACGAGCGGGTGCCTCTGGTCCCGTCTCCGCGTGTGACCTTTGGCTTGGTCATGCCTTATACCGAACCGATCGAACTGACCGCCCTGGACATCGTGCTGCCGTTCGCGCGGATCTCCGGAGCGGGGCGTCTGGACTCGGGATTGATTTCGGGACAGGTCGATCTCTCCGCCTTTTCACGCGACTACCGCACGCTGTGGATGGCGTGTCCGCCGATGGTCGGACAACTCCGGTTCCAGATCGCGGCGGCGCAACAGGGGCAGCGCTCGGAGGTGACGGCGACGATCGGCGTGGAAGACCTGGCGGCCGAGATCGGGACCGGGAAGCGGATTGCAATAGCACGGGCCGACAACCAACTCGCCCTCTCGATACCGATGGTGGCGGGTCGGCCGTCGATGGATGCGTGTGTGGCGCAGGGGACGTTTACATCGGCCGTGAGGGGGTTGGATCTGAAGACGCATGCCTGGGCGGTGACCGAACCCGACGCGCGCGCGGCAGGCGCCGTGGAAGTGGCGTTCAGTGACGGCTTCCTCCATCTATCCGATCTGACGCTCACCGCGGCAGCGGCGCGGATGTCGGTGCCGACGCTGCGGTTTGAATGGCCGCGGAAGGGCCGGGCCGCGTCGGTTACCGGCGACGCGTCTGCGGCTGTCGATCTGGGGATTGTGTCGGGGTGGCGCCGGGTATCGCGGGAAGGGGTTGAGCCGCCCCGCATGGGCGGGCAGGCGCAGGTGCAGGCGACGGCCGAAAAGACGGCGGCCGGGACGCGGATCACCGGGGGCGGTTCGGTGACGAATCTGGTGATGGCCGCCGCAGGCGGCGGCGAATCTGTTCGGGAAGAACGGATCGTGGTGTCGGCGGCGGCGGTGTTGACTCCGGATGGGCAGACGCTCAGGGTGGAATCGGCGCGGATGACGACGGGCTGGCTTACCGCCACCGCGAAGGGGCGTGTGCGTGACGTGCCGGGCGCGGCGCAGGCGGTCCTTTCGGGGACGTTGGAAGTGGATTATGACGCCCTCTCGGCGAAGTGGGTCCAGTCCGGCGTGCGCGCGGTGACGTTCGCCGGGAAGCCGGGTCCGCGCCCGTTCGAGTTTTCCGGTGGACTTCGTGCCGGTGTCGCGTCACTGCGTTCGTTCGGCACGGTTGAGGGGGCGCTGGGCATCGGGGAAGTCCGAATCCTGGGGCTGAAACTCGCGACCGCCGACGCGGCATTTGGGCTTGACGAGGGGCTGTTGACGGTCGAGTACCAACCCGTTTCCGGTTCGGGTGCGGTGCGGTTGAAGCCCCTGCTGCAGGTTGCGGCGGCACCTCCCGTGCTCGAGATCGGCGGCGTCGTTCCCATTCTGGACCGCGTGCCGCTGACGCAGGAATTCACCGACACGGTTCTGGCAATGCTCAACCCCTTGCTCCGCGGCTGTGTCGCGGGCAGCGGTCTTGTGGAACTGAACGTGGCCGAGACCCGTATTCCGCTGGCGCCCGGGGTGCAGCAGCAGCTCGACCTGCAATTCACCGTCACGCTGCGCGAAGCCACGTTTACCCCGACCGGAACATTGGCCGAGGCGTTGGATCTAGCCGGGATTGAAAGCCGCACGATGCGGATAGAAGAGACCACCATCCGCGCCATCTGTCGGAACGGGCGGATTCAGTCCGAGCCGTTCGAGTTGAATCTTGACGGCCATCGCGTGAGATTCCGTGGGTCGGTGGGCCTGGATCAGACCGTCTCGTACCTGGTCGAACTGCCATTGACCGAAAAACTGGTCGGCCGTTCGGCTTGGCCGCACCTGAAAGGGATGACGGTCCGCGTGCCGGTCGGCGGAACGCTCACGCATCTGGAACTCGACAAGGATGCCGCTAAGAAAGAGATCGGCCATCTGCTCAAGGAGGCAGCCACCCGTGCCTTGGGCGACGCCGCGAAGCAGCAACTCAACCGACTCTTGCGCGAACGGTGAGAGATCGGCACCCTTGTCCTCCGCCATAGCCCCGGCGGCAGCGTCTGGAGTGCGCGCGGCAAGCGGTATTCCGCGCGACGCCGCTTTTTCACGTCCGAAACGCTCAACCCGACCGAGATGAACCACGAAGATCACGAAGAAGACTTTTTTGTGCTTTTCGTGGCTACAGGGGCGCTTGCACCCCCCTCGCAAGCGCCGGTTTCAGGTTTCAGTGTTCAGGAAACGCGCAACTTACTGTGGTTGAGTGAGATGCTACCCGACACATGAACACTCCGCTTGCAAAACAGGATTTTGCAAGCGCCGCTACACTGAATTTTTTAGCTACGGATTACACGGATTACGCGGATTTTGAGAGCTGGTGCGCGTTTCTGTTGCTGTCGCGTCCAATCCTTATAATCGGCTGCTTCCGGGTTTGTGGCAATGCCAGTCGGTTCCGTTTCGAGTAAGTGGATTGTTTAAGTGTAACCGAGTAAGTGTGGCGTGTAAGGGCAGGCGTTTAAGTGTGGACTTGACTGGAGGCCCGTCCCTTATAAAACCTCCGTTCATTTTTTGAAAAATAACGTGTCTGCTTCGCCTCGGTTGTGCTACCATTCCCGCATGAATATCAACTTTCAAGCAGTAATCGAACGGGACATGGCGACGGGTCTCTTGGTCGGCTATGTTCCTGGGTTTCCGGGGGCCCATTCACAGGGGAAGACCCTTGACGAACTGCGGGACAACCTGCGAGAAGTGATCGCCATGCTGCTCGAGGACGGCGAGCCGGTTCTTGAAGCGGAATACGTCGGCACCCAGAATCTGGCGTTCGCCTGAACGGGAAGGGCGTTCCAATGAAGATTCTGAAGCCGCAAGAGGTCTGTTCCCGTCTCGAACGGTTGGGATTTGTGGCGGTTCGTCAGCGCGGTTCCCATATCCAGTATCGACACCCAGACGGACGCTGTACGACCGTTCCCATGCACAAAGGACGCGACATTGCGCCCGTGCTATTGAGGCAGATCTCGAAAGACATCGGCACAACCGCCGATGAGTTCTGCGCCTACTAGACGGCATTGGAAACAAGCGCGTCGCTCTCGCTACAATGGCGGCGGACTTTTCGTGGCTACAGAGGCGCTTGCAAAACCCCCGCAAGCGCCGGTTTCAGGTTTCAGTGTTCAGGAAACGCGCAACTCACTGTGGTTGAGTGAGATGCTAGCCGAAACCTGAACACCTGAACACTCCGCTTGCAAAACAGGGTTTTGCAAGAGCCTCAAAAGGCAATCGGGTCAGCGCGAAGCATCGGGCAGGGCCTTCGCGCTTTCTCGCAGGCATTCATCATGATCTGAGACGCGGCAGGGACGCCGCGCCCTACCCGCTTCGCGCCTTCCCTATGGGCATTCGGCTTGTCTATTTCGTCGGCGACTCAGTAGGGCCCGCCGTCCCTGGCGGGCCGCAGGCTACTGGATCATGGCAATCATCGAAATCGAAATCGAAAAAACGAACCCTTCCCTTCTACCGGATAACGTGGAAATTCTGGATCTTGACGCCGTTGCGAGGGGCTGAATGTGTGGCGAAACTGATGAAAGCGGCGTCGCGCGGAATACCGCTTGCCGCACGCACTCCAAAATGGCTGACGCCTCGTCCTCATGCCTTCGCCCCGGCGGCAGCGTCTCGGAGTGCGCGCGGCAAGCGGTATTCCGCGCGACGCCGCTTTTTCGCGTCCGAAACGCTCAGCCCGACCGAGAGACTTGACTGGAGGCCCGTCCCTTATAAAACCCCCTCTTCGTTTTCATTCAATCACTTTTTCATCAACGGGTTGCGCGATCACGGGCGGCTGGGACTGGGCAGAAAACCTGTCTTTTACCAAGCTCTGACTTCGCACTGCAACAACTTTCTAGATTCTAGCCTGACCCTGGAAAACGGGTCCACAGCTTCCTGTTGCGCGATAAGAGAAGAATTGGAGCCCGCCGTCCCCGGCGGCGCCTTTCAAACCCCATCGCGCTGTCGTTGGCCCGGCGCGGCTCCATTCAACAAAAATTTATAATCCATTGCCGGAGCCACGGAATCTAGGATTGACGCTATCCGATCCGATGTGGCATGCTATCCGATCTCTCAACACGCCGTGCGGGCCCGTCCCGTCCGGATAAGCCTTGGAGTCAACCATGTTACACGCGCCTGCAGCCCCTACTGGAAAAGATCCAGCCGCCGCTTACAAAACGCGGTTGGGAATCTGGATGTTCTTGTGTTACCTCGCGTTCTACGGACTGTTTGTCGGGATCAACGTGTTCCGCCCGATGTGGATGGAACGGATTATCTGGCGGGGGCTGAACGTGGCCACGGTTTACGGGTTTTCGCTGATCATCATCGCCCTGTTGCAGGCGCTCGCCTATGACGCCCTCTGCCGCAAACGTGAATATGCCATGAAGCAGGGCACAGAAAAAGAAAAGCGGTAAACTATGGCTATTATCATCTTCATCGGCTTTGTCCTGTTCGTCATCGGGTCTTTCGTTCTATCTGGGACATCGGACCAAAACCGCCAGCGGCTATTATGCAGCGGGGGGACAGATTCACTGGGGCGTCAACGGCATCGCGTTTGCCGGCGACTATTTATCCGCCGCCTCGTTCCTCGGAATCTGCGGCATGATTGCGACGGTCGGGTATGATGGCTTCCTCTACTCCATTGGATACCTCGCCGGCTGGATCGTCGCCCTGTTCGTCATCGCCGAGCCGATGAAGCGGCTGGGTAAATACACGTTCACCGACGCCGTGGACTTTAAATTCAACTCGCGGGGAATCAAACTCGCCGCCGCGATCAGCACGCTCGTGGTCTCCGTCTGCTATCTGATCCCGCAAATGGTGGGCGCGGGTGTGTTGGTCCAACCCCTGCTGGGGCTTCCGCATTACTGGGGCGTGATCATGGTCGGCGCGATTGTGATCACGATCGTCGCGACGGCCGGCATGGCTTCGACGACCTATGTGCAATTTCTCAAAGGAAGCCTGCTCATCGTTTTCTCGGTTGTTCTGGTGTGGGCGGTGTGCGCGCGGGGCTTCACCACGCGGCCGGATCAGGGCGGTCAGGTGCCGTTCCACGAGGAAATCATCCTTGAGGCGAACGAGACGGAGGGCGTGTTGGAAGTGGCGGAGGCCGGTACACGCGTCCTGGAACTGCAGGATGTGGCCGCCGCCAGCGCCTCGTTCGCTCGTTTGGAGCGGGAGGGGCGTGAGGGCTGGTGGCTGGTCGACCGTTCAGAGGATCGCACGGTACTCCGCGAAACGCAATCGGCGGGGGTGACGCGTGACGGTGCCAAATGGGTTAACGGCGCGGCGGAGACGGCCGAGAATACGTTGCGGCAGGTGGGTAACATCGTGCGCTATCGCGGCGCCGACGAAGCCCCCACAGGAGCTGTTTCTCCCATCGCCTTCCTGGCCGGAATGACCGCCAAAGACACGATCGTGCGGCGCTGGAAGGATGTCGCTTTCACAGACCGCGATGGCACACGGGTCACGGTCTATTATCCGGTGCTGACGTCGGGTGATAAACTGTTGCGCCCCGGCATGAAATTCAAGGTGCACGGCACGTTTCTCCAGCGCCTCGATTTCATTTCGCTGATGCTGGCGCTGTTCCTGGGGACGGCCGCATTGCCCCACATTCTGATCCGGTACTACACGGTTCCGAGTCCGGCGAGCGCCCGCAAATCAACGATCGTGGCCATCGCCGCCATCGGATTCTTTTACGTATTGACGCTGTTCATGGGGTTGGGGGCGATGATCAGCGGAGTGATTAATCCGGCCGACAGCAACATGGCGGCTCCGTTGCTGGCACGCTCGTTCGGCAAGGCGATCTTCGCGATCATCTCGGCAATCGCCTTTGCCACGGTGCTGGGGACGGTCAGCGGGCTGATCGTGGCGGCTTCCGGCGCGGTGGCGCACGACTTGTGTGACCGTTACCTGCGCTTGCGAATGGATGACCGGCAGAAGATTATGGCCGGGAAACTGTCTGCGTTTGTGATTGGAGGATTTGCGATCCTGCTGGGCATCTTGTTCAAGGGGGTGAACGTGACGTTTCTCGTCGGGCTCGCGTTCGCCGTGGCCGCTTCGGCCAACCTGCCCGCGCTGGTCATGCTGATTTTCTGGAAGCGGACGACCTCGCGCGGCATCACCGCGTCGATCCTGACGGGCATCGTGTCGTCGCTGACGCTGATCGCGTTTTCTCCCGAACTGTACAAACTGTACGGGCTCGATCCGACCCGCGCGCCCATTCCGTTCAGCAATCCCGGCATCATCTCGATCCCGCTCAGCTTTATCACGCTGGTGGTGGTGTCGCTGCTGACCGTGAACACGCGAGCCGCGTCTCAAGACGAGGTGCAGGCGTGACCTATGTCGCCTGCAAATAGTCGGCGAGCCGCCCGTGCACGGAGGGCGCCATTGTTTCGGGAATGGCATCGTGCAGGCGGCGGAGCGTGGCCATGACGCACGGCCGCAGATCCTCTGCCAACGTGGCCGCTTGTTGCAACGGTGCGATGAGACGGAGGGCCGTGTTCTCATTGACGGCAGCGAGCGATTCGACCGTGCGTGCCAGGAAGTCAAGCCCCTCGTCAGACCAGAGCCGCGCGTTGTTCAACGAGAAGGGGACATAGAGGGCACGGGACATGCCGGGGTGGCGGATATCGAATGCTGGATGGGCTGCCTCGTGTGCGATGATCGCGGTCGCGTCGGGGTGATGTGTACGGCCGAGAATCCCGAGCCAGCCGAGGTACCCGGACAGGTGTGGTCGCAGTTCATCCCCCGCAGCGGCGACGCGTTGCAGGCGGTGTGGGCAGGATGAGCGGTGGAGAGCCGAAAGGGCATTGAGGCGGTCGGTCGTGTGGGTCGCGGCCGTGTAATGCGCCGCCAAGGCGGCGTGCGCACGCGGGGTGTCGGCGGCGGCGAGTGGTTCCATGAGGACGCCGGCGAGGAAGCGCCGCTCAATTCCAGCCGAGAGGGCGCGCGTGTCCGAGGGATCGGCGGTGCCGCGGGTGTCGGTCTCTTCAAACATCCGGAACAACGCGTCGCCCGCATGGCGAGCCAGCGCCCGGAGGAGGATGCGGCGGGCGTGCCAGCATTCGCGGACATGGCGGAGATGGCAGCGGGTGAGCGGTTGCTCGTCCACCTGGAGCAAATAGCCTTTGAGACCGTCGGGCAGCGTAGTGTCCTGCAGGTTTTCCGCGAAGAGATCGAGCCAGTCGATTGAAACCGCCGCTTCGAGTGACGCCGGATCGGCGCCGGCCAGCAGTTCGCCGAGAAGCGCGCCGCGCTCGCGGTCGGTCAGGGTGCGCATCGCCTCGACTCGGTTGAAGGTGTCGGTGTCGTGTCGTACCTGGAGCCGACGCTGGGCGGGTGTCGCCGAACGGTCTTCACACGTTCCATAAAAAGAGGCGCCGCGGTTGAGTGAGACGAAGGCGGGGCGGGGGACATTGGCAAAGGTGACGGTTTTCTCGGCGGTGTCCAGAATCAGGGTGCGGGATGTGTCCGGAAGGTCCCGGCCGTCGGGGCCGACGGCCGCGCAGATGATCGGGATGATAAAGCATTCGCCGGTGCCCGAGCGCGTTTGGCGGAATGTGAGCGCAAGACGGCGTCCCGCCTCGTCATAGTGATAGTCGGCGGTGACCTGCGGATAGCCAACCGACGCGAGCCACGGGTCGCGGAAGGTCGACAGATCGCGGCCGGAGGCCTCTTCGAAACAGGCGAGGAACTGATCGGTGTTCGCATTTGAACCGGTGTAACGGCTGAAATAAATCCGGACCCCACGATCAAACACCTCCGTTCCCAGCAGACGCCTGAGCATGGCGATCACTTCGGGGGCTTTGACATACGTGAGCCCGTCCACCAATTCATCGGGGTGGTTGAAGCCGTCGCGAACGATACGGCCGAAGACGCCACCGTCTTCGGTGGCGAGCGGGCCGGTGCCGGGGGCGCGGATAGCGTCGACCTCGCGCAGGCGGAGAAAAGCCGGATTGAAGACGGAACGGAGGAAGGTCCGTTCGACGTCGACGGTGAAGGCTTCGTTGAGCCACATGTCGAAGGGAGACTCCATGGTGACGTCCGACCCGCATTCGTTGTGCTCATATTCGTGAACGATCACACCGTGGGCGTAGATCAGGCGGGCGTCGGACGTGAAGCGATCGATCAGAGCCGCCTCGGTGATGATCGTGGTGTTGCCGACATTCTCCATGCCGCCGAAATTGGACTTCTCCATGCAGATCGTCCGGTACGTGTCGTAGCGGTAGGCGTAGGCGCGGGCCCGGCGCTGCCAGCGGACGGCATCCGTGAGGATGGCGAGGGGGATGCGCGCGTCCGCCTTGCGTCCCGGGGGGACCAGGTATTCGAGGGTGACTTTTTTTCCCGGCAGGCCGTGCGCGGCGTCGAGGGTCACCGTATCGCTCAGCACGTCCCACGTGCCGGCGCAGGCGATGAAAAGGTAGGGGGCCATCGGGACCGCGTTGGCATAGGTGATCCGCTGGCGCGAGGCGTCACCGGGGAGCGGAACGGGGCGTCTGTCGGGGTTGGTTGCGCGGTCCACATTTCCGTTGGAGATGAGGTGGGTGTAGCGGGCGTCGCCCTCCAGAGTCGTCCGATAGGTGCATTTGGCGGTGCAGTCGTCAATGACCGGCAGGATGCGCTGAAATCCCCACTGCTGGCACTGGGACATGTACTGTTGCGGCGCGCCGGGCGGGGTGGTGTCGCGATAGATTCCCTCGAGCACCGTGTCGGATGGGGTGCAGCGGGTGCGGGTGTGGATGCGGCACGTCTCGCCGGGCGCGAGGGGACGGGGGAGGGAGACGGTGAGCGTGCGTGCCCCGGCATCGGCATGAAAGGATGCGGGCACGGGCAGGTCGGTTGCACCGACAGCGACGGCGACCGCACGGATGTCGAGATCGTGGGCATTGAGGACGATCACCGTGAGCGGTTCGCGGGCGGTGAGATGCAACACCGTCTCGCCGACGACATGCGTTTCGAAGAACGCGAGGGTGATGTCCATGTGATCAAGCTGCACCGATGGCCGGCGAAACGCGGATTTCAGGAAGCGGTAAGCGCTCATAAGGTCTCCGAACGGCCTTGCGGGGGTATCGAATGGCGTCCAGCACCCGCATTCCGAAGCGGCGCATTGACGCGTGACAACCCCCGCATGCAGGGCATTTGCATGGCAACACAGATCCGGGAAGTTTTGCACATCTGGCAGGTCTGCACAAGCTTGCATATTGCAATTCCTCTTTCTGGGGCGCATCCCCGTTTCGGTGCTTTTCTGGGAGCGCGGGCGTCCCGCCGAATGGCGCTAAGTTAAGCAATGCTTCCGATCATAATCTTAATCGTAATCCGTTCTCCACCAGTAGATTAAGATCAAGATTAAGATTACGATTAAGATGGCAATAGCCCCTTAACTTAGCGCCATTCGGCGTCCCGCCCGCTACGTTGGCAGTTACGCGTGCTTCCCAAAGCGGGCGGGACGCCCAATGCCGCTAAGTTAAGCTCTTCTTTCGATCCTAATCCTAATCCTAATCGTAATCGTAATCCGTTCTCCACCAGTAGATTAAGATTAAGATTAGGATTACGATTAAGATGGCAACAGCCCCTTAACTTAGCGGCATTGGGCGGGACGCCCGCGCTCCCATCAAGAACGCGTAAAGTCAACGAAACAGGGATGCGCCCCTCTTTCTGCGCACTTGACCAGCAATTCTCAATAGGGCAGCCGCTATCGGGATCCAAAACGGGATCGGGATCGAAATCGACTAAAAAGGCGGAAATTCGACCCCGATACCGATAGCGATTTCGATTTCGACTGTACGGATGCGCTCAAAATGAGAATTTCTGGCACTTGACGGCGCGGCTCCGCTTTGTCAGAATAAACCTAAAAGGAGCAGTGATCGGTGATCAGGTGTCAGTTGGGTGCCAATACCATATGCATAATCAGGGGCATCACCATTTGGTGCGAAGCCCACTGATCACTGATCACCGGTCACTTAGAGCGAATGGTAAAGCTGAACTCCCCGATTTAGGTTAAAAGGGAAGAAGATTGTTAGGGTCAAAACCTATGATGCGTCGAATGGCAGAGACGGGCGCGGAGGTCCCCGTAAAAATGGCTGCGGCGTTGGACGCGGGCAGCTTGTTGGCGGGCGTGCACCGGCTCGGTGTGGCGGTGTCGGGAGGCGCCGATTCGGTGGCGTTGCTGCACCTGCTGGCAGGGGAGTGTCGTCGACGGCAGATCACACTGGTGGCCCTGCATCTGAATCACGGGTTGCGTGGGGGGGCGTCGGACGGCGACGCGGCGTTTGTGCGTGCGTTATGCGCCGGTATGGGCATCGCCTGCGAGGTCGGGCGTGCGCGCGGGTTGGGCGGCAAACGGTCGAAGCGGAGCGGCGTGTGCCAGTCGCTGGAGATGGCGGCGCGCGAGGCGCGGCAGACGTTCTTTCGCCGCGTTGTCACGAAACGACGGCTTGACGCACTCGCGGTCGCGCACCACCGTGACGACGTTGCCGAGACGGTGCTGTTGCGGCTGATGCGGGGTGCCGGTGCGGCGGGTCTCGCGGGGATGCGGCCTCAGTCGGTGTCGGACGGATTGACGGTGATTCGGCCGCTATTGGGAATCGGCCGCGAGACGTTGCACGCATGGCTGAGGCTCAATCATCACAAGTGGCGTGACGATGCAAGCAACAGCGACCTCACCATTCCGCGCAACCTCGTGCGCCGGACGGCACTGCCGTTCCTCGAAGGACTTTTTGGATCAGGCGTTGTGGGCGGACTGGCCCGTTCGGCCGACGTGTTGCGCGAGGACGATGCGGCGCTCGATGCGCTGGCGGCTGTGGCCTATGCGTTGGCATGCGTCGGCACGGGGCTGCGGGTCGAGGTGCTCGCCAAGGCGGATGCCGCACGGACCGGAGGCGACCCGCGCACCGGTCGCGTCGTTTCGAAAGCGGTGCAGGCCGGAGGCGCGGCAGCGGTCTTGTCGCCGGTGCCGGCGGCGCTGCGGCGGCGCGTGGTCTATCGGTGGCTGTTGGAGCGGGGCGGTGCGTCGGCAGCGGCGTTTGAGACGGTCCGGAGGGTGTTGGCGGAACTAGCGGGCGATCGTGATCGGTGGTCGTTCGTGGCAGGGGGCGGTCTCCGGATCGGTTGCCGTGATGGGGTGCTGTCGGCCATACAGGCCGTGTCGAAGCGGGTGGGGCCGCGCAAGGCGGTTGCGCGCTTCGTGCGACGGAACGGCACGGTTACGGTTGGCGGGTGGCGCGTGACAGTCGACGCCGCCGTTGGGATCGTCCGGGAAGGCGGTCCCGTGGGACGGCTGCCCGCGCGGTGCACGATCAGCGCCGAAGCGGTGCGCGGCAAACGGCTGGCGGTGCGTTTCCGCAAGCCGGGGGACCGGATCGCGCCGCTCGGGATGTCGGGCAGTCGCAAGGTGCAGGACGTGCTGACCGACGCGAAGATCCCGCGAGGGGTTCGTGACACGGTGCCCCTGCTTGTCTGCGGGGACGAGGTGGTTTGGATACCGGGCTACCGTGTCGCGACGCATTACGCCGTCGCGACCGACGCCGCTCCCGCGTGGCGGGTGACGATTGCTGCATCTGGAAGGGTGTAAACGGAAACCCCCCCGCCGTGAATGCGCCTCACGGGAGAGGGGGTATGCCGTGTGGCGAGCGAGATGCTCGTTGACGGGCAGCGGTCGGGAGCCTTACTCCTGGGCGTCGTCCCTGTCTTCGTCGTCGTCCATGTCCTCTGCTTCATCCAGATCGTCTTCGTCGTCGCCTTCCAGTGCGGCTTTCATGCCCTGTGCCTGGGAGGCGGCTTGGAAGATGGCGGTCAAGGAGGTGATTTCCGACGTCGTGATCAGGACGGTCGACGCGGCTTGTCCGTTGGCGGCCCACTTGGCGAAGAGGATGCCGTCGCCGGTCGGGAGCGCGGCGGCTCCCTCTTCAGGGAGGACGTGGCTCATCGTCAACACCATCTGTGAGATGCCGGATACGGAGAGGCGGCCGATCGCGCAGGGAGGGGCGCTCGGGGCGAGCAGTTTGGCGATGCGATCCGCTTCGGCGGATGGTTTCGCCGGTGATCCGATGCGGTCAATAACCTGTTCGACCATCGCGGGAGAGCCCATGCCGAATGCCAGAGCCTGGCCCACGGCTGCATACTCATAGCCCGGTTCAAACAGCTTCATCATGGCGCGGACGGGCCGCAAGCCCGATTGCAGAGCCTCTTCGACTGCTTCCGGTTCCAAGCCGACAGGCATCTGGTCCTTGAGCACCTTCTTGAAAGCCTCCTCGTCGAGCACGGTGTTAAAGGTGTGAATTTTTGACTGCTTGTAGGTGCGCACGGTGGGCTTCGTTTGCTTCACGCCCGAGTGTTGCATCAGGTTTGTGAAAACCGGCTTTGTCAGCAACGCCAATTGGTCGTTCAAATAGGTTTCGGGTTGGGGTATGCCCATCATCCCGTGTGCCAGAATGGCGTTCGTGCGGCAGTTGACGGTGAAGGCCATCGGGGCACCGAACGCGCGCAACGACGGCTCGATCAGCGCGACAATATCCGTGGGCTCGATCGGAGCGAGGTTGGGCGACAGACGGATCATCGCCGCGTACAGGTCGATAATCTGTTTGCGCATGCCATCCGGGACCGAGTAGCTTCCCGAGGCGAAACGGAGCAGGGCGTCTTCATCAAGGAATGCCAGATAGTCGGGGGTGACCGGTTTTGCCGATGCGAGCAGGGAGGCGATGTCGGAATCTTTGACCGGGACGAGCCGGGAGTGAATGACGAGACCTTCGCGCTGCACGGTGATGCCGATCTGCAGGGACTCCATCTGCCTGAGGATGAGGCTGTAGAAATCAATGATCGCCTCCATCGACTTCCGGCTCTGCTCGGCATTGGGCATGCCGGCATCCCCCATGGCCGAGAAGGCCTCTTTCATTTTTTCGCGCGCGGATTGGATCATCGTCGCCAAGGCCACGGGTGCGGCCGTCACGCGGATCGTGCCGGGCACGTCGGGGAGCGGAGGCAACGCCGGGGCGTCCTTGCCGGCACAGGCTTCCAGATGCGAGGCCTCAGGTGCGAACAGAATGCGGGTGCCGGCGATGCGGGCGGCTCCGCCGGCGAAGGTGTAAACGCCTGCGACGGGTTCGGGAAGCGTGGTCTCGTTGCCAACGATGGCCTGCAGATAGGCGTCGGCCGCGCCGACCGGGGTGACCTCCAGAATGAAGACAGGCTTGCCTTCGCCGATATCGAATATGTGGAGCGCCACGGGTTGATCGGGATTGATTTGGGCGGCTCCAGGCAAGGCCATCGTGAGCATCATGGGCATGGCGCCGAGCTGGGGCGCTTTAAAGACCTCGGCGCCGAGGAAAAGCTGCTTCTGCAGCGACGCGTAACTTTCGACGTAGACGGAGCAAATGCGGTTTGTAGCCGCAACGGCCGCGAGCGGAAGAACCGCGCAAAGCGCGAACAGGGAGAGACGGATGGAACGCATGATGATGACGTCCTTTCGGGTGGTATTTCCGTTTTACGGCATGGCAGCATGCCACATCCGAAACGTTTAAAAAAGTATGGCACGTTTCGGGGAGGGTGTCCAGCGCGATATTCCACGCTTCAGCGCTGGCGGATCTTGAAAGCGGTGTCACGGGTAAAAGGAGGGACGTTAAAAACCAGTTTTCCGTTGGTGGCGCGGAGATCGAATCGCTTCACGGTATGTCCCGAAACGGTATCTGCGATTTCGATCAGGTAAACCTGATTGGGCGTGAACCCATCGAGTTCGACTACCAGATTGTAGACATCCAGCTTCAACATTTCTCCGCCACTTTCGCGGACGCCGGCGAAGCCGTTGCGGGAGTATATCCAGCCGATCGCCTGGGTCGGCGAGGCAGAGCAGATCGCCGTCAACGGCGGTTGTGGCGGTTTGCCGGGCAAATCTTCGGCTTTGAGGACAGCGTTGATGAAGACCATCCGGGGGTCTCGTTTGTCGACGTCCTTCATGAAGCGATGGACGGCCGTATAGACGGAATAGAGGTCGGCCTCCTCGATCACATGCCACCACCAGAACAGGGGTGTGCCGGCTACGGGCGAGGCGGTTGCGGACCACAGTGCGGCGTGGTGCTCCTGACGCAGGTGTTCGGCGCCTGCGGCCATGGG
>CAZOJL010000026.1:0-28242 GCA_964580075.1 uncultured Akkermansia sp. | reverse complement strand
ACCGATACCGACCCCGACCCCGAGAGAAAACCATGACCGCCAACAAGGCGGTGGAGGCGACGGGATACCGCCGCCTCACCGCTGCCGTTGGCGGGAAGAGAAAGGAATACGATTTCACTGACTCGGTCCGCAATCCTTACGCGAAGCACTTCCGAAAGCAAGTGACCATGCGCCTGGGCATGCGCCTGGGGACGGACGTCATCGGCGTAATGGGATCAGCCGCGGATGCGGGCGAGAAGCTCGTCGCGTTTGCGAACCATCAGGTCGCGGGATCGGGCCTCGACGTTGAGGCGGACGAGCGGCTCGGTGTTGGAGCAGCGGACGTTGAACCACCAGTCCGCGTACTCCACCGAGACGCCGTCGAGTTCGAACACGTTCCCGTCGGCGTAGGCCGCCTTGATGCCGGCGAGGATCGCCCGGGGGGCGCCGGTGACGAGCGCCGCAAGGAGCGCCGCAAGGGACGAACCTGGCGTCCGCCGCTCGTCTGGTTGAGTCGAATGTGCCTATGGTCCAGATGATCCCGTACGCGGCGTGACGCCGCTCATCCGACAGTCGCCTGTTTTTGCGCCTTTCCGCTGGCGAAAAGGGCTTCGAAAGTGGATTTGACGATGGTATCGGGCACGGGCGCGTTCGCCGCCTGCCGGAACTGGGACGGATACCAGCGTCTGGTCCCTGTATAACGGCTGATTGCAAGCGTGCCGCGCAGCGGCTTCAGGACGCGGTAGAGGTACTGGCGCCCTTCGGCAACCAGGGAGATATAGCTTGCCGCGCAATGCTCCTGTTCCCACCCTTCGCGGGCGATCGCCTCCACCGTTTTGAGCGGTCGGATCCATTCGGTGCCGGGAAACGGCGGCAGAGGCAGCCGTTTGTACGACACCCCCTTTCGCATCCGAAGAACCCAGGCGATGCGCCAACCCAGGTCGCGGTGCAACGCTTTCAACGCCTCCAGTGACCTGAACAGAACCGGGCACCGCTCCCAGTTGACGGCCTCGCACATGCGCAGCGTGTCGTGTAGCAGGGTGAGCTGAGGTAGAAACGACCACTTGTGATTGCCCTTCTCGAGCACACACAGATCCAACAGCAGACGCGGAGTCAGATAAGGGCGCACCCGCCTGCTGGTGACCAGGCGCAGCACGGTGTCGTTGATCCGGGGCAGGTGCTGCAGCAGGACCAGACAGGCGGGGTCGGGCAGGTGCTCGCGCAGCCAGAGCAGGCGCGGGACCGTCAGGGCGTCGGGGCTGATCTTGGCCAGCAGCCGCCGGACGCTCTCCGTGGCGGGGAATCCGAGCCACTTCAGAATCACGCGCTGCTTGCGGTTGATCAGACCGCGGGCCGCCCGCACGGACCACTGTACAGCCGGCTTGTGGAAGGCCCAGTTGCTGGCGAGCGCGAAGAGGAGGGCGGGGTTGCTGCGGCTCAGATCCATGGCGCCGGGACAGCGGGCGAAGAGCGAGAGCAGGTGCCAGCGCCGTTGGGAGTAGCGGCGCAGCTCGGTGCGGACCTTCATAGGAATGAAGCGGATGTAGAGACTGATGGCCCGCCGGTCTTCGTACGGGCCATAGTTGCGCACGGCATCGTAGTCGCCGTTCGGCGGCGCGGCTTCGGACAGGACAGCGTACTCTGGGAATTCATCGTTCAGAGGGGTGTATACCGGCTCGCCGCCAGTCTTTTCGTCCCCCGGAAACTCGTAGAGATTTGCCGGGAGTTCAGGTGGTTTGTCGTACTCCGCGTTGCCAACATAGCGTGAAAACAAAAGGTCAGCCTGCTTGCGCGAGGCGTGCCAGCCACGAGTCAGATTTTTGATCCAGGCCCGCGGGTCGGGCCAGGATTTGAACACGAGCATGGAATCGACTGAAAAGTAATAGAACTTGCCGTTCTTAAAGGCGACGCCGTAGCGGCTGAAACGATAATGGGGCGTGTCGACCATGGCTACTCTTTGCGCAGAATGGTCTTTGCGCCTGCATGCAGGTTGCGGAGCGCGCTCCAATAGCCCGTCTCGGCGAAAAACGGCTGCAGCTCGTCCCAAGTGACCAGAGTGTCCACGACGCCAGCGCAACCGGGAAAGACGCTGTAGGGCGACAAATACCAGCGGATGCCTTCCGGTTCGATCATGAAATTGGCGGAGTCGAAGAACCGGTAGGATGGCTTGTAGTTGGGTTCGGGGTCGAACGGCTTTACGTCCACCTCAGCGCAGGCCTTGTTGACGATGTGCGCGTACAGCGCGGGGAAGCGGTTGGTGGCGATCAGATCGCTTGCGCTGAGGGGACGGCCCGACGCGAGCGAGAGCACCCGGGCAATCACAAAGGAGTGACAGCCATTGCCCCCTTCATTGTGATAGCCGTCCATTCGGTAGCCGAGGTAGCCGTCGGTCACAAAAAGGATGGTCAAATAAGCGTGAAAATCCAGCGACCGCATGCAATGCATATCCTCGGGTTCTGCGACCATTTCGGCAGCCCTGCGGAAGAGGTGGATTTGCGCGTAGTCCAGGCGCTCGGAGAACAAATCGGCTCTGGTCTCGCTACCCTTAACCGACAGAACGCCAAACGTGTCCGCACAGATCTGTTTGTGGACGGCCGTCATCACGGCGGGCGGAATGTGGGTTGCGCGGTCGATCCAGTCGATTGCCCATTCAGCGTTAATTCCGAGTGTCCCGAACGAGGATGAAATCTTTCCTTTGCACGTCGTGAGCGTAACTGCCTGCGGCTCGGCCGAGAGCAGAGGCGGCACGGCGGCAAGAACGACCGCACAGGCGGAGAAGAGCCAACGCCTGTAATCCGTGCGCGGCCGGCCGTTGGGATAGGCGGCAGGATGGATGGATGCTTTACAAAAAACGGATGTGTGCGTCACGGGAGACCTCTTTCCTGTCAACTCATGTAAGCGTCATGATGATCTGTGGGTAGTTGTTCTCGGTAGTCAGGCCAAACTCTCGCTTGGTGAACCCGCTCGCGAAGGTCAGCACCTCGAACACCGCCTTGAGCCTGCCGCTTATCTCATATACGCCGTCCATGATGCAACTCCTGTTCTCACGTGTGCGGGTTCAGCCTGCAGTAGCGCGTGGCAAACCGATTCCACCATATTTTGACGAATGTCCCCGTTTCCGGAACGCGCGATACAACCGTTGCATTGCATGATCGCGCCTGCAATGCGACGGTGTGCTGCACCGGCCAGGCCCCGCCTGCAATACACAAGAGGGTGTCGCGCTGTCCCGTCTGCGATGCAAAATGGATCTTCAATGTTGCGTCGGCACGCTCCAGATCGTCACTGGGCAGATCGGGCATCACACGGATGCAGATACCAGGATAGCGTTTCTGGATCTCCACTCTCCACGTCTCGATATTCCCGTTCCCGTGTATCGGCCAAAGGTACAGATTCCGCGCGCACGTATGTGCGAGGATATCCAAAACCGGCTGGATAGAATGGCCGACAAGTGCATGCAGGGCGCTGATCGTTGTCGGCCATCGTTCATCTTTCTGCCGTACAAAACGGGGTTCGCCAACACGCTCCACCGCGTCGTTCAATGTACGGACGATGGTATAGGGAAGTTCCGTGTTGTATGATTTCTGCGCGTTAACAAAAACGTTCTCGTCAGCCTCGGGGATCATCCAACACCGTTTGTTGGAAAGTCCGCATAGCGGTTTGTTCTTAATGCCCACTGACAAGATTCTCGCCCCTGCGACCTCGCCTGTCAGAATCCACTGGGATGCCAGACGGATCGTATAATCAAGGTCATCTGCCATCAGCGCGTCCATCGCCAGCGCTGCGGCCAATTGCCAGGACCGGCCGCCCACCTGGCAATCCTGTGGAAGGTCGGCGTAAAGGCGGACATGGTGTTGTTTGGCGTCTTCGAGAATCGTTTCCGCACCCTCCAGGTTGAAAGGAGTGTCGGCTGCCGGCGGCATGCGGTCATCCGCGTCGGCGCCGACAGCCCAGATCCGCACGATGGCTGGCGGGGTGGTGCCTTCGCTTGCCAAAGGAAAAAGGGCGGCGGCGGCGGGAAAACGCTTCATCGCGGCGTACGCGGGCATGCCTGCCCCGCCTGGACGCGCATCTCCAGTGACAAAACCCTTGAATGGCGGATTCTGTTGGCGGTACTCTGGCCGATAGAGCATGGCTTCAGCGGCTAGGGCATCCCGCCAGAAGTGCGCCACATTCTCGGGTTCTTTTCCCCAGTCATTGTTTGTTCTCAGCCAGTCCGCCGTCTTACCAAACTCATGTAGGCTGCGGATGCGAAAGCGCCGTTCATCAGCGGGGTCTGCCCCGACACGGCGCCTGCCGTCTTTGCGTCCTTCATCAAATAGGTAGGGATGTCCCATGTTGCGTTCCCTTGCCGACGATGATCAGACCAAATCCTGCGCCGGCAAGCCATTGATACAGGTCCTGATCGTGTCGTCGTCCAACTTCAACGCGACACCGACCTCCCGGATCGCGCCAACCGGATCGCTGCCGGACGGGATCAGTTTTCCCCCTCGCAGGTTGTAGATGTCCAATGATGCCAGCCACTTTGAAGCCATGTCATCGTCACATGCTTCGTAACGCGTGTATCCGTACACCAAACGTCTGCCGTCCCGGTGTTGCCGGACAACCAGTTTCTCACGCCCCACGAAATCCGCTTCATGTTCGTTAACGTCCATATACAATTGGTTAGTCGCGTCGGAGATGATTTGCCAATCGCGCGGTGAGACGCGAACAGGATGTCCACCGCTCAGGACGACCACCTCAGAGTCGGGCTTGGCCGTCCGGTCATCATCCAGATCCTCGGGCGGCATCCGCGACAGGCAGGCTTCGGCAAGCCTGAGGGGCGCTTCGGCGAACCCGCCCCCGAGCATATTGACGAACGCTGCCGCGCCTGTCGAGACCGCCTCCCGCAGATCGGCCTCCGGTTGCAGTAACCGGCCTCCTAAGCCTGTATAGGAACACGCGGCCAACGCTGTACCCTCTTTCGGTAGATGCGAGACATGCAGGTTCAACCCGTAGAGCAGGGCGCGGCCGTCCTGGTGCCTTCGGACCACCACTCCGATCGCACCCACCTGCAGGAGATAGTCTGAGTTTCCTGAGTAGTATTCCCCCCGCATCTCCATGTAATCGTGCTGAATGGCGTCTCTCAGACTGCACCCGCTCAGGTCAAACGCCGGGTTCAACCGATAGAGGTTCATGAAGGCCTGCGTCAGTACCGGCCAGTCGGCCGCGACGATCCTGACGGGCGCATGGTCGGTCAGGCAGATTGTGATTTTTCCGGCCGTCACGGGTTCGATCTCGATCATCGGATTCGCGTCAGCCCGTCCTTTTGCGACATTCGCTTCGTTCATTGTATGCTCCTTGGAATGGTTAGTCTCTTCACCCCGGTATAGCGCCCGCAGTCCGATTATTCCAGCCGTGCCGGCAACTTTCTTCATTCGGCTTGAACCACGATCCACAGTCCGGTGGATGACCGCATGACACGCTCATGTGTCTCTTCGTCCTTCAGATCGAACGAGACGGTCGCGCCGTCTCTGATCGTCATCCCTTGGGCGATCAGCGGTTGTTCGGGGTGTGCGCCGTAGAGGCATGCGGGTTGCCCTGGAAGCAGGTGCACTCCTTCGGAGCAGGCTTCGACATGCCACCAGACGACCGCGTCATCGCCAGAATCAACGTCGCGACGCCCCCGTGTCTGCATGGTCCGGCCGTCAGGGAACTGGATCACGACGTTGGCGAAAACGGTACCGCTGTCAGCCGCAAGCCGTTTCACCGCATGTTGCTCGGCAGGCGCGTCCGCAAAACGGAACGCGTCGGCTTTGCAGAACAGAACCCGCCGTTTGGGCATGGTTTCGACTGCCTCCAGATGCCGGAACAGGCGTGCGCGCAGCCGCGAGAAAAGCGCGATCTCTTCGCTCTGATAGGCCAGACGCTCGTCCGCCGGATCCAGAATCGCCAGTCCGACCCGCTCGCGCAAATCGCCCTGCGGCCAGGAGCCGTCAATGGCATGCGTGTAGAGTCTGCACATCTGGTCATAACGGCACTGCTCGTCCACTTCGCCCGTCTTCCAGCTTTGCGCCAGATCCCGGGTGGCGACCGGCTGGGCGTTCCAGAACTGGAGCACCTTCAGGGGTTCGCCCGCAAACCCGGTCAGCCACTCCTCCTTGCATCCGGGAACGCCATACGGCGAGAACGGAACCACGACGGAGGTGCCGTTCTCCCTGCGCACGAAGAGCACGGCGACGTACAGGCATCTGGAGTCGTCCGGCACGTCCCCCATGCGGAGCAGACGGATATCACCTGGCTCCACCTCGGTGTCAAAGGGCTTTACGGAAGCCGCGTCCCCATACCAGACGAACCCGGGTTCGGCGACCATGGCTTGAACGTGGTCGGCCTGGACCTCGCGCAACTCCAGATCCAGCTTGCGCTCCATCTGCCAGCGCAGGAGGAACTCTTTGCGGGCATCGGAGGCTTCGGACAGCCTGAAAGGCGGCAGTTTGGGTCGGCTCATAGCATATTCCTCAGCAGCGGGACTCACGCCCCGCCATCTCTATATAGCACTTCAGTTTCCGATTTTCCAATGTGTCGAGCCAGAAATCGCAGACGTTCTTGAGTTCGGGCATCATCCGGCGCGTCATGTAGGCCCGCGCACTAGCCGACAGACAATCGGGACCCCAGTCGAGCGTCTCCAACAGCTCCAGAAGCTTTTTCCGCTCGTTGTACAACTGTGATTGCTTGCAGGCGACCAGATCCGAGGCAGCCAGCGCCTTCATGTCAGAGACGCCGTTCAACAGACAGACGAGCAACAGCCGCTGCACCTTCAGCTTAGGCTGCCCGAGCGTCTCCCAGAGGTGGCGGGCCTGGCAGACGGCGGCCTGTTCGACCGCCTCGTCATCCTCCGCGTCGGCGGGTTCGGCGTAGACACCGTCCAATTGCGCCGAGAGATCGTTACCCTCCTCGTCGAGGCTCTGTTTGCGGGTGACGACATACCGCTTGTGAGCGGTCTCCGCGTCGGTTTTCCGGGTGATGTCGAACCCTTCCTCGATAAGGATACGGCGGGTGATGTCGCGCTGGATGATCCGGGTCAGCACCCCCTCCAGGTGGCGTTGGTCCGAACACCCCTGCCAAAGCCGATCCTTGTAGGCCTTGCCCTCCCGCGTTTGCTCCTTGGAGAGGCCGGCATAGAGGTAGCCCTCGATCTTTAACCAAGCGCGCTGTCCGTGCGCCGTCTCTTCCGAACAATAAAGTCCGGCAGTCTCGGGGCTATAGCGCTGCAAAGCGCTGCGGAGTCGGACGCGGCCGAATGCTGCCAACTGGGCGACTGCGGTTTCGCTGGTGCAGGCGCCGATGGAACATGCCTCCTTCCACTTCTGCCAACTTGCGTCATCGACCTTGATGCAATCACTCTTGTTCATAGCGTCCAGCCCCTTCTGGCGCACAAAGCCTGCATCTTATTCATCTCGTCAGCGTCAAGACGCCCCTTATCCGCAGGGGTGATGCGTCCGCCCTGCCACATCTGATACTCAAGAAACACGGGATCAAGTCCGCCGAAGTACGTGGTGTCTTCCTTGCCGTAGACGTCCCTCACCGCAACGCACTCACGCCTGCGTCGGGGATCTCGTGTCATGCTGCGGGTTCCGTGCAGGATCGGGATCGGCCCGAGCGTCGTGTTGTATTTGCGTAAAGAACACCCCGGGTGATTAGGACGCTCATTGTCGCGTCTATACGATTCGCGAATGTTCTCCTTCCAGATTGCCTCGTCCACCCTCCACAACGACCCGAAAGGCGCAATGTCGAGGGTTGCGAAGAGGTTTCTGAGCCTATCGGCACGAACCTGTTCCATGCTCACGGAACTCATTATTAAGACTCCTTGTTGCTTCGTGTATGGGAAATGGGTATGCCCTTTAGAATTCGAAAACGAGCTGGGTGTTGGCCGGTTTGGCTTTTTTCTCTGTGGTTGTGGGTGAACGTCTGCGAATGTCCTCAACAAATCGGTCAGATTCGGCTTTTGTATACCCTAGGAATGCCGATGACGGATCGTGTGCCTTGAAAGATTTGTCTGCTTGGTCTTTGTTGATGTTGGCGTAGCAGTAGACGCAGCCATGAGGGCATGTGTCATACTTGCCGATGTCCGTGCTCTCCGTGCAACCGCATTCCTTCCGCGTAGGGCGTTCAATGCCCTGCCATGACCCTTTGTAGTACAAGCGGGAGATCACCTCCCCATCAACGCAGTGGGCCTTCTTGATACGGTCGTCGATCAGGTAGTCGCCGCAGCAGGTAAACATCTCGATGCCGTGGGCGGCGGCGATGTTGGTCAAACGACGGGCCAGTTCGATACGCTCCGGCATGGGTGGGTCTGTGAACCGGATGCCGTGTTCGCTTTCGAAGCGTTGGAAATTGCGGGCGACCTTGCCGTATTGGATTGCGTAGCTGAAGTAGCATCGCTTCACGTGGCCTTGGAGGCGTGCACACAATTCGGCAAAGCGATTTTCGTGATATTCAGGGGGTGCGACCGAGGAAACAACAATAGGGTCGTAACGCCAGTTGATGTGATCCGGCGAATAGATGCGCGAGAGTTCCTTCAGGCTGTCGATGGCATCTTCCGCCGGGACTAAATTGCACTCAAACTCGTGAGGAAGACCGGTTATGGTGTAGTTGAGAACGGTGGGATAGCCGAGTGACCGAACCCGTTCAAGAACTGGCAAGAAGGTCCGATAATTTTTCGACCAGAATACAAACGCGATGACATCTTCAAGTTTCAAGGAGACGAGGTACTTCTGCCCACCGAACGGATTCTCCCACCCGGCGAAGCCCTCATCGAGCCTGCGTTGAAACCATGCGCCGTAGAACGCGGGAATATCTGTTCGGCGAGAGATGGAAACGATGCGTTTCATGTGCAGGTATATCCTTCCGGTATGCGAATATAGGCGTACTTCAGACGGGGTTGGGTTGGCCGCATGGGACCCGTGACGTAGAATCGCCGACATCCAGCCAGCCATGCACCTGGGCACGGCGTCTCCTTGGTTGTGCCATGGAGACCACAGGCGTCGAGGGCCATGCAGACCGCAGGGAAATCAGAGCTGTTGGTGTTCTCGGCCAAGGTCATAGAACAGGGAGCGTTCCTGCGACGTGTTGAAGCGATGACGGTTCCGAGTCGCCTGACTGCCTCGGCCGGTGTGCCTGCAGACTTGACGATTGGTGTGATTGCGTTCGCGACAAAGTACCAGTCAGCATCCTTCCGTTTCACGTGCAGAGGGAGTTCGTCGGCGGTGCAGGCATGCATAGCCCGAATGGTGAGGTTCGGGTGCTTAACATGTTGCGCAATCGCCCGCAAGAACTCATGGAAACCCTTGGACGGTTCAACAAGGGTCACGTCAAACTTGTAGTCGAGGAACATCTTCCTGTGAAGAAGGCTGGCAAGAACAACATAGAGCGTGCCCGGACCACCGCCGATATCTACGACGTGTAGATGCTTACGCTGGAACTCCGCGTGTTCTATTGTGCCACAAACGGCTTGCTCGATCTGGGGCATGTGGAGCGGCATGTACTGGCGGAAGTACCGCATGCAAGTCTGCGTGTCGTTGAACTCCGTGTATGCGGCCGCAGTGAGTGGCTGTTTGATGAAGATGTTTGTGTTCGCGAACTCTACCGGGAACATGGCGGCGATTGCTTCTCGGGCAGGGTGCATGCCTGGGGGACAGTGTCCACCATGAGAAAGTCCTGTCTCCGCGCAAACTGGCGTTTGGGACACTTGAGGTGGGACAGGGAGCAGGTTTGCCGCTTCGTCGTAGAATGCCTCCGCGATGCGCGCATTGACGTCATCGAGTTCGGCAGCCAGACGTTCCGCAGGTAGCGCAAGAATGCGCAGAATGCGCGGACTGCCCAGGAATGTATAGCGATCACGATTCGCGGGCTCGACAAATAACTGCTTGAGGGTGGTTCGGTTTTTCTCACCGATACCGTGTCCAAATGCTGAGGCTGAGCAGAAGTACTCAATAACGAAGTCCTCGCACTGCGACTGTTGGGGCTGCGATGCGCCGTGCCACGCGGAGTGAAGGGACGACGTGATGCTCTGAAAACGGGCTGTGTAGTCTGTAGCCGCACAAGTGATGTTCTTGTATTGAAACACTGCGTCCGCACGTGACCGCAGCGAACCCAATGGCAACACTTGTGCTAGGCGAAGCAGGAGGTGATGAAAGCCGGCTCGCTCGCAAAGGGAGATAAAGTAGATGATCAGCGCACAGACTGGAGCCAGTGGAGATTTCCCCGCACGCAGTTCCGCGCCGCAATGCCCATTCAGGAAAGCAAGCAGCGCATCACGTGCGTCAAAGTCCTGTTCCGTGGCGCCTAACTCGAAGGGCGCGGTTGTTTGGTTGATGCCAGCATAGAATAGCGTGCGCAGGACTTCAGCGTTGCGCGCCAGAAACGCCGCGCACACTTGCAGGTCCGGCTGCCCGGACAGGTCTTGCTGGAGTTGCTTGAATGTCATTTGCGCACGGGAACATCCTCATCGAGGGCAGTGGCCAGCATCTTCAGGTTGACTCTAACCTTCTCTTCAGAAAGCAACTCGATTAGTCGCTGTTTCGAGATACGGTAGAGGAACGCATTCTTGCCATTGCGCCGGGAGATTTCAAACTCGTCTGCATGGAAGAAGCATGCGGACATCAAGAACTGGCCGAGAACGGATGTCTCATCAATAGACGACGCAGGAAGCCCTTCGATGCGTTGAAGGCACCTCCCAAGTGTGGTCATGCGATAAACGCGGACCCAGATGTCCGCGACTTGATACGAATCGTCTTTCCAGTAGCCTAGGCGCGGCGAAGATGGGCGGATGTCGGGCTTTGGGTGCATGGAATCAAAGAGCGCCGCTGTCTTTGCATCCACGTCTTCGTGGTAGAAGCAATGTTGATAGATGGTCTCAATTAGTTCACGCTCGAAACGGTTCTCAAGGTGGAACTTGATGGCGGGACGATGCTCCAGACTCGCCGCCAAGTGCCGATCAACCGCATAGAGGCGGGATTCGCGGGCGTCGAGTGCGGTGTAACCGTAGTACGCGCCCAGCATGCCCAGCACCGTTGCCACGACCGGAACATTCGTCCAGTCCTCGTGCAGTGTCTGTTTAAGATTACGATGGTCATTCGACTGGCGGTCCGAGAACTTGTAAAGCGCTGCCAGGAGTACCGAAATTTCTGAGATTGGCTCCTTCTGGAGGAGCCGGATGGCAGCGCGATAGTCCTCGTCGAATAGCAACTCAAAGGCTTGGTGGATGTTGGCATCTCTGTTGGCATCAGTCTCAACGGCATCTGCGACTGCCCGTGCATGGGGTTTGTCGACATAGACTTCTGCGGTGCACAACAGTTCGTACAAGCCGGCTTGTGCTGCGTCTGCCGGAGGTACACCCGCAAGGATGCTTTGCAGAAAGGGCGACGGCGGAACGCTAGGTGCGTTGGCTATGGCAAGGCCACTGCGGATGCGTGACATGAGGTGGAAGAACTGTGACGGGTAATCGGCATACACGCCGAGGCGACCTGAGTGATGCCTTGCGGCGTTCCGCATGAAAGCGAAGAGCCCCATCATGCGGTCGTAGTGCATGATGGCCTTTGGAGTCTCATCTGTTGCGGTGTTTGGCGTGTGTTGTGGAGTTGGAACCTGGAAATCGGACGTAACGGACGTGGGGACGACTGCTGCGGCCTGGGTGAAGAGTGGGCTTGGCACGGGAACGTCGGGCATGATCCAACCGCGCATGTACTTGGTCACTTCTTCAGGGGAGTTCGCAGGTACGGCGATTTCTGTGAGGCGTGAAATAGGGAGAGGCGTGGACACCAGGAGCGTGTCGCCGTGCTGTACGCCGTCCGCTATCTCGTCACGCGTGAGTCGCAGACCGAATAGCAGTTCGCTTCGCGTGATCGGTGGTTGGTCCTTCCACAGAAGCAAACCGTACGGCACCTTGGCCTGCACGTCACCGATGGACGGCGCGGCGTTCGAGTCGTATGCCGTCGGGTAGATCAGACCGTGGGCGAGGAAGACCTGCCCGCGGACTTGTGCAATCGGAAGGTAGTACGAAGACTGTTTGCGCTTAGACTTTGCGGCAGCACGTACCTTCGCGAGTGCCGGTCTGTCCCGTATGGGCATATTCTCAGTCTGCGACAGGCTTTGCTCCTGTTGCCGTGCGTAGGGCTCGGTTGCGGTGAAGAGATCCGCAGTTGCGCTTACTACTGGTTTGGTCTTGGACATAATATTCCTCCTTGGCGTTACACGGACTGGGTTACGCTAGTCGCATTTTGCTCTGATACAGAGGCTCCGTCATGGCCTACGTACGTTTCAAGAACGAAATCAGCGATTGGATCATACTGCGGGTTGGACAGGTCGCGATAGACGTAGAGATGGGTCTTAGCACGTGTGCATGCCACGTACATCTCCTCACGAATAGTGGTGCCGTCGTCGCTTTCTGGATCGCGAAAGAAGTTTAGGCGAGGGATGACAACGGTATCGAACTCCAAACCTTTGGCAGACTTGAACGTGGTGACTATATAGCGTTTGAGCCTTTCGGGTATGGGGCATTCTTCTCCGGTTTGCTGGTCCTTGCTGTAATACTTCGTCGCGCTTATGCCCCACGATGCAAGCAGGGCATGCATAGCGCCGACGCTTTCGCCCGAATGGTGTTCCAACCTGGCAGGTCCGATAGGGCAAAGGATGCCGACTATCCCAGTAGCGTTGTCGAGAATCTTGCGCATATGTGCGTTGCGGGATGCGATGTCGCGGTACGGGATGACCATTGGTTTGCGGCCGTGCTTTTTCTTATTGCGTAGCCCGTTGAGGATGTTTGGGTGCCAGACCTCTTTGTTCGTCTGCGGGATGAACTGCCGCGCGAAGACGTAGGTTTCGTACGTGAGGCGGAAGATTTGCCCCAATGGAATTTCGAGAAAACGGTGGTAGCGAGTGTCGTTCCTGAACAACGCCCTGATCGTATCAGGTTCGGTACCCTCAACATGCACTTGCTGCGCTTTGTCCGCACCAACCAAAAAACGGGAATAGTAGTCTGGGAGCACTTCGTACACCCATTGTGGCAGGTCTTGGCCTTCATCGATCAAAAGTTCGACGGCCATTCGCGGTTTGAAGCCCTTCTCCTGAAATGCCCGGTGGATTGCATCCAGCGGTGGGGGATTATCCACACTGAAGCCCATCTTGCGTGTCTTGTAGAACCAGTCGTGAAAGGTAGAGATACAATCACGCGGGACATCGCGCTGAATATCAACGGTCTGTTCCGAGTTGTTGACTACGAGGTTTCGAATGAAGACAACGAGCATGTTCTGGAGAGTGAGAAGCCGGACCTTTTCGCCTTGGTTGTTGAGTCGAACAAGACGGTATACCGAGACGGTTGTCTTCCCGCTGCCAGCGCAACCAGTAATAAGCGCGGTGTGGAAGTTGTCATCATAGACCATAGCCCACATCTCCTCGCGGCGGAGAGCCTCAACTCCTGGGAGGTGGAATTCAGCTAGGATCTCATCGTTGTTTGGTTCAGGCATGAGTTTTCAACACTCCAAGTGCTCATGATCGAAATCTGTTTTCACATTCATCAAAATGTCATAAACGCCGTCTTACGCAAAAACATAGCGCCAGCAACAGTGTGCCCAATCCTTCCCTGGAATGCAAACGATTTAACGAAGGGCAACGAGGTTGCATGGGCACTGTAGTTGGGGAGGGTGTTACGGGGCGTTTTTCTTCTCCAAGTCACGATATTGAGACTGGAAGCCGGAGAGGGTTGTGGAGGCGCGCATCTCCTTGCCGTCGGCATGGTAGAGGAAGGTCACGAGTTGGTTTTGCATGAAGCACTCCAGGAGGTCGAGCGGTTTGGCGGCGCCTTGCGCGGGGATGACGCCGACGGGAATGCGGATCGTGTAGCCATCCTCGTCCGTGTCCCCCAAAGGTTCTCGAAGGGGACGCGAAGTTGGTCCTCGGGATTGCCGACCGCAGATGGGTTTGACAGTTTGGCCTCGGCGCGGTGAAGAACGTAGTGGCCAAGTTCGTGGGCGAAGGTGAAACGGAGGCGTTTCTGTTTCCAGACCGGGCCGTGTTCGAGGTACTGGTAGGTCTCGGCGTCGATGTAGATGCCTGTGAAGTCCTGAAGGAGCATGGCATCGAGGCCGTACTTGGCGAAGAGGTCATCGAACGGAATGATGTCCAGACGCAGGTCGAGTTCCGCGACGGTGAACACGTCGACGGGGAGGGCCGAGAGTTGACCGGCGAAGTGCTCACGCCGGAACTGTTCGACCTGCGCCCAGACTGGATCCATGCCGTTCACTCGGCGGGATCCTGGTCTGGCGTGTGGACGGACTTGAGGTCCTGGACGAACTGGGCCATCTTGGCCTCGTCCAGATCGGATCCTCGCACCGCGCGAAAGAACGCCGGGAGCGCCTGCAAGAGGCGGGTGTCCGAGGCGATGTCCGCCGGGAGTTCGCGGCGCGAGAGGGCGGCCGCGTCAAAGAACGCCTGACGCTCCTCCGGCATGAGGTTAAAGAAAGTTGCCCACTGTTTCAGCAGGGTGATGTCCCTGGGCGCCGGGTTGACACCGCGTTCGATTTTGCTCCAGTTGCTGGGGTCCACGCCGAGGTCGGCGCTGCACTGGCGCAGAGTCAGGCGTCTTCTGATGCGCACGTCCTTGAGCAGTTGCCCGAAGTTCATTGTAACGCTTCCCCTTTCCGTGGTAGAGATATTACCACACGGCGGGCGGGTGCGCAACGGGAAAATTATATAGCACAGGCGACATAGAAATAGAGGCGCTTGCCAAACTCCGTTTGAGGGCCTGGCCAGGGACGGGCCTGAATGGCGCTAAGTTAAGGGGCTATTGCCATCTTAATCGTAATCCTAATCTTGATCTTAATCTACTGGTGGAGAGAGGATTACGATTACGATTAAGATTATGATCGGAAGCTTCGCTTAACTTAGCGCCATTCGGGACGGGCCTTTCCTTTCGGCAACGGATTCCCCGAGACAAGCGGGGACATAAGACAAGCGGGGACAGGCAAATAGTCGTATATGAGGCGCTTGCAGAACGCATGCAAGCGCCGGCTTCAAGTTTCAGGAAGACGCAGCATCGTGTGATTCTTCCTGACACCCGAAACCTGACACCTGAACACTCCGCTTGCAAAACCGGGTTTTGCAAGCGGCTCTTCTTGTTTCAAGAAAGGCCCCTGCAAGTTGTTGCCGGATCAGCCGCGGATGCGGGCGAGAAGCTCGTCGCGTTTTCGAACCATCAGGTCGCGGGATCGGGCCTCGACGTTGAGGCGGACGAGCGGCTCGGTGTTGGAGCAGCGGACGTTGAACCACCAGTCGGCGTACTCCACGGAGACGCCGTCGAGTTCGAACACGTTGCCGTCGGCATAGGCCGTCTTGATGCCGGCGAGGATCGCCCGGGGATCGCCGGCGACGTGGGTGTTGATCTCCCCGCTGGCGCAATAGACGCGCAGGGGGGCGATGAGCGCCGAGAGCGGCTTGCCGGCGCGGCTGACGATGTTGGCGAGTGACAGCACGGCGAGCGCGGACGACTCGGTGGTGTAGTTGTCCTTGAAATAGTAGTGCCCCGACAGCTCGCCCGCGAAAAGCGCGTCGTGTTCCCGCATCTGCTGCTTGATGAAGGCATGCCCGACCCGCGACATCATCGGCGTGCCGCCGGCCGCCAGGATGGTCTCCTTCACGATCCAGGACGACCGCAGATCGTAGAAGATGACGCCTTTTCGCGTGGCGAGGATGTCCTGGGCGATGAGCGCGGTGACGAGGTCCATCGGAATGACCGCCCCGGTCTCATCGACAAAGCCCGCGCGGTCGGCATCGCCGTCAAAAGCCGCGCCAAAGGCATATCCGCCGCGGCGCACCCGTTTCTGCAGGGATTCAAGCGTCTCGACGTTCAGCGGGTTTGCCTCATGGTTGGGGAAGGTGCCGTCCGGTTCGTCGAAGAGGGCGTCGATGTCCAGAAGCTCAGTCAGCGTCCTCGCTTCCCAGATGCCCATGCCGTTGGCCATGTCGGCGGCGATGCGGACCTTGCCGTTCGTGTGGTCGAAAGCGGCGATATGGGCGGCATATTCGGGGAGAATGTCATACGTTGTGATCGTGCCGGTCCGCGCCGTTGTAGAGGCAAAGGAACCCGAGGCGACGATCCGCTCGATATCGGCGATTCCCGTGGCGCCTGAAATCGGAACCGCCTGCCGCCTGCAGAGCTTGAAGCCGTTCCACGCGGCCGGATTGTGCGAGGCGGTGATCATCACCGAGGCGTCGGCGCCGAGCTTGCCGTTGGCGTGGTAGGACATGGGCGTGGAGCACCAGCCGATGTCGATCACGTCTGCGCCCTGCTCGGTGATCCCCTTCGCCAACGCCGTGAACAGCGGTTCCGAATGCGGACGGATATCCCGGCCAATCACAACCTTTCGGCACGAGTCGCCGAGGAATGTCACACACGCGCGGCCGATGCGATAGGCGGTTTCTGCGGTTAGGTCAACGCCGTACACGCCGCGGATGTCGTAAGCTCTGAAGATGCCTGCCATGGGGGAGAGAGGGTGAGTGGGTGGGTGTGTGAGTGGGTGTGTGAGTGTGTGAGTTATTTCAGGAAAAGCTCAATGACTGGAACGGCGACCTCCGGGCGTTTTTGCGGCAGGTTGATGACGCACATATTCTCATTCTTGTTTGCGCCCATCTGATGCGCGCGCCAGTCATCCAGCCCCAGTGTGAGTTGCGACGCATCGTGCAGGAACTGGGCGTATTCAACCTGACCGCCGAGGCCGTCAACAAACAGTTGCATGTAGGGCCAGGCGAAGACGTGAACGTAGAGGCGTTTAGTTGTGGGATTGTAGGTCAGGCGGCAGTTTTCCGGGGTCTTGATTTCCGCCGGCGCCTCGGTGCAGCCGTAGATGGAGCGGTTGTGACGCTTCATCCAGCCGCCGATGGCGGAGAGGCGGTCGAGCGCGCGGGCATCAAATTCGCCGCGGGCGGTCGGACCGACGTTGAGCAGCAGATTACCGCCTTTGCTGGTGCAGTCGATCAGCGTGCGGATGAGCTGATCGGCGTCGCGCCAATCCGACTCGCTCCGGTGGTAGCCCCACGATCCACTGAAGGTCTGGCAGGCTTCCCACACGACGCGTTCGCCTTCCACCGTCACCCACTCGCGGGGTTGGAACTGCTCGGGGGTCATCACGTCCCACGCCCCGGGCAAATCCAAACGGTTGTCGACGATCACGCCGGGCTGCAGCTTGCGCACCAGCTTGTACAGCTTTTCCGACTCCCAGGCGAGGTGATTCTTGCCTTTGGTGAAGTCGCCGGGATTGTCCTTGTCGGGATAGGAGAAGTCGAACCACAACACGTCAATCTTGCCAAACTGGGTCAGCAGTTCGGTGACCTGGTCACGCATATACTTGGCGTATTTGGACTGAATGCGTCCGGTGTTCAGCGTGGCGCGTTCCGCGTCCGACTTGGCGCGGTAGGGTCCGATCCTGTTGTCAATCACATTGTGCGGGTGGTGCCAGTCGAGCAGCGAGTAGTAGATGCCGATGCGGATGCCCCGGGCGCGGAAGGCGTCGACCAGGGGTCGCAGCAGATCACGGCGGGCCGCCGTGTTCGTCGCCTTGTAATCCGTGTGCTTGGAGTTCCACAGGCAAAAGCCCTCATGGTGCTTGGCGGTGATGACGAAGTATTTCATCCCCGCATCGGCGGCGGCCTTGGCCCACGCCTCGGGATTGTAGAGGTCGGGGTCGAAGCGCTTGAAGTACTGTCGCTCGTAGTCCTCGATGGGAATGCTCTCGTTGTGCATCAGCCATTCGTGGCGGGCGCCCTGCGAATAGAGGCCCCAGTGGATGAACATGCCAAACCGGTCATGGGTGAACCACGAGGTGTCGCCCTTCGGCAAATTCTTGATGCACGGCGCAACTTTAATCATGGGAGGCCTCTCGCTGGAATGGAGTGACAGATAACGATGGTGCGCCTGGCGGGGATCGAACCCACAACCTTCAGCTCCGGAGGCTGACGCTCTGTCCAATTGAGCTACAGGCGCAAAACGTGTTGTATCATAGAGTTTCAGCCGTTGAAGAGCAAGCGTCGTTTTTGCCGATGTCGGTTTCCTGTTGCTTGTGCGGACGTCCTCCGATTACACTGGGGCATGGACACGGTGTGTGGATTTTTGGAAGCTCTGGCGGCGCGGCAGCGTTTTGGCGTGCGGCAGGGACTCGAGGTGATGGAGGCGCTGATGGCGCGGATGGGGCGTCCCGAATCGGGGCTGGCCGCCATACATATTGCCGGAACCAACGGCAAGGGCTCGGTTGCGGCCATGATCGATTCCGTGCTGCGCACGGCTGGGATGCCGTGCGGACGCTATACGTCGCCACATTTGCAACGCTTCAACGAGCGAATCTTCATTTCTGGCGAGCCGGTCTCCGATGCCTGTCTCAACGCGGCGGTCGCGGCCGTGGAGTCGGCCGCGCGCGGGGTGGTCGCGGCGGGCGCGGACGAACCCACTTTTTTTGAATGCGCCACGGCGGCGGCGTTTGAGGTCTATCGCCGCACGGGGGTGAGGCTGGTGGCGTTGGAGACGGGCCTCGGCGGCCGGCTGGATGCGACCAACGTGGTGACGCCGCTCGTCTCCGTGATCACGCGGATTGGTCTGGAGCACACCCAGTGGCTGGGCGACACGTTGGAGAAGATCGCGGGCGAGAAGGCGGGCATCATCAAGCCGGGCCGTCCGGTGGTTTGCGGCGCGATGTCGGATGAGGCGCGTGGGGTGGTTTTGCGACGGGCGGCGGAGCTGGGATGCCGGGTGGTGGATGCGGGTGAGGCGGTCACGGTGTCGGCCGTGCGGGCGCGTCCCGAAGGACTGGAGGCGCGGGTGTCGACCGGTGCGCGTGACCTTGGGCGCGTCTCGCTCCCGCTCGGCGGTTTGTTTCAGGCGGAAAACCTCGCCACGGCGGTGGCCGCACTCGAAGCCACCGAGGAGGCGCTGGGGCTGCGCCTCCCGGACGAGGCGTTTCGGGAGGGGCTGTCGCGCGTGTGTTGGCCGGGTAGGTTCCAACTCGTCTCGCGTGAACCGCCGATCATTGTAGACGGCGCACACAATCCGGACTGCGCCACGGCGCTGCGGCTGGCGCTGAGGAAGTCGGGACTCCCGGGTCCGATGGGCTTGGTGGCCGGTTTTTGCGACGACAAAGACGCCGGTGCGTTCCTCAAGATACTCGCGTCGTCATTTGTCCGCGCGTGGGCCGTGACCATTCCCTCGCCCCGTGCGGTGGGCCGTGACGGGGTGTGTGCGCTCATGCGGGCCAATGGTCTGCCGGCCGAGACGGCCGAGGATCTTGGCGTCGCGTTGGCGGAGGCCCGTACATGGGCCCAGGCGGCGGGGGGGACGGTGGTGATCTGCGGTTCGCTCTTTCTGGCGGGCGAGGCATTGAAACGGCTGAATGCCTTCCCGTGGCGGGTCGCGGCTGGTGAGGCAGACCCGAATGAGGCGTTTACCGGGGGGGTGGGTGCGTGTCCCCGGCGGTAAGCCGTTTTTTCAAACCGCAGTGGAAGTGTCGGGATTTCGGATGGTCATGGGCGGGATCGGCGTGCATCGGGCTCTCAAGATGTGCCAGGTTGACCCATTAGGGAGGTGTCGGATGCAAACGCTTCACATTGTGGAAGTGTTGGAAGCGACGGCCGGCGGGACACGCCGCCACATGCGCGACCTGGTGCATGGACTGGCGCGGAGAGGATTCCGGTTGACGGTGATCGCCTCGGCCGGGCGTGATCCTGATTTCATTCATGACATTGACCTGTTTCGGATGGAAGGCGTGGCGGTCCACCTGCTCCCGATGAAGCGGCGCATCGCTCCGATTGCCGATACCGTCGCGCTGGTGCGCCTGACCCGCTTGTTACGCCGTCTTCGTCCCGATATCGTCCATGCGCACAGTTCCAAGGCGGGTTTTCTGGCTCGGGTTGCGGTGCGGTGTGCGGGCGGAGTGCCGACCGTCTATACCCCCCATTGCTTTGCTTTCCTGTCCGACAGCCCGCTGCGAGGCCTGTATCGGGCTTGCGAACGGTGGGCCGCACGATGGACCGGGAGGCTCATCGCGATGAGTCGCGAGGAGTGTGCGTGGGCGCATGACGGAGCGCGGGGATTGAGGATGCCGACAGACCGCGTGCGGTTGATTCCAAACGGCATCGAGGTGGGGGAATGGGTGCCGCGACGGGAGCGGACGCAGCCGGTGATCGGCTTTGTGGGGCGGATGTGCCGTCAGAAAGGCCCCGATTTCTTTTTGGCCGTCGCCCGGCGCATCCGCCAAGCCCGGCCCGACATGCATTTTCTGATGTTGGGCGATGGCCCCTGGCGCGGATGGGTGGAAGGGCGATTAATGCGAACGGGGATGGACGACTGCGTCACGGTGCGTACAGCCCGGGACGAGATCGCGGTGGCCGAGCACTTGATGGAGATGGACGTGCTGGTGCTGCCATCGCGCTGGGAGGGTTTGCCATACACCCTTCTGGAAGCGATGGCGGCCGGAGTGCCGGTGGCGGCGATGGCGGGTGGCGGGGTGTCGGATGTCATTGAGGACGGGATTTCGGGATTGCTCTGTGCGGTCGGCGATGTGGAGGGTCTGGCGGTTCGGGCGCTGGCGCTGGTGAATGACCGGGAACTCGCCGGGCGCATCCGCGCCGGCGCGCGCGCGCGGATGGCGGACTATACGCTGCGGCAGATGGTGGAGCGCATCGCGACGGTCTATGAGGAATTGGCGAAGCAAGAGGAACGAGGAAAAGGAACGAGGAAAAGGATTGATTTTTCCAACTGAGTATGCGGTAATATCACAACGAGGTAATAATATGTTAAAAGTTGTAGAAGCGACAGTCGAGACTGACGGGCGGATTCATCTGCTCGAGTCGCTCCACGTGGGGCGTTCGTGCCGTGCCATTGTGACCATACTAGAGGAACCCGATGTGCCGGAGACCGCGTTGTTGAGCCAGAAGACGCTCGCGCACGATTGGGAACGTTCCGAGGAAGATGCCGCATGGGCTCACCTTCAGTAGGCTCGGTCGTTCTCGTGAGGTTCCCTTTCTCTGATTTGTCTGCCAGCAAGCTTCGACCTGCGGTCGTGCTTGCCGGTGTTGAGCGCGATGACTGGATTCTATGCCAAATTACCAGCAACGCCTATTCTGACCCCCGTGCAGTCGAAATTGCCGAATCGGATTTTGCGTCGGGCAACCTGATGCGGACAAGCTATGCAAGACCGGGCAAGCTCTTCTCGGCAAACACGTCACTCATGCAGCGTATTGCCGGCGACTTGACACAGCCCAAGCTGTCAGCCGTGGTGGATGCTGTCATCACCATCCTCCGTCCAAAGACATGATATCCAACCGCTTGGCCGGATTGACACAGAGACCATTCCAGCGAGGAAGAGGAACTCATCTATGGAAGTCATCATTCAACCCACGGCTGAAGCCGCTTCGTGGCTCGTGGCCCGGATAATCGCCAACGCGATCCGCGGGAACCCCCACAGTGTACTGGGACTTGCAACCGGCCGGACGATGGAACGCCTCTATTCCCGATTGGTCAGCCTGCACCGGGATGAGGGGCTTGATTTCTCCCTTGCGCGCGCCTTTAATCTGGACGAGTACGTGGGGATTTCAGCCGACCACCCCGGCTCTTATCGGTTCTACATGAACCGGCACTTTTACAGCCAGATCAACATTGACGTGCGCAATACGTTTTTGCCGGATGGATGCGCGGCGGATCTCGACGCCGAATGCCAGCGCTACGACGGACAAATACACGCGTTTGGCGGCATCGACCTTCAGCTCCTCGGCATCGGTCGATCCGGGCACATCGGGTTCAACGAGCCGCTCTCGTCGATCGCGTCACGCACGCGCGTCAAGGCGCTTATGCCTGTGACGATCTCCGAAAACGCGGGGGCTTTTACCAATCAACAGGAGATGCCGCGGCGCGCGATCACAATGGGCGTCGGCACGATTCTGGAGTGCCGCCGGCTGATCGTGCTGGTGACCGGCGAACCGAAGGCGGAGATTCTCGCCAAGGCCGTGGAAGGTCCAATCACGTCGCGTGTCACGGCGAGTGCGCTGCAGATGCACCCCCGGTGTACGGTGGTATGCGACGCGGCAGCGGCCACGCATCTCGATGAACGCCCGTATTACGATTGGATCTTTCAGAACGAGCCCGAGTGGGAACCCTACCGCAGGCTGAAGGAGTGACACAGCATGATGACTGAAACCGGTGAACCGGGCGTGCCGACAACCACGGACGGCGCGTGCGCTCACCAGCAGGTCCGTTGCCTCAGTTTGCTTTCGGGCGGATTGGACAGTATGCTCGCCATCTGTGTGTTGCGGGAACAGGGTGTGCATGTCGAAGCGGTGAGCTTCAGCAGTCCATTCTTTTCGACGACCGCCGCACGGCGTGCCGCGTCCGCGTTGGAGGTGCCGCTGCACAGCGTGGATTTTACCGAGGACATTTTGGGCCTCATTGAACAGCCTCCGCACGGGTTTGGCGGGCACATGAACCCGTGCATCGACTGCCATGCGCGGATGGTCAGGCGTGCCGGAGAACGGATGACCGCCATGGGTTTTGATTGTGTGGCGACCGGGGAGGTGCTGGGGCAGCGACCGATGTCGCAGAACAGACAGTCGCTGGACGTTGTCATCCGCGACAGTGGTATGGGCGATCACCTGGTGAGGCCGTTGAGCGCAAAATTGATGGACCCGTCGCGTCTGGAGCGGGAGGGCCGGATTGACCGCGGACGGCTGCTGGGACTTTCCGGCCGGTCGCGCAAACCGCAAATAAAACTGGCGGCGGCATATGGCATTCGGGAGTATCCGACGCCAGCCGGGGGATGCCTGCTGACCGACGCGGGATTCTGCAGGAGGTTGCGCAATCTGCAGGCTGTCAGGGGCATTCGCGATTTGCGGGCGCTGCGTTTATTGCGCATCGGCCGACACATGCGGCTACCCGGCGGCTCGCTGTGCATCATCGGCAGGAACCAGGCGGATAACGAGGTCTTGCACCAGGAGATGGCCGACGGTGATGTGCTGCTGCATGCGGTCGACGTGCCGGGCCCCACGCTGTTGATACCCTTCGGGGCGCAAGAAGCGGACGACATCACCCAGGCGGCGCAGGTATGCGCGGCTTATGGCGACCCACGTCAGCAGCCGACGGTTACGGTTCGAGTCGTCACATCCGGGGAAGCAGGCGAGCGAACCGTCACAGCAGGGCCTCGCGACGCGTTTTCTTCCTGGGTGATTTAATTGCCAACCCAACCTACAAAGACAAAAAACGCGGCGATTACGGCCAGAATGATCAGACCCAGAAAGAGCGGCCAAATCGTCCGCGAACCGTTCATTTTCTTGAAATCAGATGGCGGAATCACACGTGCGTTCTCCGAGATCAGCGGATGCAGGATGACGGTCGTACGTGGAATCAGGGAGGGGTCCATCGCGTCATTCTCGCCCGAGGAAGGCGCCGTGGACACGTCGTCGCCCTCAAGCATGACGGACACATCGCCGAAGGTGATGATATCGTTCCGATAAATCTGTACGTTCTGGACGTGCTCGCCGTTGAGACGTGTGCCGTTGGTGGATCCGAGGTCTCGCAGTTCCCAGCCAACGCTTGTCTGGATAATCTCGGCATGCGTTCCCGAAACCGATGCATAATCCAATGCAACATCGTTTTCAGCACGCCTGCCAATACGGGTTACCCCGGCTCGGAGATCGAACTTTTGTCCGAGCCCATCACCTTCCGTCAAGACCACATAAGCCATACATCGTCCCTTTGAAGCCCGATAGCCGCACGAAAGCATACAAAAGCGGCACCGACAAGTCAAGATGAGGGTGGTTGTTGCCAGCAATTCTCATTATGAGGCTATTGGGCCATCGGGGTCGGGGTCGGTATCGGAATCGGGGTCGAATTTTCGTTGGTTTTATCGATACCGATACCGACCCCGACGCCGCTGGTCCCATCTCCAAAATGAGAATTGCTAGGTTGTTGCCGCTTGCAAATGCTTTGCAAGAACTACGCGAACGGGTTTTCGTTGGGGTAGGGCGCGCCGGCCGGTTTGGGGGTGGCCACATCTGTGATGCCCAATAGCTTCGCCGCATCGAAGAGCACCTCGCCGGCGGTGTCAAACGCCACAGCCCCGTGGTGCGGATAGTGCTTCTCCAGAAGCACATGACGGTAGAAGCGTTCGAAATTCGGAATGCCGAATATGCCGATGCCGCCGAATGAGCGCGGGTTGGCGTCCAGGATGTTGCCTTCGGCGATGTAGCTTTGCAGGTGGCAGTCGGCCGTGCCCTGCACTCGGAAGAAGGTGATCGGGCCGGGGCGCAGACGCCCTTCCAGCGTGCCTGCGGTGATGTCGGGTTCCTGATTCGGTTCCATCAGCCGGTGCATGATGAGTTGGTATTTCATCGAACAGCCGGAACAGAGACAGCAGGAGGGTGTGTTGCCGCAGTGGAAGCCCATGAACAGGTCGGCTCGCGTGGCGCCTTGCAGGTTCCTGATCGGCAGGTCGGCGGGCACGGTGTTGTTGATGTCGAGGATCGTGGTCGGCAGCAGCGTCGCGCACTGAGCCATGTATTGCGAGATCGCGCCGTACATGTCGACCTCGCATGCCACGGGAATCCCCCGCGTGGAGAGGCGGGAGTTGACGAAGCAGGGGACGAAGCGGAACGCCGATTCGAACGCGGGCCAGCATTTGTTGGCCATCACGCCGAACTGGCGGGATCCGAGATGGGCTTCGAAGAAGGTGAGCAAGGCCAGTTCGAACTGGGCCAGCTCGCGCAGCTTGCCCGCGAAGCAGTTGCCCTTGCCGAGTTCCGTAGCCATGTCCTTGGCGATCGCGTCGATCTCCTTCGTTCGTTTGGCGGCGCCCTGATAGAGCTGCAGCAGATCGAGTTCAGAGTTCTCCATCACCTCGAGGCCCAGATTGTACATCGGCTTGATTGGCGCGTTGCACGCGTAGAAATCCTGCGGCCGCGGACCGAACGCAAAGACCTTCAGATTGCGAATGCCATTCACCACGCGGGCCACGCGGGTGAAATGGACGATGTGGTTGACGATCTCATCCGGAAGGCCAACCGGCACGGCGGGAATGAAGGGGGTGATGTTGCGCAGGGCGCAGTTCAACGAGGCGTTCAACATCCCGCAATAGGCATCGCCACGACCGTTGATCAGGTCTTTGGCCGATTCCTCGGCCGCCGCGCACAGCATGAAGGGGACGCCCAGTTCTTTCGCAAAGATGGTGTAGGGGCCTTCGGGACCGAAGTTGCCGAGATAGATGGTAACGGCGTTGACACCTGCGGCGCGCATCTCGGCGAGCGCCCTGACGGTGTCGGCCTCGGACTCAATAATGACGGAGCAGGGGGTGACGTCCACCTTGCGCGTGGCGCAGGCTTTCACCACGCGGGCAAGACGCGCGCGGCTGAGCTCAATCGGAAAACAATCACGGCTGACGGCGACGATGCCCATTTTTATGGATGGGGTGTTTTGCATACGGTTCAGGCCTCCTGGACGACCCGGGGGTCGTGTGTTGAAATGGCTACTCATTATGCATGAAAGCGGGACGAAAGTCCAGCCTGCTGTCACACCGCAGCAATTCTAATTATGGAGAGGGGACCATCGGCGTCGGGGTCGGTATCGGTATCGGTATCGATAAAACCAACGGAAATTCGACCCCGATTCCGATACCGACCCCGACCCCGAAGACCCCATCACGCTCATATTTCAGAATTGCTGGTCATGGCCGGCGCCCGTAAGCACGCGGTCCGAGCATTACAGCAGGCCGCGGTGGACGTTGCCGGCGTGACTACCGGGAGGCGTGTCGCCCCGGCAGACGGCACCCCAGGCGGCTGCAAGCGCGGCGGGGGAGGCGGGGTACCAGGACCAGTCGCAACGAAACAGGCCAATGCCGACCCCGAGCAGGGCGGGGATGACATCCACACAGGCGAAGGGGCGTTCGTCGGTCGTGATCCAACGGCCGTCGAGCGGGAACGTGTGCAAGGTCCGTCCGCGACGATCGGCAAAGGTGACCGGTCCGGCCAGTGCGCCTCCCGACCCCGTGACGGGTGGCGTCTGCGAAATGAAGAGGGGGGTGAGTTGGAAAACCAGCGCTTCTAAGGCTCCGGCCCCGGCCCCGGCCCCGGCCCCGGCCCCGGCCCCGGCCTCGGCGCAGGTGATGAGATTGGCCTGCGTCTCCTCGGGTGAGGTGACACGACGGGCAATGTTCGCTTCGCGCAGGAAGGCGCTCGCGGCGCGGTTGAGTGCGTAGAACGACCAGTCTGCGGTGATCCCGTCACATGCGGGCACGTTGCGCCGCAGCAGATCGAGTCCCGGCAGGTCGGCACATTCCCAGCGACGCCACCCGGATGCCGCCAGCGCGCGCACGCGGGCCTCCAGGGGCGCGGCCTCGCTGTCGCGGACAAGCAGCGGCACGGCCAGGCGAATCCGCTCGCGGGGGACGACGGCCATCCAGGCGTCGAGCGCGCGATCGATGGCCTCGGTATCGGCGTGGCCGATCTGCACGATCAGTTCAGCGGCGTCACCCAACGCGGCAGTCACCTGCTGCGTCAGATGGACTTTGGCCGTGAAACACGGCAGGATGGCTTGTTGAGTTCGTGTCAACGCGTGCGGGTCCGCGTGACGGCGGGCGGCGTGGCGACGGGCCGCGCGGGCGGCGGAGAGAGCGTCCAGCACGCGGCGGCGGGCCTCGTTGAGGAGTGAGGGCGGCGCGTAGCGAGCGTCGGGGTCACGGACCTCAAGCCGTGCCACCCGCCAACCCGAGTCGCGGGTCCGGTCGAAAGCGTTGCGCACGGCTGCTTCGGTCTGGCCAGGGTTACGCGCGGGTTTTAGTTCAGCCGGGATGTGCACGGTGGCGGCGTCCGCCGCATCAGGCCCGATCGCCTCCGCCGTCAGGGCGAGTCCGTCGGATTCGAGCGTGACCGTGACCGCGCAGGCGTGCAGCGGGGGGAGGGACGATTCACGCACGGATTCGACGGGGTAGGCCCGCCGCACCGCTTGCGAAGCCGAGCAGTATACGGCGGCGCCGGGAGAGGGGATCGTCGGCAGGTCGAAGGTCAACTCAACCTCGACGTCGGTTTCGGCCGGGAGGGCGACTTCGCAACGGGTGGCGTTGCCGCGCCGCAACGCGCTGACCGCGAAACCTTCAGGTTGGCCACCCGCCTCAGGCTCGATCTGGATGCCATCGTGCTTTTCCAGGGCGCGGGTGGTGTGGAAGCGGAGCCAGCGACCGCCGCGACCGTCGCGGAGGACCGTCTGGACGGTGCCGATGCGGGTGCCGCGGTGACCGACGGCCGAGGGGTCGATGAGGGCGAGCGGGTCGGCGTTGGGGGTTTCGGCGTAGTACGATGTCCACGGCCGGCTGAAGATGGTCTGGATGGCGGCGATCTTCTGCCCCTCTTCGGCCGGGGTGAGCGTGCCGTCGAGGGCGCGTCGGTAGAGGTCGGTGATGGCGGCCACGTAGAGCGGCGACTTCATGCGTCCTTCGATCTTCAGGCTGGCGACGCCCATCTCGGCCAGCGCGCGGATGTGGGGGAGCCACGCCAGGTCGCGCATCGAGAAGGGGTGGCTGGCGCCCCCGTCCGGCGCCCCGGTCACGGTCAGGCGGTCGCGGCAGCAATAGGCGCAACGACCGCGGTTGCCGCTGCGGCCCAGCGCGTGGGAGGAAAAGAGGCAGAGACCGCTGATGGAATAGCAGAGGGCGCCGTGGATGAAGACCTCGATTTCGGCGGCGTTGTCGCGAACGGCCGCGGCGATTTCGTCCAGCGTCATTTCACGGGCCAGCACCACGCGGGAGAAGCCGCGCGCGGCGAGCGAGCGGACGCCGTCGCGGCTGTGCGCCGCCATCTGGGTGCTGGCGTGCAGCGGCAGACGGGGGAAGTAGCGGCGGGCGAGCGTGAGCAGGCCCCAGTCCTGGAGGATCACGCCGTCGGCACCGAGATCATCCAGCACGTCAAGTGTATCGAGCGCAGCCGGGAGTTCGGCGTCGAGCAGCAGTGTGTTGATCGTGCAATACACCTTGCGCGGCGGTGTGAGGCTGCGCGCATAGGCCAGCAGCACGGCCAGCCGCTCCGCGGTGAGGTTCTGCGCCTCGGCGCGCGCCGAAAAACGATCCAGACCGGTGTAGACGGCGTCGGCGCCATACTGAAACGCGGCGATCGCCGCGTCAAAACCGCCTGCGGGGGCTAGAAGTTCGGGAAGAGGCATCAAGAGAGTGTAGCGGATGCGAAGGATGGATGGAAATGCAAATGCAAATGCAAATG
>CAZOJL010000025.1:12440-28356 GCA_964580075.1 uncultured Akkermansia sp. | reverse complement strand
CCGCAAGACAAAGACCTGAACATGTGCGCAAATAATGCGCCGCAAAAAACGGGGCTGAAGGAAGGCCCGTCCCTTGCGGGGTCACGTCGCAATATCTACTAATTGCCGTTCGCGCCGATTGCTTCGCGCCCGCACCGATCGCCGTCCGTTTTAAGGAGTCGATCATGCTGTCTTCGTGTGGCGGGTGGTGAAGAAGTCGGATGGCGGTCGTGCGAAGAAGTCTTGGCGGGGGATGCCATCGCTGCCGACCAGCAGCGCATGCGCATGGGGATAGCGGGCGCGAAAGGCGGCCAGGCCGCTCAACCGCCCCGTCCGGGCGCTTTGCACCTCCACGGCCCAGACCTCGTGGCCTTGCGTGACGACATAATCCACTTCCTTTTGGCCATCGCGCCAATACGTCACGCTCCAGGTCGGCTCGGGCAGGTAGTTGAGGAGATGCGCGCCCACCGCATTTTCGACTACCCGGCCCCACCACGCTCCATCACCGCGCGCCTCGGCAAACGAGAGTCGTGACAACGCATGGATCAGGGCACGACTTCGCTCCACCCGCGCACCTTCTGGATCTCGTCAAGGACGAGAATGGCCGGCACCTCGGTCGTGGCAGGCAGCGTGGCGGCCATGCTCCAGTGCGTCTCGATCCACTCCGGCCCCGGCGGCAGCGCCGTGTCGGCAGCCGCGATATGACTGGGCCATCCCATGCGTTGCAGCAACTGCGAGACCGCCGTTGTCTTTCCCACCTGGCGTGGCCCGACGATGACTTGAATCAATTGGCGCGGATGGCGCATCGCCGCTTCAAGATCGTTGACAATGCCTCGTTGAAACAGCTTCCTGGCTTCTTGTTGCATGCCGGAGAGTATCGCATTTTCAGATCGGGCTTGACAAGAATACTCAGTGGGTGAGTAAAAATACTCAATAGATGAGTAAAGTCGTCCTATGCGCCAACCGATCAGGATTGGCTAGGGACGGGTCTGAATGGCGCTTCTTCACCCGCGCCCCGGCGCCCTTGGCCTACCGGGACACGCAAACGTCAATCAGTTCCGTATCCGAAAACTGGGCGCGCGGCTGAGACAAGGCTGAGGCAAGGCCCGTCCCTTGCGGGATCTCATTGAAGGGGAAGCGGGGCCATGCTCAAGCCGCCGAACTGGAAGAGCCGACGACGTGTGCGACGAAGCGTAGACGACAAAGTGTGCGACAAAGTGTGCGACGAAGTGTGCGACGAAGTGTGCGACAAAGTGTGCGACGAAGTGTGGGCGCTAAGCGCCTCAGAAAGACCGATCCGAGAAATCGAACACGACATTCGATACGTCTTCATCTGGCGGCATCGCGCCGGCGGTCCCACTGTTCGCTGCTCAACGTGGCCTAATGTAGCGCGACACTTTGTGAGGTGTAAAGCTTTTTTTTGAGGTCGATTGGTTTCATATCGTATATTGTTTGGAACAAATGGAACAAAAAGGTTTTCGAGGTGTAGATCGTTTGAATAGTTGTAGCGCGACTGGATGGAAGAACACGTTCGAGCCAATCAACGAGGCAAGGAACAACGTCATTAGAAAACATAATGGAGACACATCCGCAATGCGCATTCCGATCAGGCTTGCTGGCGAGCCTGGCGTTCGCTACGGCCGCGAACCGCTGACCTTCGGCGTCCCCTTTGCCGAGGGGGCGTTTCCCGCCGGCACGGCGCTGCGGTGCGTCACGGCTGACGGCCGGGAGCTGCCGCTCCAGACCGCCGTCATGACGACCTGGAAGAAGGACCTGCGCGACGTGAAGTGGCTGCTGGCGGATATCCAGGCCGACCCGGCTCGGGATGGGGAGGCCGTGTGGCTGGAATCAGCGGCGATTCAATCGAACGAATCGAATCATTCGATTGAATCGATTCCCGCGATTCGTTCGACTTCTTCGACGCCCGCCATCGCCACCACCCATGCCGCCGGCCAGCTCACCCTCGACACCGGCGCGCTGCGGCTGAAGCTGCGCACCGGGTTTGAACGGTGGAAGCATCGCGAGTGCGATTCGCCCGTCGCCGGGTGCGAGATCAAGACGGTCGACGGCGCCTGGCGCGAGACGCTGCACGGGCCGGGTCTGCTGCTCTATATGCGGGACCAGCACGGCAACCTCTACACCTCGCTCGGCGCCTGCCCGCAACCGCGGGTGACCCTCGAGGAGCAGGGGCCGCTGCGCGTCTGCGTGCTGATCACCGGGCATCTGATGTCCGCCCAGGGCGTCCGGTTCTGCCCGTACCGCCTGAGGATTCATCTCTACGCCGGTAAGGCCGACCTGCGCATCTTCCACACCTTCATTTTCGACCAGGACCCGACGCGCGTCGAGCTGAAGGCGATTGGGATGAAGGTTTTCGCCAAGACGGGGGACGAGGCGGTGGGGGCGGTGGGGGGCTCTGAATCTTTGTCGGTAACTTTGTCGCGAGCTTTGTCGGTGCCAGAGTTCGACAAAGCTCGCGACAAAGCTCGCGACAAAGAAGGGGGGAGCCTCTCCCTCCTCCAACTCGACGACATGCACTACACCGCCACCCGCGACGGCCAGCCCGCCGGCTCCGGCGCGAAGGCTCCCGGCTGGGCGGCGCTCGGCGGCGCCAACGCCGGCGTGGTCGCGGCGGTGCGCGACTTCTGGCAGGAGTACCCCAAGGGATTCGGCATCGAACGCGACAGCCTCGACGTGCGCGTCTGGCCTGAGGACGCGCCGCAACCGCTGAGCTTCCTGACTCCATTCGACGAGCCGCCGATCAATTTTCATGGGACGCGTGACGAGGCGGAGGTCAAGCGCCTGCTCGCCGCGCAACCGACCGCGCCGCTGGCACTCGTCACGTTCGGTATCCGGGGAGTGGACGATATCCGCTGGATCGAAAACGTGATGGCGCGCCTGGCGCCGGGCCGGGTCATGAGCTACAGCGACTTCCTGGGCCAGAGCACCGGCATCGGCGCGGCCAAGACCACCGAGCTCGCGCTGCGGTTCACGGCGGGGCCCGTGGCGAGCGACGAGGCCGCCGCGTTTGCGAGGACCGTGCAGGAGCCGCTGGCCGGGATCGTCGATCCCGACTACCTGTGCGGCACGGATGTGTTCGAACGCTTCCTGCCCGCGGGGCATCCGCTGTTCGCCGATCTCGACCGCGACCTGGACGTGCTGTTCGAGCAGGGCCTGGTTGAGCCGATCGAGCGCTGCCGGCGCTACGGCATGATGATGTTCGGGCAGATGGTCAACGTCCACACGCCGCCCGGCCCGGATGCCGTGTATCAGCTCTACAAGGACACCGAGCCTGAAAAGGCGCTCCGCTACGTTGGGCCGTTCAACAATGAGGCCTCGGACATGGTGCTGTCCACGTGGGGCCAGTTCCTGCGTACGGGCGAACGCCGGCACCTGCGCTGGGCGCAGCGCGCCTCGCACGCCGTCGCGGATGTCAGTTTCGTGCACGCCTGTCCCGGGCACGAGGAGAACGTCGGCTGCCTCCACTACCACGGCCCCCACGTCTGGGCCAACGCGCTGAACCGCGCGCACTCGGAAGTCGGCTTCATGATGGCCGACTACTACCTCACCGGCAATCGGCGGATGCTCGAGGTGGCACTCGAGGTTGCCGACGGCCTTCTGCGCGACAAGATCGAGCCCTGCGGCGTGGTCAACGTCTTCACCGCCTGGTCGCGCGAATTCACCGGGCCGCTGTCGGTGCTGATGGAGGCCTACCAATTGACGTGGCACGAGAAGTATGGGGATCCGGCGCAGCGTTCGCTCAACTGGCTGCTGCGCGCCACCCGGACGCCGGGGCATTTCCCCCGCATCCTCTACACCCGCGGCCCGCGCGGCGCCGAGGCGGTGGTGGATGGCGGCGAGGCGCTCGAACCCGCCTCCAACCCGTACCATTTCCTTGATCCCGCCTTGCGGCTGTTCCCGTCAAAGCCCTTGAAGGATTTCATTATGGCCCAAGCGGCCTACGGCCATAGCATGGGGCGGGTCCAGGCGTACGATATGACCGGCGACCCCGGTTACGCCGCCGCGCTGTATGATGCGTTGGTGGAGTGCCGGAGCGAAATCGCCGACGGGAAACTGCCGGGGCTTTATTGGGTCGCCTGGTGCGACAGTTTGCCGCGCCAGATGAAGACCGTCGCGCTGGCTGCGGCGCAGGATGCCGGCGGCTTTCTCGAGTACGCCCGCAAATGGCGCGAAGAACGCCAAGCCAGGCCGCCGGTTCCGCCGCCCCCGCCGCCGCCCGTCCAGAAGGGGGAAATCAGCCTCGGCGTGCTGAGCACCGAACCGTTTGCCAATCCGGCGCTTACATCCCCCTCTGCGGGGGGCAACGTGAGGCCATGCATATGACCCCGACACAACGCAGGACGTGGCAAGAATCACTTGTCCGGGTGCAAAGTTCAGGTCTGAAGTACTGCCCGTCTCTGCCGGCGGTGGCCCGCAGATGGAACGACTGGTGGAAATTCAAGGCCGACAGACCCCTGCTCGTGGCGCAAGTGGCCAAGACGCCGGACATCCGGTGGGACAAGGCTTTTGACCTTCTCGACCAACCGGGGGAATGGGTGCGCCTGCGCCGCAGGCAGGTCGAACAAACGTCCTACTTTGGAGAAGCCCTGCCTTTTGTCAGGGTGGACATAGGCCCCGTGGCCATGGGTGCATTCATGGGTGCCCCTATGCACTTCGCCGCTGCCGAACAGACTTCATGGCAAACGCCAGTGATCGATTCGTGGGGGCACGCCCCACGCCTTGAGGCAGCCCCGGGCAACGTGTGGTTGGGCAAAGTGCTGCGGCTGATGGAAGCCCTGGCCGAAGATGCCCGCGGCGAATACCTCGTCTGTCTTCCTGATCTGACGGGCGCCATCGACGCGATTGCGAACCTGAGAGGGACACAGAATCTTTGCTTCGACCTCTCCGAACACCGCGAAGCGGTCCTCCTGGCTGCGGCCCAGGCCGTGGACGCGTGGGAGATGGTATTCGGCCGCATGTACGATCTGGTGTTGGGCTGCGGCACGGGCCTCACGCAATGGGTGTCATGTTGGGCCGATGCGCCATTCACGGTTCCAACCTGCGATTTCAATGCCCTCATCGGGGCGGAGGATTTCAAAGCCGTGTGCATGCCGTCCATCAAAGATCAGGCACGGCGTGCCGGGCTGTGCGTGTTTCACCTTGACGGGCCGGCTGCGGCACGCCACGCCGAAACGCTTGCCGAGGATCCGGATATCACCGCCGTCCAGTTTTCACCGGGTGCCGGCACACCTTCGGCCCTGGCCAAGCTCCCCATGTTTCGAATGTTCCAGCAACACGAGGTGCCTCTTTTTGTCGATTGCCCGCTTGACGAAGTGAAACAACTGGCCCAGGAATTGGATCCCAGAGGCTGCGCCATCCGGGTTGCAGGACTGGAATCGCACAAGCAAGCCGACGCATTGGTTCAGTGGCGAGAAGACGTATTCGCATGAACCATGACGATCAAACTCCTGGCTGGGGTGGGCTGAGCGTGATTCCCCAAGGACGGCTGTTGCCGATGCAAAAGGGCCGGACAAGCATGACCAAGCCGCTGACTATTGCCGCCTGCGCGCCCGCTTCGTACGGTTTTGTCGCCCGGGAGCACGAGGACGCAACGGTACGGATGATCGCGGGGCACGAGCGCGCCCCCGTTGCCATCCACGCCCATGTTGCGAGGTTCCTGGATCACCACGAACGCCTGCTTCGCCGCGCGGGTGAGGCCGGAGCGCAGCTTGCGGTGCTGCCGGAGGACCTCCTCCGCCTGGGCGGGCTGATTCGCGAACATCGCAACGAACGCTTCTGCCGCGACAGGGTCTTGGAAGCCTATGCCTGTTGCGTCGAGCGCCTGGGCGCGCAGTGCCGGCAGTTCCGGATGTGCGTGGTCGCCGGAACCGCCACGGCGCGGGACGGCGCCTTCTTCAACACCGCCGTGATGCTGGACGCAAACGGCGCCGTGATTGCCGCCTATGACAAGACCCACATCCCTCAACCCGAAGAAGGCCTGTACCAGCCGGGCGCCACGCTGCCAGTCTTCGACACGCCGCTCGGGCGCATCGGCCTGCTGATCTGCTGGGACATCGTGTTCCCCGAGCCCTACGCGAGGCTTGCCCGGCAGGGCGCGGAACTGATCGTCCAGTCCACCTTCGGTCACAACGACGAGGCGTCCGACCTCACGGCCCGGTGCCGGGCGCGGGACTGGTCCGTGCCGCTGGTGGTTAGCATGTGGGGCGGGCCCTCCGGCATCATCGACGCCGAGGGAAACTATGCGGCGCGCACCGGGACTGAACCCGATTCCCTGGCGGTGGCGACGCTCGACCTGGCGGCCCCGCGGCAATGGCTGTGGATGAACGACGTCCGTGCGGAGAAGGCGCGACTGCGACGTCCGCAACTGTACGACCCTGAGAACACAACTGAGAGGAATCGCCATGAGTCCAGCGACTCCAAGAATTGAATGGCCGCCGGCCATGCAGTTCCGCCCAACCGTTGTCGGAGGTCCCTTCATGAACAGAACCTGCACTCGCATCATCTTCCTGTTGGTCGGTTGGATCGGCGTGTCCATCGCCGCGGCCCAGGCCGCCGAGCCGCTGGTTTGCGAAGTGGCGAAGAGCGAATCCCGGCTCCTTCCCGAAGGCGGGAGCTTCACCCTGTCGCTGTCGGTCTACCGGGTCGGCGGCTCACTGCCCGACGAAAAACATTCGTGCGAACCTTCTTTCGCCGATGGCTGGGGCCGGACGCTCTGGCAGGGCGCGCCGATCGCGTTCATCCCGGGCGACAAGTCGAAACCCGCCCTGCTGGAGATCACGGTTCCGTACCCGAAGCTGCCGCCGGGGGGATACCTGTTTCGGGGCGCAATCCGTGACGCGGCGGGCGTCGAACGGGCGACCGTGCGCCTGCCGGTGGGCCGGTTCGAGCGGTTCGACTTCCAGCGCGAGCTGGTCTGGCTGTACTGGGGCGGCGGTCCCCCTACGGACGTCATGGCCAAGGCCCTGCTCGAACTCGGGCTCAACGGAGGAGGCGGCGACGCGCCGGACTTCCGGTTTCCCTATCGCTTCTTCAGGGATCATGCCAATCAGGTGCCGGAGGAGCGCTATCCCGAGGATGTCGTCCTGCACCCCGAAGGAACGAGCCTCGACTGGTTCCGCGGGTGGATTACCGGGGATAAGCAGATGCCCCGTGACGGCGGGCTGGTCCTGTCCTTGATGACCGACGAGGTGCCGGCCAATTTCGCCGTACCCGCCATGCGCGCCGTGCGGCTGCGGCTGGCGCGCCGGGATCCGTGGATGAAGGTGCCGACGATCAGCCGGTTCAACGACTTCTTCCGCACCGACTTCCTCTCCTGGGACGAGGTTTTCCGCGACGGTTTCCCGCCGCTGGACCACCCGCAGTTCAAAGGCATGCCGATCCAGTGGACGGCGGATCGCCAGTCCTACGACGTCGAGACGCCTATGATGCGGTCGGCCATGATCCGGCAGACCAATCCGGGCGTGGTCATCAGCTCTGGAGCGACGCACTGTCTGACGGACGAGTGGGCCGACTCGTTCAACGACCGCGCCTACAACTTCAACACCACGCTCGATTTCATACAGCGCTTTATCAGCGGGCAACCGGCCTATGGCCTGCGGCCGGCCAACAAGCTGTTCAACCTGAAGCCGGGTTATCTGAGCGCCCAGGGCGCCTACTGGGAGGCGCATGAGCACTTGTACTGGGCGGCGCTGGCCAACAACGCCCGGATGTTCCTGATCTACGGGCCCGGGGATGGCTATGGCTCGCTGCCAGCCACGGCCGACGGCCAGATCACACCGGAGGGCAAGGGATTCCAGGCGATCCGCAACATCATTCACCCGCTGCGTCCGGCGATCATGGCCACGCGCAGTCAGCTCGAACCGGCCGTTCTCTATCTCGATCATGGGAACGAGGACGGTGGCCGGAACATGATGGACGGCCTGGTCGCCAACGGCATCATGCCGCGCGGCGCCAGGGCGCCGGGGCCGGAGACAAAGCTGATCTTTGCCATCGCCGCCGGTTTGAACGACTCCGTGCTCGAAGCGGTCCGCGGCGGGGCGGGGCTGGTGTGCAATGGGAGCCAGGAAGCACTGGGCATCGACGTGACGGGCGCTGCCCCCGCTGCGTCTGCGCAGGAGATCGACCTGTCGCCCCTGGCCAAGGCGTTTCCGGAATTGGCGGGCGTCAAGGTCATGGGCACGTTTGGCGGCGACGCCAAAGCCAAGACCGGCAGTGGTCTCGATGAAGTGCGGGTGGGCGACAAGCTGCTGGCGATCACCGGTCCGATCGGCAAGGGCTGGGTGCTCTACCTCAACTTCACGCTGCAGAACATGATCCGGGGCGACAACTGGGGGCACATGAACATGGCGCTGATGGGCGACGACTCGATCCCCGCCCGCAACGCCGCGCTGGTGCGCGCGATGCTTGCCAGGGCCGGGGTGCCGGAACGGGTGCGCATCACCGACCGCTCCGGGCGGGTCCACCCCCTCGTGCGCGCCTTTGCCGCCGAGACGTATGACAGCGCCCAGCGCTACCTGTTCATCGTGTCGGAACCGATCGGGAAGTTGAGCACGGATGCGGCGGATGCGAAGAAGCAGATTCTTGAACTGGCCTGCGAGAATCCGCTGACCGGCGCGATCCGGATCCTCGATCCGGCGGTCAAAGCGGTTCGCGATTTGCGCACCGGCAAGATACTGCCGCTGCGCACCGATGCGCAGGGCGTGGCCGTCGATTTCAGCCTGGTCCCTGGCCAGGGCACGATTCTCTCGCTGCTGACCGCGCCCCCGGCGGGGAAGCTGGACCTGCGCCTTTCGCAGCCCGATGTCGCCGGCAACGAGGTGGTGCATGTCGAACTGAGCCGGCGCGATGCCGGCGGCGCGCCGCTAACGCTGCCCGGTCATTCGCTGTGGGTGCGGTTCCTCGATCCGCGGGGGCGCGAGGTCGAGGCGCTCACTCGCTGGGCCACGGGCGGCGGGCCGCACGTGTTTACGGCTCCCTTTGCGCTCAGCGATACGAACGGCGAATGGACCGTCGTGGCCGAGGACCAGACCGACGGCACGCGTGCCGAAGCGAAACTCGCGCGGCAGGCCAAGCCCGCCGCTCCGCGGCAGCCTTTTGTTCCGACCGGTCCGCCGATGCGTCCGGCCTTTGCCGTCACGCTCGACTCCACGCCGTACCTCGATGGCGACCTGATCCTGACTGAGATTCGCGGAACCCTCCGTTGCAGTGCGGCGGGCGCTACGCCCGTCACCATCCGCCTGCCCGTCGGCCCCGCGGGCGCCGCCCGGGAGGTCACGGTGACCAGTCCCAAGGCCAATGCCGACGTGCCGTTCGCGATTCCGCTGTGGATGTCGCGGGCGCAGGCGCAGGCCGTGTGTGGGCTGCGGTATGAAGGCGTCGAGCTGACGGTGCAGGCCCCGGGGCTGCCGGCCGACCGTTTCACCTATCGGCCGAACATCCTGCCGCTGGCGCGGGCACCCCAGAAGGTCGGCTCGGTGGCCGGCGGCAAGCTGGCGGTGAAGGTCAACAATTTCACCAAGACCGCGCAGCGCGTCGCCATCACCCTGGCCGCATTGCCGGGGGAGCAGACGAAGCCGTGGCAGGCAGACACGGTCGTGGCGCCGCAGTCCTCAGCGGTGCTGGAGCGTACGGTGGCGGGGCTGCCGGCGCTGACCGATCCCGGCCTGTACGACGTGGCGCTCGACTGGAGCGTCGGGGATGCCGCCCAGACGGCGACCGCCCTGGAGGTCGAGACGGTCTGCGAGCAGGAGTGGTGGGTCAAGACGATCAATCCGCTCGACAAGGTCAAGGTCGGTGAGATGGATGACACCCCTGCGACGGCCGGCGGGACGGCTGAACTCGATCTTGACGGGAAAGGTGAACCCGCCCCCGTGTTCCCGGATTCGCCGGTCGCCCGCGAAAAGGCCGGCTGGCGGCGGGCGGTGACGCAAGGCGTGGTGTGGTGGATGGAACTGACGCCGCCGAAGTTCACCTTTGGCCAGATCTTCGTGGCGATGCAGGTGGTGGCCCCCAAGGACGGCAAGGTGCGCGTCACCTTTTTCGGACCGACACCGGCCGGGACCGCCTGGGTCAATGGCGCGCTCACGACATTGGGAGCGGAGGCGGCGCCCGTGGCGCTGCGCAAGGGCCGGAACACGGTGGTGCTGGCGCTGGATCTGACGGGGAAGAACAAGCCGCAAGGCTGTTCGCTGGCCCTGCTCGATCCGGCCACCGGCAAGCGTGACCGGACGCTGAGGATAGGAAGCCAAATCGACACGGACGGCAAGGCGAGGGAGTCCGGTGCGCCTGCGGCCCCCCAATCTTCGGTGACGATTGAGCGCCCGGCGGCTGGCAGGCCGTCCCGGACCGATGCCGGTGCCGGTGGCTCGGTGCTCGACTGGAACGTTGCCGCCGCGGAACCCAACGTCATGGCATTGGACGCGGTGGTTGAGCGGGAATGAGGAAAGGCGAGAGGATGCAGATCGTCAAGATGATCGGTGTTGGAGGAATGGTGATGGCAGCAACAATGGGCGCCGCGGTTGGGACGAATACGGACGCGTGGGGCGTGCCGAACGACGTCGAGTTCAAGGCCGCATGCGACAACACGGCCCAGCGGTACGTGGAGATGCTCCCGGCCGGGTTTGACCCGGCGCAGGCGCATGATGTCCTCATCGTCCTGCACGGTCACGGGTCGGACCGCTGGCAATGCGTGCGGGACGGGCGCGGCGAGTTCAAGGGCGCGCGCGACGTCGCGGCCAAGCGCGGCACGGTTTTCGTTTCGCCGGAATACCGTGGAAACTCGTGGATGGGGCCGGCCGCGGAGGCGGACATGGTTCAGATGATCGGACTGCTCCGCCAGAAACACAAGATCGGCCGGGTCTTTCTGAGCGGTGCGTCGATGGGCGGCACGTCGGTCCTGATCTTCACGGCGCTGCACCCGGATCTCGTCGCCGGCGTCTGCAGCCAGAACGGCATCGCCGACATGACGACCTACCGTCAGGCCTTCGCGGGCATCTTCGACGCCATCCAAACCTCCTATGGCGGGGGTCCGGAGAAGGCCGCGGAGGAGTACCGCAAGCGCAGTCCGCTGCGCTTCCCGGAGAGGTTCACCATGCCGGTGGCCATCGCCGTGGGCGAGAAGGATGAGATCGTGCCGCCTCCGTCCACCCTGAAGTTCGCCGAAGCAATCCGGAAGAAGGGCAACCGCCGCGTCCTGGTCATCGCCCGCCAGGAGGGCGGCCACGAGACGAGCTATGATGACACCGTCGCCGCGCTGGAATTCATGATGGCCCAGGCGGCGACTCTCCGCACGGTGAACCTTGCACCCACGGCGCAGGCGTTCGTCGTCCTCGCCGGGCAGGAGGCGGGGCAAGCGTTGCCGCCCGGGGCGGACGGGTCTTATACGGTTGCGGCTGCCGCTGACGGGATGGCGCGCTTCGGGCTGCAATGGACAGAGGGCCAGCAACTCACGGGCGTGAGTCTTGCGCTGGCGCCAGGGAGCCCGGTCCAGGCCGAGGGGATCCGCCTGCACGTGCAGGGCGATGACTGGAAGTGGCAGGAACTCCCGGACAAGCCTGCGTGCGACGGCGCGGCTTGCCGGTGGCGCTTGGACGCAAGGAAGGCGATGGCCGTGAAGTGGGTCATCCCGTCCAAGGATCCGGTCGTGCTCAGGAGCGTCTGCGCCGACGGTCCGGATGTCGCCTGGCTCACGGCGGATCTGCGTCTGGAATCCACGGCCAAGGATCGCGCGAAGATCGGCATCGAGACGTACAACGGATTGCTGGTTGACGCCCGGGGGAACGAGGCCGGCCGGTGTTCGTGGGATACGGCCGCGACGCTGCCGTTGAAGGTCCTGTATACCGCGCCGAAACGGACAACGGAGTCGCGGACGCTGCTGCGCCTCGACCACCCCGCCGGCGGGTTCTCGGTGGCGGTGGAAGATGTCGTAGCGAAGGGTTGCGTGTACGTTCCGCACGCCGGGGTGTTCGTCACGACGGGCGACAAGCCGGTGGCGGCCAAGAATCACCTGGCCGCGGTCGGCCGCCACAAGTCGGTGCTGGAGCAGGTGCGTCGGATGCCCGACCAGACGTTCGCGCAGGCCATGAGCAAGACGCATGATCCGCGCATGGACAACGGGCCCATGATGCTTTCCCTGGCCTGCGACAACCGCAAGTTCATCGTGGGCGAGGACGGATCCATCGAGCGCCCCTGGTCGCCCGACTACGGAAGTCTGTCCGTACAAGTCGGCGCCAAGCCGATCGCGGGCCGGGACCTCTGCCTGGAGGGGGGCTGGCGTCCCATCCCGGTCATCGCGGTCCGGGAGCAGGATGGCGTCGTCTATCGCCAGCGTGTCTGCGTGGCGCCCCTGGACGACGAGGCGCCGGCCAACACGGCGTCATGGGCGCGGCGGCAGGCCGTCTGCGCGATCGAATGGCGGATCACCAACGCGGGACAGGCCGAAGCCGAGGCCCGGATCGTTCTCTCGTGTTCGGCGCCCGCCGGCAAGACCAACACCGTCCAGGCGGTCGACGGCGGCGCCACCATTAACCGAGGCGATGAATTGATCGCCTTTGTGGATGCGGCGAACGCGGAGGGCGTGAAGATCCGGGTGAGCGATACCGGCATCGTGCTGTCCGCCCGCCTTGGGGCCGGCCAGAGCACCTGCTGGTATGCCTATCTGCCGGGACAGGAGACCGCCGCGAAGGATCACGCGGCGTTGCGCGGAGGCGCGAAGTGGTTCGATCGGACCGTTGCCTACTGGGACAAGGTCATGGCGCCCGCCATGCAGATTGACATACCGGAGGAACCGCTGGCGAACATCATCCGCGCCTCGCAGGTGCACTGCATGATCGCCGCGCGCGACGAAGAGGATGGCCGCCGTGTCGCGGCATGGATCGCGGCGAAGGATTACGGTGCGTTCGACACGGAATCCCAGCCGGTCATCCGCGGCATGGACATGATGGGCCACCAGGAGTTCGCCCGGCGCGCGCTCGACTACTGGCTCGCCCGGTATACGCCGGAGGGTCCCCTGCAGAAGAGCTACTCGATCGCCGGGACCGGCCAGAACCTGTGGACGGTGGCCGAGCATTACCGGCGGACCGGCGACCGCACCTGGCTGGAGAAGGAGGCGTCGAAACTGGCGGCAGCGTGCCAATGGATCGGGCGCGAGCGGCTCAAAAGCATGGTGAACGACAACCTGGGCCGGCCGGTGCCGGAGTGGGGGCTGACCCCGCCGGGCACCAGCGCCGACTGGGGCCTCTTCGACAAGACGCCTTCGGCCTTCTACCGGTTCTACAACGAGGGGCTGTTCTACATCGGGCTGTCTGAAATGGCGGAAGCGTTGGCGGACATCGGCAGGCCCGAGGCGGCCGACCTGTTGAAGGACGCGGAACAGTATCGCAACGACCTGCGCCGCGCGTATCGGTGGGATCAGGAACGTTCCCCGGTCCTGCCGCTTCCCAGCGGCGCCTGGGTACGAGCGTATCCGGCCTTTCTGAACTACTTCGGTCTGCCGGAAGAGTATTTCCCCGACGCGGACTGGGGCCGCGCCTGGTGGTGCGCCGTGGATCTCGGCCCCCACCATCTGGCGGTCAATGGAGTGCTGGATCCCCAGGCCGCGGACGTGACCGAGATGATCGACCATCTGGAGGACGTTCAGTTCCTGCGGACCCAGGTGTGGGCCGGAGCCCCGCAATTCCATATGCCGGCTTTCGAGTTCCCCGGAGAACGCGCCGCCGACGTGTTCAATTTCGGCGGCTGGGCCAAGGGCCAGCCATACTACGGGCGCACCGTGGAGTTGTACGGGCTCCGGGACGACGTGAAGCCGTTCATCCGCTCCTACTTCAACACGATCGCCTCCCTGGTCAATCCGTATTTCCTCTGGATCTGGGAATGCAGCTACCATGGGTCCTGGAACAAGACGCACGAAACCGGCTGGTTCCTGTGCCAGACGCGAATCCTGTTCGTCCAGGAACGCGGCGACGAACTCTGGCTGGCGCCGTTTGTCACCGGCAACTGGCTCAAGGACGGGCTGGCCGTCTCGGTGAAGCAGGCGCCCACCCGGTTCGGGCCGGTCGGCTACCGCATCGCCTCGTCGGTCGCCAAGGGCTGCATCGACGCGACCATCGAGCCGCCGACGCGGACGCCGCCCAAGGCCATCGTCATCCGCCTGCGGCATCCGGAGGGCAAACCGATCAAGCGCGTGACCGTCAACGGCGAGAAGCACGCCGACTTTGACGCGGTCAAGGAATGCGTGCGGCTCAAGCCGTCGAAGGACAAGATGCATGTTCGAGCGTATTACTGACGAAGCCACCACCCAACCGTGAACAAGCAAAGATCCACAGCAATGAGCAAGAAAGGAAATCCAACCATGAACCCACGCACACTCACCCGCCATCTGGCGACCGGCCTGGCGGCAGCCTGCCTGCTGGCGGGCGCCCGCGAAGCCCACGGCTACGGGGCTATCCAGAACAAGGCGGACAACACCGAAATCCGCATTGTGCCAACTCCCGGCAAGGTGGCCGTGAACGGCGACCTGAAGGACTGGGATCTTTCCGGCGCGATCTTCATGTTCCTCGATGAGGGCACGCGCGACAGCTATCACATGCGCGCCGCCATGATGTACGACCAGGACGCCCTCTACATCGGGGGTGTCTGGAAAGATCCGACGCCGATGATGAACCAGTACACCTTCGGCGGCGAGGTCAACATGGCCTGGAATGCCGACGCGCTGCAGGTTTTCCTGGTGGCCAACCCGGCGATCCGCTCGTCGGCCTCGACCATGACCGGGTCGCAGATGCCGGCCGAGGAACAGGCCTTTGTCAATTACCTCACGCTCTGGCATTCCACGCAGGACCAGAAAGCCGGCTTCTTCTCGTTCCGCACCCTGGGCTTCAAGGAGCCCACCCTGAATCCCGCCGGCGTTGAAGGCGTCTTCGCAAAGGATACGGATGGCAAAGGCAGCACCTTCGAGTATCGCATTCCGTGGGGCGTGCTGCGCGCGCCGGGGCCGATGAAGGCCGGCGACGCCATCCAGATGCTGATGCAGATCCACTGGGGCAACGAGCAGGGCACCGACCTCAAGACCGGCCTCAACGACGTGCGCAACCCGAAGAGCCGCGCGCTGGGCTACATGGGGCCGGACGCCTGGGGGCTGGGCCGCTTCATGGAGAAGGGCAACCTGCCGGCCGCAGATGCCAAGGCCGCCACGGAGCGGGCGATCAGCCACATCCCGGTGAAGTTCACGCTTGAGAAGGACGGCAAGGTCAGCATCTCGATCCGCGATGCGGCGGGCAGGACCGTGTGTACCGGCATCGGCGCCGAGCCGTACCCGGCCGGCGAAAACACCTGGCTTTGGGACGGGCTTGACGACCGTGACCAGCCGTTGCCGGCCGGCTCTTACACCGCCATGATCCTCACCCACGACGGCATCGGCCAGAAATATGTTTGCGATGTGGGCGTGAGCGGCACGCCGCCGTACCAGACCGAGGACGGCACCGGCGGCTGGGCGGGGGACTACAACGCTCCGACCTTCGTGGCCGTGGATGGCGACCGCGTGGTGCTCGGCACCGGCAATGCCGAGGCGCAAAAGCCGGCCATCGGCACGGACCTCGAAGGGAAGAAACTCTATGGCACCGCGGCGAACGGGGATGTCCTGGCATTGCACAAGGGCTTCGGCTATTTCGGCCGCAACGGCAACCTGACCAGATTCAACACGGCCAACGGGCGGCTGGAACCGTTCGCCGACGGCCGACCCAACGCCCAGGCGCCGGTCGGGCTCGGCCTGGCGGTTCTCGATGACACTACGCTCGTGACCGCTAACGGCACGAACACGCTGTTCCTGGTCGATATCGCCACCGGCAAGCAAAAGAGCGAAGTCGCCACCTCCGATCCGTCCGGCATGTTCGTGCCCTATGCCGTGGCGGTGGACACGAACAACCGC
>CAZOJL010000025.1:0-12340 GCA_964580075.1 uncultured Akkermansia sp. | reverse complement strand
CGATCCGTCCGGCATGTTCGTGCCCTATGCCGTGGCGGTGGACACGAACAACCGCCTCTGGGTCTGCGAGAGCGACGGCGAGCCCAAGCGCTACTCGGTGTGGAACGCGGACGGCAGCCTCGACAAGGAGTTCTTCGGCTCGCTGCCTTACTCGACCAGCGGCTACTTCGACCCGAAAGACCCTGAGAAGTTCTACGCGTTCAACGTGCGTTACCTCGTGGATTACGATAAAGGCGCCTGGCGCACCGACGCCACTATCCTGCGCGACCGCACCGAGGAAGGCGTGCTGCTGAGCACCTCGGGGTATCACGTGGGCGGCCGGATCGTGGTGCATCAGGGCCGGAAGTTCCTGCTCTCCGGCACCTGGGCCAGCGCGGCCGTCACGCTCTACGAAGAGGTGGACAACCGCTGGCTGCCGCGCCTGAGCTACCAGCACAAGGGCAAGATCTTCTGGCTGGATGCCAACCAGGACGGCGCGGTGCAGAAGGATGAAATCCAGCCGGATTCGGCGCGCCTCCTCTGGGGCGGGTACTCGGACTCGATTACCATCGACAACAACCTGAACCTGTACGCCTGGACGGGGCAGGGCTATGCCGAACCGACCAGCGACTTGGGGCGCAGGACCTATGCGTTCGCCATCCACCGTCTGGACTTCCTCGGCTTCGCCAAAAACGGCGCCCTCCAGTATGCCGACGCGATAAAGCCGATCGTGCAGGTGCCGGCCGGCCAGGGCGGTTCGCCGGGCGGCGGAGTCATTGCCGACGATGACGGCTCGACCTATCTCATGATCTCCGGCGGCGTGGTGGCGCGCGGCGAACGGGTGCAGAGCACGGGCGCCCGCGTGGCGAAGTACGGCCCCGACGGCAAGGAACTCTGGTGCTACGCCAACATCCAGTTCGCCTTCGCCTGGACGTCATCGAGCTACACCCCAGGCTTTCTCGTCTCGGCCTTCCGCCTGCCGCAGGGCTATCACCCCGCCCTGCTGCCCGTGACCGGCTACTACGGCCAGTATTTCCTGCTCGACAAGCAGACCGGGCTGTTCGTGGACGCCATCGGCCAGGACCAGCGCTCGGGCTACACGCTCGACCACACCATGGTGCTGACCGAGAACTTTAACGGCAACATCTTCAAGCACCCCAAGACCGGCAAAACCTATTTCGCCGGCGGGGATGCCGACTGCCGCATCTGGGAATTGACCGGGCTCGACAGCATCAAGCGCTCGACTGTCAAGCTAGGCGTGACCGACGCCATGGTTGTGCAGTCCGCCAAGAACGCCGATCAGAACCGGCTCGTGCAGGCCGCGGCCCTGGCCCGGCTCACCGGCCGCAACGCCGCGACGCTCCAGCGCCTGGCCGGCGCGACGGCCGACGGCAAAGACGGCGAATGGCAGGGCGTGGCCGTGCTGCCGATCGGCGAGGCCAAAGAACGGTCGGCCCAGGTGCAGGTCGGTTTCGACGACCAGAACCTGTACGCCCGGTTCGAAGTCAAGTCGGCTGTGCCGTTCCTGAACACGCCGACCGATCCCAAGCTGCTGTTCAAGAGCGGCAGCGCGCTGGAACTGTGTCTGACCCCGCACCTGGCCGAGCGCAAGGTCGGTCCGAACAACCGCCACCCGATGGAAGTCGGCGACCTGCGTGTCCTGATTTCGCGCACCAAGGATGGCAAGCTGATCGCCACGCGCTATCGTCCGAAGATCGGGGACAAGGAGAAGCCGCTGGCGGTGTTCTTCGAGACGCCGGCGGCTGGCCGCGAGGACTTCGATGAGATCGCCGAGTGGAACGACCTGCCGATGCACTACCGCGAGATCAAGGGCGGCTATGTGGTCGAGGTGGCCCTGCCGTGGAGCGCCACGGCGGTCAGGCCGCAATCGGGCCTGAAGTTCCTGTTCGACGCCGGCGTGATCACCGGCAACGAGGGCGGCACGCGCAACGCCGTGCGGGCGATGTGGTCCGACCGCACCCCGGAACTGGGCGTGAACAACGACATCCCGACCGAGAGCCGCATGCATCCCAACGGCTGGGGCGTGGCGCAGGTGGAGTAGGGGGGGAATGACCGAATGACCAAGGGACCGTGACTCCATGACATCGCGTGAGAGAGTGCTGGAAGCCATACGACACAGGCCGACCGATCGCGCTCCAGCCGACTACGGAGCAAAACCGGAGGTCACGGACGCGCTGATCCGGAAGCTCGGCGTCGCAGACACCGAGGGACTGCTGCGCGCGCTGGGCGTGGACATGCGCCGCATCGGTTTCAACTATGGGCAACCCGACACGGGGCCGGACGCCGACGGGTACATGCGCACGATGTGGGGCGTCAGACACCGGCCGACCGATCCGGACGACGGACAACCGAACTGGATCGCTCCTTTCGACGACGACACGACGGTCGACGAAGTGCATGCGCACGCCTGGCCGAACGCCCGGAAGCTCGACTACTCGCAGGTGCGGGATGCGTGCCGCCGCTACCATCCCGAATACGCGACCTACGGCGCGCCGTGGAGTCCGTTCTTCCACGAAGTGGGTTGGCTGATCGGCCAGGAGAACTTCATGGTGTGGATGCACACCAAGCCGGATGTGATCCGCGCGATCATTGACCACGTCGTCGCCTACGAAGTCGAGGCCACCCGCCGCTTCCTCCAGGCCGCCGACGGCATGCTCGACATCGCCTACTTCGGCAACGACTTTGGCACGCAGCGCGGACTCTTCGTTTCCCCGCAAATGTGGCACGACTTCATGCGCGCGCCGCTGAAGCGGTACTTCGATGCCGCCCGTGACTTCGGCTGCAAGGTTATGAAACACTCCTGCGGGGCGGTGCGTGACATCATCCCATTCCTGATCGAGGATGGAGTGGATATCCTGGACCCGATTCAAGTCGCGGCCGCGGGCATGGATCTGGCCGGGTTGGTACGGGACTTCGGCCGAGCGTTGACATTCCACGGCGGCGTGGACACCCAGCGCACCCTGCCCTTCGGCTCGTCGGCAGATGTGCGGGCGGAGGTGCGTTCGTACCTCGACCTCACCCGGGACCGCGGCGGCTACATCCTGTGCGGCAGTCAGGAATTCATCGAGGATATCCCTCTCGACAACATCCTCGCCATGTACAACGAGAATATTGAAAGGATAACCGATGCAAACGCCCCTTGATCAAAACCCATGCGCCCCGGATTTGCGCATCCCCCGTCCGATCAAAGCCTCCTCGGAGATCTGTCCATGAACCACACACAACAGAACAACGATGGCATGCCCGCGGGCACGGTTGCCACCCTGTGGCGGGTCACGGAGATTGACCTTGAGGCCGAGGTCGCCTACGGCAATCCCTATGCCGACGCGGAGGTGAATGTGACGTTTCACGGGCCTGGCGGCGAAACGATCCGCCGCCCGGTTTTCTGGGACGGCGATCGGATCTGGAGAGTGCGCTTTGCGCCGACCATGCCGGGACTCTGGCGCTGGACGAGCGTCTGCTCGAATACGCATGACGCCGGTCTGCACGGCCGCACCGGCGAACTGACGGCTGCAGCGATTGAGACAGACATCCCGATCCACCGTCACGGCTTCCTGCGCGTCAGCCCTGACGGCCGGCACTTCGTCCACGCCGATGGCACGCCCTTCTTCTGGCTGGGCGATACGCACTGGCAGATGCCCGACCGCGAACGGGTGGACGCCTGCAATCATCCGGACCATGCCGGTGGCAAGTGCCCCCACGGCGGCCAGTTCCAGCATCTGCTGGCCGACCGGATGGCGCGCGGGTTCAACGTCTACCAGACCTATCCCAACGCCACCAGCGCCCACTGGTGGGCCGAGCCGTTCTCCCGTATCGATCCGACTCGCTTCCGCGAGGTGTTCGATGTCCAGATGGACCGGTTGGCCGACGCCGGCATGGTCATTGCGCTCGGGTGCGGCCATTTCAACAATTCGACGCAGATTCCCGAAGCCGACCTGTGCCGCTTCGCCCGCTATCTGGTGGCCCGCTATGGCGCCCACCCGGTGGTCTGGATCACCTGCCAGGAGATGAACGCGCCGGTTGACCTGGGAGGGAAGGAGAGTAATCGGCCCGCGGTGTGGAAAGCCGTGGCCGAACAGATCGCGCGCGACGACGGCTACCGCCACCCGCACTCCGCGCACCAATGGGTGTACGACGTGGATGTCGCACCGCTGGGGCAGGAACCATGGCACACGTGGTTCGCCCTGCAGGGAGGACACCGCAACAGCGGCCTGACGCCGCAGGCCCGTTACCAAGGCTACTACAACTACCGACCCACACGGCCGGTCCTCGAGACGGAAGCCATGTACGAACGGATTGATTGCGGTGGCGTCAACACGACCGACGATGCCCGCCAGTCCGCCTGGAAGGCGCTGCTTTGCGGCAGCCCCGGCTACACCTATGGCGGCGCCGGTGTCTGGTTCATCAAGTGGGACGCGGACGATCCGGGATGCGCCGAATACAACCACGCTATCGGCTCCTGGCACGAGGGCATGAATCTTCCCGGCGCGGCGCAGATGACCGTGCTCAAGCGGTTCTTCACAAGCTTTGACTGGCCCGCGCTAACGCCGCGCTTCAACGATCCGGCCTGGGCCGCCTGGGCCGATCCGGAACGCTGCGTGCTCGCGACCATCGGCAACCGGGTCTATCTGGCGTACTGCTACGGCGACTCCTCGCAAGGAATCCTGAAAAACCTCGACCCGCAAGCCAACTACGCCGCTTCCTGGATCGATCCCCGTACCGGTGCCGAGACGATCATCGTCGAGTCGCCGCGCCCCCAGCCGGATGGCTCCTGGCCGGTGCCGGCCAAGCCGGCCGGCGACTGGCTGCTACGAGTCGAGAACCGAAGTTCCCGCGGTAAGCGTGGAAATGGCGGACTGGCCGCAGCGGAGCATGGAAAGGAAGCCAGCACATGAACCGACACTACGACGTGGCGGCCTACCTCTGGCCGTCGTATCACCATGAACCTCGGGTGGAGCATTTCTGGCCGGAGAAGGACGGCGAATGGTATACGGTGCGGCGCGGCACGCCGCGCTTTCCGGGCCACGACATGCCGCGCATCCCGCTGCTCGGCTGGCAGGATGAGGCCGGCCCGAAAGTCATGCGCCAGCATGTCGAGCTGGCCATGGCGCACGGCATCAACGTGTTCATCATGGACTGGTACTGGTACGAGAACGCACCGTGCTTCGAGCGTCAACTCAACGAGGGGCTGATCCCGGCGCTGAAAGGCACGGACTGCAAGTTCTACCTGATGTGGGCCAACCACGACGTGTGCGATCTGTGGAACATGCACGTGGATACCCACTGGGACCGGGTCCAATGGCCGGGCCGGGTTTCGCGGGACGTGCTGGAACCGATGTTTGATCGCATCATCGACAAGTATCTAAAGCTCGACTGCTACTACCGCATTGCCGGCAAACCGGTCTTCTCGATCTACGAGTATCAGACTCTCATGGCCGGGTTGGGCGGCCTGGAGGCCACACGCGATGCCCTGGATTGGATGCGCCGGCATTGTCGCGAGCGTGGTCTGCCGGGCATGGACCTACAGACCACGATCACCGGGTTGGACGGCGTGCTGCCGGACGGATCGCTCAGGCCCGGCAGCCTGGCGGCCAACGGCCGGGCGCTGGGATTCGACAGCGCCACCTCCTACCAGTTTGTCCACACCGCCGGCGGGTCCGGCGACTACGTGACCTGGGCGGACAAGGCGATCGGCTTGTGGCCGGACAGCGAGAAGGTGTTCGGCACCTACCATCCCCACGCTTCGATTGGCTGGGACAACACCCACCGCAACCCCTCGTTCAAGCAGGAGAGCGTGGTGGTCAACGCCACACCCGACGCCTTCGAGGCGTGCCTGTGGAAGGCCAAGGCATGGCTCGACGCGCGCCCGCAGCAGGCGCCGCTGGTCACCATCAACAGTTGGAACGAATGGACCGAAGGCAGCTATCTGCTGCCCGACATGCGCTGGGGGTATCGCTACCTCCAGGCGGTGCGGAATGTGTTTACGCAGGCCGGATCGATGCCGACATGCCCGGCGGACGGTTCCGTCCTCAGTTGGCCAATGCCTGCGGGGATGCCGGCCAACCCCGCGTTTGAAGTCCAGGTGCGCGCATCGGGGACGGCGGTTTGGACGGATTTGTTCGTGCACCGCGTGCAGGTTGGCATGATGGGTCAGACGCCACACGACTCAGCCATGGCGCTTTTCGACTTCGAGGGCTCGGTCGATGTCCGGGTGGTCTACCGAGCGGGCGACATCAGGGCCTTCGACATCCGCCCGCTCTCCTATGAGATCCGGGCGGAGCAGGACCAGAACACGTTGACGTTCACGGTGCGCCAGGTTCCCGAGGCACCGCGCAAAATCGTGATCCGAATCAATGACGATTGGTACACCGGGGTCTTGCACCTCTTGACCAATCCCTTGGATCGCGACGCACCGCGGTTGACGGATCCCCAGGTATACGCCGTCGAGCCCGGCGAACCGGTGCCGATCGAACTGCCCGCAGGCAAGACGGTGTACTACTTCAAGCCGGGCCTGCACGAACTGCCGCGCGGGCTTTGGCTTGATATCGATCTGGGCGGCGTCCATACCATCGATCAGGTGCAGTTGGACCAGGGGAGATCGGCTGTCTGGAGGAATCACGAGATCGCGAACAGGTTCAAGGTAGAGGTCGCCGTCACCCGGGAGGCCGGGTTCCGCCTGGCCTATGACGGAACGGAAAACCAGGAACCCGGCAGCGTCAAGCGGAGCTTTCCGGTGGTTCCCGCGCGTTACGTACGACTCTGGCTGCTGGGATCGACGCATGATGACGAGACCGCGCTGTATGCATCGCTCAGGGAATTTCGGGTTTTCGCTGCGGGCGGGATCGAGAACCTGGCGCTCCGTCGGGCCGTCGGTGGTGGACTGCCCAATTTTGCCCACGCGACCGACGGTAACCCCGACACGGAATACACAACCGTTCGGCACTACGGGAATTGGCACGCCGGCGAGAGTTTCTTTGTGGCGAAGCACGGGACTACTCTGTACCTGGCCGGTGGCGCGGTTCTTCGGGGGTCCATCTGCGCGGATGAGGTGGATGACGTGACGGTGCGCGGACGCGGCATCCTCGACTGCCGCCACCTGACCCACAGGCATCAGTGGTGTGAGGGCCGCGCGCCGGCCATTTGGCTGGTGAGCGGCCACCGCCCGGTTATCGAGGGAGTGACCGTGATCGACGCAGTCAGTTGGGGCGTGCTGATCAACTGGAGTCGCCATGGCGTGGTCCGCAACATCAACATGATTAACAACAAAGTCAATGGCGACGGCATTCATGTCAGCGGCAGCACCGATGCCCTGGTCGAGGGCGTATTTGTCCGATCGCCGGATGACTTACTCGTCTCCTATCATTTTAACGCACCCAGTTCGGGCCTGGTGGCCCGGCACTGCGTGTTCTGGGCCGACATGGTGCAGACCCTGCTCCTCGGCATGGGCGGCGGCGGCGACATCCGCGACTACCTGTTCCATAACATCGACGTGGTCAACAGCCGCGGCTTTCCCGAAGCGCCCCTGTTCACGGGAGTGATCAAGCTGTGGGCGAATCAGAACTGCACGATCTCGAACATCGAGTTCCGGGATATCCGGATTGATCCATTCCAGCGCCCCGAGGATGTCTGTGTCTTCCAGATCCGCAACGATTCGCGCGAGCGCCAGGACTTCAAGGGCCCCCCTGTGGGCACACCGGGCGGCGAGATCTGCAACATCACCCTCGACGGCGTTGTGTATCGCGGCAGCGGTGAGGCCCCGTCTCTGATTATTGCCGACAAGGCGCTGATTCGCGGCCTCCTCTTCCAACGCTGCTCGCGCGCCGGCCGGTGCGTCGAAAGACTCGAAGACGCACACGTGGAAGTATGCGGGCTGGTCGAATTGCCCCGGTTCGCTCCGCTACAGTCTGTCGAACACCATCAAACACGAAAGCGAAGGTGAATGATGACATCGAGAGAACGATTATTGACGGTGCTGACAACCATGACCGTGCCGCCCGCCATTGCCGGCGACAGGGTCAGGGGCGAGCGGATCATCGCCTGCGCCCGAGCGGCCTGGCATTCCCAGCAATTGGAGGAGCCCTGCATCCTGGAGAATCCGAAGGATCCCACGCGCCTGGTGATGTTCTACTCGGGAGTGCCGTCTTCCAACACCCGGCTCTGCCACGTCGGCAAGGCCTGGGCGCTGAAGAGCGACCCGTTCACCTGGCATCAGGACCCGGGCAACCCGGTCTTTTCACAGGGGGCGAGCGGGTGGGACTCGGCCAGCATCCGGCTCGACTGCGTGCTCGATGTTCAGGAAGAGAATGCGTACTACATCTACTACTCCGGCACCGATGTGGCGGACGCGCAGAACCGCATCGGCCTGGCAATCTGCCCGGCCGGCGAAGACGGCTATTCCGGCATCAGCACCGCCTCGATCCGGCGTTACGGTTCCGCGCCGGTGCTGGCCCCCGAACCGGCCGAACCATTCGCCGAGACCATGGCCTCCCAGGCCGCCGTCTGGCGCGAGCGCGACGTCACCGGCCAATGGCGCTGGTTCATGTACTACTCCTACCGCGGCCGCAACGGCGTGCTGCCGGGCATCCGCCTGGCCACTTCCACCGACGGCAAGACCTGGCAACGCCAGTACAACGCCGATGACCCGCGTGGCATGGGGCACCTGTTCGTTTCGACGCCAGACGCCTACTACGAGTGGCACCAGCTCTTCAAAGTGGCCGATACCTACGTGCTTTCGATGGAGGTGGGGCCGAACTGCGGCGAGCGCTGGCGCACGGTGCTGGCGGTGAGCCGGCATCCGGACCGAGGCTGGGAGCAACTGGATGTGGACACCGTGTTGCAGACACGCTGGCCGGGCATCTACAGCGACGACACCATGTTCCATGTTGCCACGCCCGCCTTCGTCCCGGTCAACGGCCGCTGGTTTCTCTATGTCCAAGCCTGTCCGTTGCCCGCCACCAATAACTATATTGATGGCCGCTGGGACCTGTGGGCTTTCGCCTGCGACCGCCGCATCACGACGCGCCCGGGATTGGCGGATCTGTTCATTCCGGGGTTGCCGGACATCGCGCCGGCGAAGGAGACCAAGTGAGCACTGAGACCACAACCAACGTGATCGTGCCTGACGCCATCGCCGGCGATCCGCTGCTGGCGGAGGCCTACCGCGCCGCCGCCGAACAGAATGTGCTCCGCGCTCTCAACCCGAAGGTCTTCTTCGGCTATTTCTCGGTCTGCGCCGACGGCAAGGGGCACGGGCACAACACAACCTTTCCGGGGTTGGATTGGGGACAGTCCGCCGAGGCGCTGCTGTGGCTGGGGCGCAGGGCGGAGGTGCTCGCCAGTTGGGAGTACGTCAAAAACTTCCAGCGTGATGACGGCCTGGCGCCGTTCGCGATCCTGCCGGACAGCGCCGGCACAACCTCCATGGTCAACGGACGCTATCCATTGGCCGTGGATGAGCGCGGCGCGGTCTTCGAGCACTGGGTGCCCGGCAATCCGCTGCGCACGCTGGCCAACGTGACCTTCCTGCTGCTGGCCGACGCCATCTGGTCGCAGACCGATGACCGGGCCTGGCTGCAGGCCCAGGCGCCCTGCCTGCGCCGGGCTGCCGAGTGGCTGCTGACGCAGATCACGCCGGACGGCCTGATGCGCGGCGGCGGCTTCTACGTGGAACGGCCCACCCGCCTCGAGTTCGACGGCATCAACCAGTGCTACTCCGCCCATGCCCTGGCGCAGGCGGCCAATATGCTCGACAAGGCGGGCGAGGTGGCCGCCGCCGACCGCTGCCGCGCCTCCGTCAAGACACTGACCGCCGCCTTCCGCACGCGCTTCTGGGCCGGCGACCACTGCGTGGAATACATCTGCCCCGAACACAGCCCCGTCAGCCGGCACGGATTGACCGACGTGGACTGGGCGGCCATTGCCACGGGAACCGCCAGCGACGAGCAGATCGCGGCGCTCTGGCCCCAGCTCAAGGACAATCCCGATTTCATCTACAGCGGCATCCCGGGCGGGCTCGCGACCAAGCCGGAAACCTACGAAGACTGGGAGATGCAGAGCATCGACCGGCACGATCTCGCCGCCATGGGTCGGGTCTGGTTTCTCGAATGCTGGGCGCGCGCCCGCCTAGGCGACCGCGAGGGCATTCTCCGCTCGCTTCGCAAGGTGGCGGCGGTCGGCAAGGCCAACCACTGGTCGTGGATGGAACGCTATTACTCGGAGAAGACCGGCGACTTAGGCCAGTACCATTTCCAGTACTACTGCGAGTATCCGGCCAATTTCATCCGCATTGTGCACCGCTTTCTGGAGTGTGGGACACAACCATCAAAGGGAACAACAAGACATGAATGAAACAAACCCATTGCCGATTGAAGGAACGTTTGCGGAGACGACGGTGCCGGACACGCTGGATCTGGCCGAACGGGCGCGGCTGGCGGTACACGGGATCATGGGATCCATTGACCCCGAGCTGTTGACCATGTACGGACTGATCTTTTACGCGACCCCGCGGCCGCACCAGTCGCACTGGGCATCGGCGGAAACCTCCTGTGACCCGAAGTTCGACGAGTCGCTGGCGCTGCTGCGGACAATGTGCGGCAGTGACGAACTGCGAGACCTCGAGGAGCGCTATTTCGGCAATATGCTCAGCCGCGTGCAGGACGGTCTCTACTGGGACCTGGCCAATCCGAAACGGCCGTGGCGGAATTCCTATTCCGCTGCATTCTACGGCGAGGGAAAGAACGAGGACTTTGCCGTCGGCACTGCCGGTGGCCGCTTCTTCAACGGCGCGCTGGACGATTTCCGGATCTACGGCCGCGCGTTGTCCACCAACGAGGTGTAGGCGCTGATGAAGGAGACGGATGAGAAGAAGTAGGGGGGAGCTGTCAGGTGGCAGGCGAAGGCGATGGCCCTGAGTTATTCCCCCCGTCCGACCCAGCCCGTTAAATTAAAATTCCTATCAGTTGATTCGTAAAGGAGGTATCGGATGTTGCGTTCAGAGGAGTATGTCAGAGCCGATTTCGCGCCCATTCGCGACACAGTGTACGGCGTGGGGTTTCACTGGACGACCTGGACCCTGCCGCGAAGCGGGAAGGCGCAGCCCTTTGACGAGGCGGTACGGGCGTTCGATGTGGGCGCGTTCGTCCAGCAGGTGGATGAGACCGGAGCGGGGCACGTTCTGTTCACCGCGACGCACGGGCTGCACTGGCTTCCGGGTCCGAACCTGGAGGTGGATCGCCTCCTGAAAGGTCGGACGTGCGAACGGGATCTGCTGATGGAGATTGCCGATGCCCTGGCGAAACGCGGCATCCGGTTCATGATCTACTACAACCATGGAACCTATCGGGACCAGGATCCCGAGTGGCAGGCAGCCGTCGGATCGAAGGAGCCGGACCGCAGCCGGTACTTCGATAACTACAAACGTATCGTGGCGTGGATGGGGCATCACTATGGCAGAAAGGTCATGGCGTACTGGTTTGACAGTGCCTATGAATTCGCCGATTTTCCGAGCACGCCGGCGACGCCGTGGAACGACATGACCGTGGCGGCCAAGGCGGGCAATCCGGATCGGCTGATCTGCTACAACTCCGGCATCGAGAACCTGGAGTGTTACACCCCGTTTCAGGACTTCTGGGCCGGCGAGACGTCGCGGATGAACTACCTGCCCCGCGGCAAGACGACCCCTGCCGGCCTGCCGTGGTACTCGTTCGTCAGTTGGCATCCCCATGCGACCATGCGGTTCTGCGGTGAGTGGGGTATCAGCGAGGACACGATCGGACTTGACTGGCCGGCCCCGCCGGTCGAGTCCGCCGCCGACTACCTCGGACGCTTCAGGGCCTGCGGTGGGGCGGTCACTTTCAACCTTCTGTGCTACCAGGATGGGAGCATCTATGACACGGACTTCAAGGCGATGCGGGAACTCAGGAAACTCGTGCGCGGCAAATCGGAATCGGGCCCGTCTGGCGCCAGATGAGGTAAGGCTGGCGCTTCCATGACTGAACTGACCACATCCGACGAAGCCATCAACGACAGTTTTACGGGACGATCCGCATAGAGACAAATTTGTATGCGGTGAACGGTCGAGCCGCGAATGGATCAAGCGGGAGAACGCGCGGCGCGAGACCGGCAAAGGCAGCGGCGCGATCAAGGCCAGCCGCCGAATAAAGCAAAAAAAGGAAGAACATGACACGCCTTGGAATGTGCGATACTGCTTTTGTTCGTTTTGGGCGCGGTATGTTACCGCGCAGAAGACAATGGGCCGCCGGTTGGGGAGTCGGGCGAACCCACGCGGGGCGACGCGGCTCTTCAACTTACAAAACGCCCCGCGACGCAAGCCGTCAGGCGC
>CAZOJL010000024.1:0-28566 GCA_964580075.1 uncultured Akkermansia sp. | reverse complement strand
TTGAACACGGCCCAGTAGCACTTTTCAGCGATGTCGGGGTTGCGCGTGCGGTTGGCGTTGGAGAAGGTGTTGCGCTTCGGCGGCACCGCGCCACGGATCCGGTTGACTTCAGGCTCATGCAGCCGGAATGCGTCGCAAATCTCGTTCAGGCTGGACGCTCCCGAAATGTGCCCATAGAGCAGGGCGAGGACGTGGCTGAATGCCGGGAACTTCCAGATGTCGGCCCCTCCTCCCGAGCCAGCCGATCAATCAGGCCTTCAGGAATCCACTGGACGATCTGACGCAGCGTGGTGTACGCTGTTCTTGCTGGCCTTGGGAGTGCTCCCTCGGGGGCGCTGAGAAGCGCGTTCAAGCGCGCTAATTCGTGGTTTGGTTTTTTCATATGCCTGTAGGCTACAGGCAAAACCGCTCCCATGGCCAGCGTTTTTTGATGCTGGGAAGCGAATGAATTCGGGATTGACTATTTCCGCTCCCCACCCGCATACTAATGCCAACGACCATGGATCTTGGAATACAGGGCTGTTCCGCGCGCGTTTCCTCGTCTGAAGCTACCGCGCGAAGCGCGGTTACCCTTGAACAGGAGTCGAAAGTCATGAGAAAGAAAACAGGAAATCGAGGATGATTCTCGGTGGCGGCTGGCGTGGCGCTGGCGGCGGGAATGATGGCGGGGACGGCGTGGGGGGACTACCGCTATCTCGCAGGCGAGCGGCAATTGGGGAGACAGCGGCACATGGGTGGGTGGGGTGTTGCCGGAGGGTAACGATGTCGTCATCGCGGCGACCCACGTTGTCACCATGACCGGAGTGACGACGCGGGCCGTCAACTCGCTCACCATCACCGGCACGCTGACACATGCGGCGGTAACAACCGCCGGCAGCACCATCGGCGACGAAGACAACATGATCAATCTTTCGATCGCTGGCAACCTGACGATCGCTTCTGCGGGTCAGATCAATGTGAACGGTGTGGGGTACGGCGTTGGAAAGGGCCCGGGGGCGGGGGGTGGCGACCGCGGAGGCGGGAGTTACGGCGGAAAAGGTACTCTTTATGGCACCACAAAAGCCCCCTACGGCTCGATTACCAATCCGGTGAACTCCGGCAGCGGCGGCGCCGGAGGCGGCACCGGAGGCAGCGGCGGCGGCGCAGTTGTTATCCTGGTGACAGGCGGGATAACCAATAGCGGAACTATCACGGCCAAAGGCTCCGGAACCGTGGGCAACGGCTCTGGCGGCACGATCAACCTGACGGCGGCCTCGATTACCAGCACGGGGATCATCCGCGCAGACGGTATACCGACAGTACAACCCGGCGCCAGCGGCGGCGGACGCATCGCGCTGCGGCTCACCGGCGATGGGCAGGACTTTTCGAACGTCACCACCAACAATATCACCGCATACGGCGGAACGTCAGGATATGGGGTGCCTGATCTGGCCTCTTCTGCCGGTACGATTTACCTCAAGACAAAGGTCCAGCCTTATGGGACGTTGATCGTGAAGAATAACAACCTGAACACGACACTGGATACACCGCTGCTGGTCGGCACCAATCGATTCGACTTGATCGATGTGCGGAATAAAGGACTGGTCGGGGCGACATCCACCCGCGTGCTCGATCTCACCGTCGGCTCACTCTTCAGCGACAGCACGGCTGGAAACATCAGCGGCCGGGTCGTGGTGGATACAACAGGCAGCGGGCCGGTTATATGGCCGGCCGCGTATACGAATACCGGCACGATTTCCTGGAAGGGCACAAACCGGCTGTCGGTCACCTGCGACCTGACGCTAGCCTCCGGCGGCTTCCTGACGCACGAAACCGGCGGCGGTAGCCGGATTGATCTCGATCTTACCGGCAACCTGACGATCAATTCCGGTGGCGCGATCGATCTGTACGGCAGGGGCTATGCAGCGGGGGGCGGCACCGGGGCGGGCCCTGGCGATTGGGCCGGTGGGAGTTACGGCGGACAAGGAAGTGGCACTAGTGGCGGTACGACTACAGGACCCACGTACGGCTCGATTACCAACCCCGTGGACTGCGGCAGCGGCGGTTGGTCTGGTAATAACGGCGGCGGTGGCGGCGGGTCAGTGGTTCTGCGGGCCTCCGGTTCAATCAGCAACAACGGAACCATCAGCGCGAACGGCGTTGGGAGCGTGCGTAACCCCGGCTCCGGCGGCACCATCAACCTGACGGCGGATTCCATTGCGGGGACGGGCACCTTCACCGCGAATGGCGGTAATGGCACTGTCGGCAACGGGGGTGGCGGACGCATCGCGATGCGGATAACCGGATCGGGGCAGACGTTTCCTGCGTGCAGCGCCTATGGGAACCCATTGGGTTCTTACACTGAGTCCGCTGCCGGTACCATTTACTTGCAGACTGAGGCGCAGACCCATGGTGACTTGATCGTGGACAACAACAATTACGCCAAGACGAAGACGTACACCACCTACATTGGTTCGCAGGTTACGAATACCACGGTCGGCAATGTGATTATTCACAACAAGGGATATCTTGAAATTGCCTCCGGATACTCGCTGACCGTCTACGGCAGTTGGTCGAACGCGGTGGCGACGGACGCGCTCTCCGGCGCCGGAACCGTGGAGTTCAAGGGGGCCACGACGAATACGATCTACGGGTCGACCACGTTCAACAACCTCGTATGCACGAACGCGGGTAAAACACTCCTGTTCCAGGCCGGGACGACGAATACCGTCACGGCAGCATTGGGTCTGAGACTTACCGGCGCCAGCGGACCCGGCAACAAGGTCTCGCTGTTGCCGGCGACTCCGTCCACGCAATGGTACATCAAATCCGTGAATGCGCCGGCCAACGTCTCGTATGTTGCCGTAAGCAATTCCACCGTTGTCACGAGTGGAGGCGTCAGCAGCATCACGGCCCAGGACTCGGATAACCTGGGCGGGAACACCAACTGGGTGTTCTCGAATCCTGACGCGATTACATGGATCAGCCCGTCGAGCACCGACTGGAATGCGCTGGCGAACTGGGTTACCGCCGGCGGCGTCCATCGCGCACCGGTGGCCGATGATCCGTCCATCACGATCAGCAATAATACCGCCATAGCGACCCTGACATCCGCCGCTTATACGTACAACGGCAACATCATCGTCCAATCGGGCGCGACGCTGAACCTTAACGGCAAGGACCTGACGATCGGCGGCTGCTTGACCAACGCGGGCACGCTCGTCGCCACCGCCAGCGAGACGCTGACTGTGTCGAAAGACGTGGACTTGACGGGAGGCGCTTTCACGCCGGCCACTTCGAAACTCATCTTGAACGCCGCTTCCGGCACGCAGACGTTCAAGCCCGGCGACTGCACCTTCTACCGTATCGAGGTGCCGAACGTGATCACGCTCAACGTCAGCGGCGGCGGCTTCACGGCGGCGCAGTTGTACTGCCGGGCCGCGGGCGCGACGCTGAACTTCCAGGAGGGCAGTACGTATGCGGTGACGGACCTGCTGGATCTGCGCGGCACGGCGGGCAACCTTGTCAAGTTGCGCAGCTCGGGCTCGCCAACGAAGTGGAATCTGAACCTGAGCGGGCAGCGGCAAATGGTGCGCTACGTGGATGTGCAGGACAGCAACGCCTCCGGCAAGACCATCTACGCCATAGACTCGACCGGCGCGTCCCAGAACAACGTGAAGTGGGACTTCACCAACGGCAAGTTCTGGACCGGCGGGAGTGATTCAGCGTGGAGCACCGCGGCCAACTGGTCGCCGTCAGGCGCACCGGAAGCAACGCATTACGTGATCTTCGATGGCACAGGCAATGCCCCCGCACTGAGCGGATCGACTGACATTACCGGCCTGACCGTGGACGGGCCGGTGACCCTGACCGTGAACATGGCTTATGGGCAGATCCTGAACGTCAGCAATGACGTGTACATCGGCAACAGTGCCGGGTTGACGCATTCCGCCGTAACCTCTACCGGGAGCAACCCCGAGGACAACCGGCTGCTTCTGCACGTGGGCGGGGCTTTCACCCTGGCCGCAGGCGGAACGATCGACGTCTCGGCAAAGGGCTACGCCGTAAGCCAGGGACCGGGGGCGGGATCCAGTCTTGAATCCGATCGCGGCGGCGGCGGGCATGGTGGTGAAGGCGGCAACGGCTACCTGGGCACCGGCTCCGGCACCACCTACGGCTCGATCACCAATCCGGTGCGCTGCGGCAGCGGCGGCAGCGCTTATCGCGGCGGCGGCTGTGTGGTGTTGACAGTTGACGGCGCGGCAACGATTGCCGGCACGATCGCGGCCAACGGGCAGGCGAATGCTGGTGGCCGAGGCGGCGGCGCGGGCGGAACCGTGAACATCGTCGCGAGCACCATCTCGGGCACCGGAACGCTCACCGTCATGGGCAGCGGCGCTGCCGACGGGGGTGGTGGCGGCGGCGGTGGACGGATCGCCATGCGCCTGACAACCGGCCCAGACACGCAGTTCGGCGCATTGACGATCCAAGCGTACGGCGGAGCGAAAAATTCTACCTTCGGTACTGAGGAACCCGGTGCCGCCGGAACGATCTTCCTGAAGGGCGCCAACCAGAGTAGTGGGCGACTGCTCGTGGACCACAACCTCAGCACGACCAGACGCACGTTGATTTCCGCAGGCGTCACCGACGCGACGGTCGGCGATGTTGTGCTGAGGAATCTCGGTTACATGGGCATCGCCGCCGGCCAGACCCTGACCGTCAACGGCAGTTGGTCCAACGCGGTGGCGACCAACGCGATCTCCGGCGGCACGGTGGTGTTCGCGGGAACCAGTCCCAACCCGGTGTCAATCTGGGGCGGCAACACCTGGAGCAATCTGACCATCGCCACGGCGGGCAAGATCGTTTGCTTCGAGCAAAGCAAGACCCAGACGGTGTACGGCCTCCCGGCCTTCAGTAGCGTGGCGCTGCGGTCCTCCCAGCCGGGCGCGTGGTGGTATCTCCTCAAACCGGGCAGCGGCACACAGGACGTGGGCCAGGTGACGGTCCAGGACAGCAACGCCACGAACGGCTGGGCCTTCCGGCCGGCCGGTGGCCAGAATCTAGGTAACAACGTTAACTGGCTCTTCCCGCCCAAAGGCACGGTGATCATGATGCGGTAGCCGCCTTCGCCCCGACCTCCCGCAGGGGAGTTGGGGCGAAGGCGCGCCAGGGGCGCAGAAGGGCAGAAGTGTTCAGTGTTCAGAGAGCCGAACACTGAAGCGTCGCGGGGCGGGTCTGGCGCAAGCCGGTCCCGCCCTGTGTGTTTTCGTGGTCCCGATCATTGTCCCTCCCTGGCCGCCATACTGGGTGGCTAGGGCAGTCCGCGTCTCAAAGTCTTGTGATGAGGTTGTTTTCGATGACGGCGAAACCCGATTCGATGTCGTAGGTGGATCCGACGGGCAGCAGATCGCCCAGGTCGGCGTTGAAAGCCGGATGGTGACGTTTTTCATCCAGATTCTGCGAGAACTCCTGCCGCGAGACGCTCAGTCCGCTGTGCCGCATGTACTGCCGGAAACACTCCGCGATTCCTTCCGGGTCGGCCCGCCCCTCGGTGAGACCGAGCCACAGATCGAAAAGGTCGCGGCCCTTGCGTCTCTGGTAGAGCGCCCGCAGTTTGGTGCCGAGCAGTTCCTCCAAGGAGAACGTCGGGACTTCGCAGGCGCCGGGTGAAAGTAGAGCTTATGCAGGGCCGTTCCTCCGCGAAAAACCAGTTGCTGGGAGAGCACCGGATTTGAGAAAACGGCCAGCATGCTTCGGACGATGATCAAATCCTGTTCGACTTTGGCATCCGACCGCCAAGGCGCCTGAGACCGCCAGGCGTCAATGTAGCCCTGCGGGATCATGACAGATCTCCTTCGACCTGGGCGTTCACCAAGAGATTCCAGCGCTTGTCTCGAGTGGCCCCCCGCGACGGCAGGGAAGGTTCGAGTCTGGCGGGAAGCGGCTTGCGTTTCGCCACCCAGGCAGCCAGCGGTCCCGTTTTGTCGGCGTACTCCGTCCGCTCCAGCAACCATCCCAGACGCTGGGCATGGGTCAGGTTGCCGTCGACTTCGGCGGCTTCCTCGAGGCGGGCGCCGTCGATGTACTCACCCAGTTCCTGCAAGACCGTCAGCACATTTCCGAGTCCGCCGACATGCCGACTGTAGCGCAGAAGGTCGATGGCCGTCGCTTCCGGAGTGGAGACGGGGATGTAGCCCGTAACGCCTTTAATCGACTGGGTCATTGTGACGGCCACTTTCCGTTTGACAAAGAAGCGTATTCCCACGCCACGGCAAGTTACTTCCCTAAGCGGTTTGTCTGTCACGACCTGGTACTTCTGTGGCCGTTGATGGGCCGCCCCGTGATACTCGGCGGCGCTCAACAGTCCGACATAAAAGGGCTGTCCAAGATGTCTCATCAACTCGACGATGAACCAGTCGGCAGGCAAGACGCCGACGGCGGAATGTTCCAGAGGCACCACGACGTAGAAGCCTCCATGAATGCGGGCGACCCGCTTGGCCGCAGACAGACGGGATGCAGCGCGATTGAACGCCACCTCCTTCATGCCCAGCAATTCTGTCGCCTCGCCCTTGGTAAAGGAATAGCGTCCCTGGGATGGCAGGGATGCGATCCATTTGTCCAAGGAATTCACCCGTCGAATGGTATCTTTCATGTTATCACCGATAAAGTTGTGGTTTGTAAATAGATACATCATTTGTCTTCTTTTGTAAATGCAAACTATTTGCACTGCGGTCCGACTAGGGATGAGGTTTCAATCGTTCGGCCTTCCCTCGTCCCCTCCGCCCAGAGGCACCGTGATCATGATGCGGTAGCCGCCTTCGCCCCGACTTCCCGCGAGGGAGTCGGGGCTACGGCGCGCCAGGGGCCGCCTTCGCCCAGGAGGCTACGGCGCGTCAGGGCTGCGGGGTGCCAGCGGACAGGAGTCAGGAGTCAGTGTGTCGTTGTCTTGAGTCTTAATCTCAGGTCTTAATCTCCAGTCTTAATCTTTCCGCGGAAAGACAAAGACCCGAGACGAAGACAGGAGATTAAGACCGGAGAAGGAAGCGACGCGGGGCGGGTCTGGCGAAAGCCGGCCCCGCCCTGTTTCATCTGGGTAGACGCGACGTCCCCGTCGCGTCAGGGTGGACGGTGGTGATCGTGACGCGGTGACGCGGTGACCTGATGACGCCCAAGCAGATTATGTCCGGGCGTCATCAGGTCAACGGGTCATCGCGTCAGCCCGGCGGAGCGGATTAAGGACGGGCCTCCCAACAGCACAAAAGAGTTTTCCATCGGCCAGATGATCGAGGACGAGGACGACGACGAGGACGAGAGGCTCGCCAGGAGGTGGGCGGTGGTGATCGTTACGCGGCGACCGCATGACCCGATGACGCCGGGAGGGCGCTGATCCATGGGCTGCGGCGCGGCGGGACGCCGCTTGTCTACCGATTGCGACGCGGTGATGGAACAGGGAATGCGCGAAGCGAGGTAGGGCAGCGGCGTCCCGCCGCGCCGCAGGCCAATGGAGATGAGAAGGGTTCAGGCCCACCGCGCCAGCGTTGGATGTTGGGTGTTGGATGTTTTGTGTTGGGTGTTGTCAGACAAGGTACAGGCCTTCTATCAACCCTGCTTCACAGGAAGGCAGAATGTCGATGGACGGGGACGGGCGATTGGGGTTGGAAGAGAAGTTTCTCGCCAAGACGCAAAGCGCGCAAAGAATCAGTTTTGTATCTCGTTAAATGAGCGATCTTGGCGGTCTTGGCGGCTTTGCGAGAAAGAATCTCCCCGATCAGGGCTGACGGAATGCCCATCCCTTGCGGGTTTTCATCCCTTTTTTTGATGGCCACAAAAAGCACAAAAGACACAAAAACGTTTTGTGATTGTTGTGCCTTTTGTGGCCAACTCTCTGTGGGCGGATTAGGGACGGGTGGCGAGTGGACCGGTGACGCGACGAGGACGTCGCGTCTACTGAAGACGCTGGCGCGGGGTAGACGCGATCAAAATGGAGAGGTCACTGGTGGCGGATTATGGACGGGCATCCCAACAGCATCCTCGTCCTCGTCCTCGTCCTCGTCGTCGTCCTCGATTTCACGATTCGAGGACGAGGACGACGACGAGGACGATGGAAGCGCCCTTTCGCCTCTCCTCGTACTGAACGCCGCCTCCCTGTCGCTTGCCGATTACGGACGCGTCGGTAATTATCGTTGTCGGGGATGGGCAGTTGAAGTAAAATGTACTGTTTAGCGCCTTAAACCTTACGAACAGCGAAGATAACAAGAAAGATGGTCCTGTGTGGGAGTGTGTGAGTATGTGGGTGTGGGAGTGTGTGGGAGAAACAGCGGTTTCTCACGTACACACACTCTCTCACACACACTCACCCACACACCCACGCACTCACACACTTGGGTTGCGGGCGAAGCCCGCGTTAGCGAAACAGGAGATCCGATATGAGCAAGACAGACAGACATGCCAGCCGCCTGCCGCGACCGGGCGATTTAGTTCCTTCCGGTGTTGAGACCGTCCGGCGGTTTGCCGGCGAGTGGGCCGCTGCCGCGGCCGGTGTGCCGGGCGATCCGCATGCGGTGCGGGTGGCTTCGTGGAAACAGGGGTGGGGCGCGTTGAGCGCCGATCGTGCTATTACGGGCGGGGCCTTGGTCATTGCCAACCAGACGTTTGCGCATGGTCTGGGCACTCATCCGGACAGCGAGATTGTCGTGCGCGCCGGGCAACCCATCCGCGCTTTTCGCGCCTGGGTCGGGATGGATGGCTTTGGCTCGTGTCGCTACCATAACGAGCAGGTCTGTCGATGTGCGGAACGCTTGATCTTCAGCGTGGATGTCGCAGGGCGCGAGTTGTGGCGCAGCCGCACCATCGGGATCAATACGCCGGCGGTGCGTGCGGAAGTGGCCGTGGGCGGCGCGACGGAACTGGTGCTGCGCGTCTGCACGCAAGACGGCAACACCGACTGGGCGCATGCGGACTGGGCGGATGCGGAAGTCGAACTGGCCGACGGGACGGTTGTGCGGATGGACGCCTTTGTGGCGCAGCCCGTGCCAACCGCCCTGCCGCCGTTCTCTTTCCGGCTGGGCGGCAAACCCTCGGCCGAACTGCTCGGCACATGGCAGGTGACGCGGACTACCAAGTCCGGCGCCGAAGGCGTGAAGGTGCAGGTGGTGACCTGGCGCGATCCGCATTCCGGCCTCGAATGCGAGATGGAGCAGCAGACCTTTGCCGGGTTCCCGGCGGTGGAGTGGGTGCTGCGCTTCCGGAATACAGGCAAGACCGATACGCCGATCATCGAGGACATTCAGCCCCTCGATACGCCGTGGGCCGTGTCCGGCGACGCGCACCTGCGGCGGTCGCGCGGTTCGCCTTGTACGATATCGGACTTCGAATATCAGATTACGCCGCTGGCGGCTGGCGAAACGATTCAGATGGTTGCGGGCGGCGGACGCCCGTCAAATACCTGGCTGCCGTTCTTCAACTTGCAGAGCGGCAATAAGGGCGTGATCACGGCCATCGGCTGGAGCGGGCAGTGGGCGGCGGAGTTTGTCCGCGATCAGGCTGGCACGGTCCGGCTGAGAGCCGGCCAGGAGTTGACGCATCTGGTGCTGCACCCCGCCGAGGAGATCCGCACGCCGCGCATGCTCTTGCTCTTCTGGGAAGGCGAGGTGCAGGAGAGCCACAACCTGCTGCGGCGTTTCCTGCTCGCGCACCATGTGCCCAAGGACGCTGGCGGCCTGCCCGTGATGGGGCCGGTCTGCGCCGCCACCTGGGGCGGGATGGAGTCGGTACACCATCTGGAGCAGATTGCGGACATCCGCGAGCACAAGCTGGATTATGATTACTACTGGATTGACGCTGGCTGGTACGGGCCAGCCGGGAGTTTTTCGCCGGATGTCTACACCGGCGAGTGGGCGAAGTATGCCGGCCACTGGAATGTCAATCCGCGTGCTCACCCCAATGGCCTGAAGCCGCTGGCCGATGCCGCGCACGCGGCTGGCCTGAAGTTCCTGCTCTGGCTTGAACCGGAGCGGGCCCTGACCGACACACCGTGGACGGTCGAGCATCCCGCGTGGTTCTTGGGCGAGCGCAAGTCCGGCGCGAGCCTGCTCTTCAATCTTGGCAATCCGGAAGCGCGATGCTTCCTGACGGATTTCATCTCGAACATGATCCGCGATGTGGGCATTGACTGCTATCGCCAGGATTTCAACTTCGAGCCGCTGCCGTACTGGCGCGCGGCAGATGCGCCGGATCGTCAGGGCATGGCGGAGATTCGCTACGTCGAGGGCCACTACGAATTCTGGGATGAGTTGCTGCGGCGTCATCCGGGGTTGCTGATTGATAACTGCGCCAGCGGCGGTCGGCGCATTGATCTGGAGACGATCAGCCGCAGCATTCCGCTGTGGCGGAGTGATTATCAGTGTGGTCCTGGTTTCGATCCGGCGGGTAGCCAGGTGCAGACGCACGGGTTGTCGTACTGGCTGCCGGTTCACGGTGGCGGCACCTGCGGGGGTCAGCACGATCCTCGGCGCGGCGACACGTACCATGTGCGCAGCAACCTCTCGGCGAGCCTCGAGTTCCCGATCTATTTCAACCAGGGCGACGGCGTGCCGGATCACCCATGGGACTGGCAGCGGCGGATGATCGAGGAGTACAAGCGCGCCCGGCCGTTCTTCTATGGCGACTACTATCCGCTGAACGGCGGGTCTGCCGCCTCTGATATATGGCTGGTCATGCAGTACCACCGGCCGGATCTCGGCGAAGGGATGATCCTCGCCTTCCGGCGCAAGGACTCGCCATTTGTCAGCGCCGACTTCCGGTTGCAGGGGCTCGACCCGGCGGCGGAGTACGAGCTGAAGGATTCCGAAACGGGTAAGACATGGAAACAAACCGGCCAAGAACTCCGCGAACGCGGCCTACGCGTGACCCTGGAAAAGACGCCAGAGAGCGGGTTGGTGTTCTATCGAACAAGGAAGGGATAACGCATGACAAAATCACGGGCTTCATGGATGCAGCAGGGAAAGTTTGGCATGATGGTGCACTGGCTGGCGCAGCGCACCCCGCAGCAATACGAGCACACGATCAAGGATCATAACGAGGCGGTCGACCGGTTCGACCTTGCGGGATTCCTGGATGGGTTCCGCCGTACCGGGGCCGACTGGCTCGTCTTCACGATCGGCCAGAACACGGGCTACTACGCCAGCCCGAACAGTGTGCTCGACCGCCTGGCCGGGCCGGGATATGCCTCCGAGCGCGATCTGGTGCTGGAGATCGCCCAGGGTGTGAAGAAGTTTGGGAAGCGGTTCATCGCCTACCTCCCGGCGCATGCCGGCTTTATCCCCGAGGCCCGGAAGGCGTTTGATTGGAAGGAAGAGGAGGGGGCGCCGATGGACGAAGCCCTGCAGCGCTATACGGCCTTCATCGCGGAGTATGCCCGGCGTTTTGGCCCGCTCCTGGATGCCTGGTGGTTTGATGGATTCTACGCCAATCATCCGGCGCATCAGGATCTCCCGCGCTACGCCAAGCTCTGGCTCGATGCAGCCCGGGCCGGGAATCCGGATCGCGCCGTGTCCTTCAATGATGCGTCCTTCTGCGATGGCCGTACGTTGCCGGTGGTGGACGATCAGGACTATCTCTCCGGCGAAACCGAGTTCCTGCTGAAGGGCAAGGCCCGGTTCAAGCGCGGCATGGAAACCGTGACGCCGGCCACCCACACGCCGCAGCCGCCGACACACTGCCTCTGGCACTGCCTGGTGCCGATTGACGTCATGTGGGAGCGCGGTATCGACTTTGCCGATTGGCAGAACCCGCCGTTTGCCTGGGTGCCGCCGGAGCCGCACCAGATGGAGCGCCCGCTCTACACGGTCGCCGAGCTCGAGACCGTGGTGCGCGATTTCAAGGCCGCGGGCGGCGGTGTCACCTTCAATGTCGGGATTTTCCAGGAAGGCGGGCTCGGTCCGGAAACGGTGGCCCAGCTCGCGGAGTTGGCGGAACGGGAGGGACAGCAGAAAAGGCGAAGTAGCAAGAAGGAGAAACGCATGAGCGCACCTTTGATCTATACCGGCAAATGGCATGGGAAGAAATATTACTTCGGACTGCACTACGATCTGCATGCGGGCGAGAAGGACACCGACCTGGGCGCCCGCTGCTCTCCCCGCGAACTGAAGCCGCTCCTGCGGATGATGGCGCCGGATTTTGTGCAGACCGATTGCAAGGGGCATCCGGGCGTAACCAGTTGGTGCTCGAAAACCCCGGGCGCCACCGTATCCCCCGGCGTGGTCAGGGATGCCATGCGGCAGTGGCGCGCCGCGACCCGCGAACTCGGCATGCCGCTGCACTGCCACTACTCCGGCATCTGGGATGCGGCTGCCGGCGCCAAGCATCCGGACTGGGCCCTTCGAGGTCCGACCGGCAACCCGATGGGCGCTCCCGGCGAAACGTCCGGTGAGCTGACCGACAAGCGAATGTGCCCGCGCAGCCCCTACCTGGACAAGCTGATGCTGCCGCAGATGAAGGAACTCATCGATCGCTACCAGGTGGACGGCTTCTGGGTGGACGGTGACCTGTGGGCAATGGAGCCCTGCTACTGCGGCCGCTGCCGCGCGGCTTGGACCGCGGCCACCGGCATCGCCAAGCCGCCAGCCGACGAGAAGGATACGAACTGGGCCCGGTGGTGGAACTTCACCCGCGAGAGCTTCGAGGCCTACGTGACGCGCTACTGCGACGCCATTCACGCGCACAAGCCCGGCGTGCTCGTCTGCTCCAACTGGCTGCAGACGTTCCGGCATCCCGGCGAGCCGAAGGTGCCCACCGACTGGATCAGCGGCGACAACGCCTGGGTCTGGGGTCTCGACGGCAGCCGCTGTGAGGCTCGCTTCCTCTCCACTCGGGGCAAGCACTGGGACATCATGCTGTGGACCTTCTACTGTTCGCACGGCATGGGGCAGGCGGATTCGCCCTGGGTGGCCAAGCCAGCCGAGATGTTAATGCAGGAAGCGGCGGTCCTGCTCGCGTTCGGCGGCAATGTCCAGGTCTACGAGAATCCCCCGGGGCTGCGGGACGGGCGCCTGGTTCCGTGGCGCCAGAAACGCTGGGGCGAGGTGGGGCGTTTCATCAGGAAACGGCGCGCGGTCTGCCAGGGCTCGCGGACGATTCCGCAAATCGCGGTCCTTCACTCCGAGCACCACGTGCGCAGCACGCCCACCGGCAGGAATCTGATGTGGAATGTGGATGTGGCTCCCGTGCAGGGCGCGGTCTTTTCCCTCCTCGAATCGCACTACGGTGTGGATATCCTGGACGAGTGGGCCCTGTTGCCTCGCTTGAAGGAGTTCCCGGTGGTGGTCGCACCGGAGCAGGACAAGATGTCCGACGCCATGGTTCGGGCTTTGCAGGACTATGTGCGTAGCGGCGGACGTTTGCTCGTCTCCGGTCCCGCCGCCTTCGACCGATTTGGCGGCGAGTTCCTCGGTGTGAAGGGCGAAACGCTCGAAGCGATGGCCACCTATCATGTGCCGGCCGGCGACGCCGCCACGCCGCTGCACAGCGATCCCTGGCGACTGGTGACGCCGACCGCGGCGAAGGGCGTTGGCCATCTCGGCAAGACCCCGCTGCTCGACGATCGACTGCTGCCGCACCCGGCCTTTACTGTGAACCGGGTGGGCAGGGGACGAGTGGCCTATGTGCCGGCCAACCTGTTCCGCGACTTCAACCGCAACCGCTATCCGCAGACACAACGATTCGTGGCCGACGTGATGAAGCCGCTCGCGGGTCGCCTGGAGATCCAGGTGCAGGCCCCCATCGGCACGGATGTGGCCCTGCGCGCCCAGGGGCGCCGCCGCATCATCCACCTTGTCAACCGCTGCAGTGGTATTCCCAACCAGGCGGCCAACGGCGCCATCGACGAGATCCCGGAAGTCGGCCCCGTCACGGTGCGCATGCGCATGCTGCAGGCGCCGAAGAAGGTCACGCTAGCCCTGGAGAAAGGCGCCCTTTCGTGGAGGTATGCGTCTGGCGTGCTGACCATCAGGCTGCCTCGCTATCGCATTCATGCTGCAATCGTGATCGCGTGACGGAAAGGAACGGAACGGAGACAAGACGATGAAAAAAAATCCAGATAAGAAACTGACCCTCTCCTGGCGCATCGGGCTTCCTCACTGGGAAACCGAAGAGCCTTTTGAAAACTTGCTGGCGCTGCTGCGCGAACACCGGTCCGTGGTGGACGAAGTGGCGATGTTCGAGACGATCACGCATCATCTCTACATTCCGCTCGATGTCTACGCCCGCCGGATGGAACTCGCCGCGAAACGGCTGGATGCCTTTCGCCAGGCCGGCATCCCGTCGGTCGGGATCAACGTGCTGTGCACCATCGGACACGTCAACGAGGCCTGGTCATACATGCCCCCGCTGCCGTGCCAGGCGATGGTCGGACACGACGGGTCGGTTTCGCATAGTTGCGCCTGTCCCAACACGCTCGAGATGCGGGCCTATGTGCGGGCCAAATACGAACTGGTGGCCAAGGCCAAGCCGGACTTCATCTGGGTGGATGACGACATCCGCATGCATTTTCACGGTGTTGAGTTCGGGTGCTTCTGCCCCACCTGCCTCGCGCTCTTTGCCACGCGGGTCGGTCGGACCTATACCCGCGAGGAGCTGGTCCAGGCTTTCGACGTTCCCGGTCAGGGCGGGGTGCGTGAGCTTTGGGTGGATCAGAACATCGCTACCCTTGAATCGCTGATGACAGAGGTGCGCACGACCATTCACAAGGTCAATGCGGGCATCGTCATCGGCAAGATGACGGCCGGAGCCGGGTGGACAACCTATTCTGGACAGGCTTTTGATCGTTGGTTCACGGCGCTGGGTGCGACCAAGGGACGCCCCGGCGGCGGTTTTTACAGCGACGAGAGGCCGCTCGACATGCTGTACAAGGCGCTGGAATGCGGTCGGCAACGCGCCACGCTGCCTCCGTCCGTGCACGACGTGCAATACGAACTGGAAAACTTTCCATACCAGCGTTTGAAGAAGTCGCCAACATCCGTGGTCAACGAATGCAGTCTGGCTTTGGCGCATGGCCTGAACGGCGTCGCTTTCAACATGCTGGGCACGTCACTCGAGGACAGCCTGCCATGGGTCCATGCCATTCCGGCGGCTCGGCCTGTATGGGAAAAATGGGTGGCGCACGCCGCCGGTTTGCCGACTGCCGGGCTCTGGCCGGCCTGGAGCACGCGATTGATGGCCCAACGCTCGGTGCGTCCGGGCGAAAGTTGGTGGGGGGTGGGCCGCCACAACATCAATATTCCGAAGGTCCTGGGCGAGATCGGGCTGCCGTTGGCTTCGGACACACCGGCCTGCGGGACTGTGCTCTGCGGCCACGTGGCGGAGGTGTTCAGCGACGACGAATTGAAGGCCATGCTCGCGCGCGGCGTGCTCATGGATTCGACGGCGCTCGAATTGCTGACCGAGCGTGGGCTGGGGCATCTCACGGGCGTACGTTTGGCCCAGCGCCTTGATAATGGTCTTTGGGAGCACTTCACGGATGATCCAATGAACGGACGTGCGGCGGGAGAAATCCGCGATGCGCGCATCGAATTCTGGGGTGACGCCAGGGGGATGGGCGACGTGCTGGAGCCGATCGCCCAAGGGGTCCGCGTGCTGACCACCATCGAGGACTACTTCTCGCGTCCACGGGGACCGGGTATGACTGCCTTTGAGAACGAACTGGGCGGCCGGGTGGTGGTGATGGGGTATGCGCCGTGGATCTTCCTGCACTCTGTGGGGAAGCGCCTGCAGTTGCAGAACGTGGCGGATTGGATCAGCCGTGACACGATGCCCGTGCGGGTGGACGAGACTGTGCCGCTGGTGTCTGTGGCGCGGGTCGCCGCGGATCGTCAGCGCGGGGCGGTGATGCTCTTGAATGCCGGCTTTGATACCATTTCCATTTCCGAGGCGACCGTGCATCTCCGCTTTCCTGTCCGGCAGGTTCATTTGCTGACAATTGGACGGAAAAGCCGGGTATTGCCGGTTGAGACCGAGGCCACCGGCTGTCGCATCGTATTGAGAAACATCGAGCCGTGGGGCTTGCGGGTATTAGTGTAACAAGGGAGAATTGCTGGAAAAACTTCCACGTGGACCGATTTTTGGATACGATAGTCAGACGCTTGAAATGTTAGCGGATCCTTAGCGGATCCTTGCGCAGCCATTCTCAGATTGGAATCCCATGTCATACACGTATCCTATTGGCCGGATGCTGGCCGGCGATCCCCAGCGGGTGCAGGCGGCCGTTGAGCAATTCCATGCCCAGGCGGTCGACCACGTCGCCTTGTGCGGGGGCGAGACCGGGTATTCGCCGTATCGAACGACCCTGGGCGGGCGCGAGTCGGTTTCCGGCCCCGGCACGTTTACACGGCGGGCGTTGCGGACGCTGACCTTCGCTCCCGGGCGGCAGCCGGGGTGGTGGATCAAGCGAACCGATCTCAGTGAGCAACTGAACGTCGGCGTCTCGCCGCGCAACATCTGGACGAGCCAGCGCAACATTGTGCTTCGCAGCGGCTCGCCTCACAACTACCTGCGCATGATCGAACACATTGTCGCCCTGCGGCTGGGGATGGGAATCGACGACGTGGTCATCGAGACCGGATCGGGCGATCCGCCGCTTTTCGATCGCAGCAGCATGGATCTGGTCGAGGCGGTCGAGCGTGCCGGTGTGGTCGAACGGGACGAGCCGGCGCGTTATGTGACGGTGAAGGAACCGGTCACCCTGGGCGGTGAGCGGGGAGATTTCGTGACGATCCTCCCCGCCGCAAAAGGCGTCCGCACGCTGCGCCTTGACTGCGCGATCAATTTCGCCTCGGTGATCGGCAAGCAGCGGATCGTCTTTGACCTGACCCCCGCGACTTTCCGCACCGGCGCGATTGCACGCACCAACGCAACCCGGGCGCAGAGATTCTTCGGGCACACCATCGGCATGCTGTTTGCAGACACCCGTAATACGGGCTATACGGACACGAATATCCTGATCCACGGCAAAAAACGGTATTTCAACGAGCCGAAGCTGATCCAGCCCGATGGCCGTTCGCTGGAGCCGGTGTGGCATCGCGCCGCCCTCGACCTGCTGGCGGCGTTGGCGCTGATCGACTGCGGCCGCCTGGCCGGGACGGTCGTTTCCTACCGTGCCGGGCATATGTTGGACTGCCGCCTGATGACGCTGCTCTATCTGCACGACCTGCTGGAGGCGTGCTAATCGGCATAGGCGCGGATACCGGCGGCGATCGCTTCGGCAAGGCGCTGACGATGCGCATCGGTGTCGAGCTGGCTCGCCTCGTCAGGGTTGGATAGAAAACCGACTTCCACGAGAATGGCGGGGCAGGGGGCGTTGCGCAGGATATGGTAACGGGCCCGCTTGATGCCGCGGTCGGGACGGTCAAGTCCGGCCAGACGGCTGTGCACGGCGTAGGCCAGGGCGAAATTGGCGCCGTCGAAGCGGTTTCCGGGGACGGCGGCTTCGGCGGCCCCCCCGCCGGTTGACGCCCAATCGGCGGCGGGGACGAGATAGGTTTCAATGCCGGCCGCCTGCACATTGGCGGCCGCGTTCGCGTGAATGCTCACCAGGCAGTCGGCCGGTGCGTTTGCCGCGTGTGTGACGCGCAGATCAAGCGGCAGCGTGAGATCGTCGGATCGTGAAAAGAGCACCTGCACCGGCGCAGTGGCGAGGGCCGCCGCCGTGCGGCGCGCCAGATCCAGCACGAGCTCTTTCTCCTGCCGCCGTGTCCCGGCGCCCACGGCGCCCGTATCGTCGCCGCCATGTCCGGGATCGAGCATGACGGTCAGAAACCGCCGATGGGCGGTTTGCGGCAGGCGCGTTTCCGGCGGCGTGTGCAGCGCCACCAGATCGCGGACATCGGGGGGTGACAGGTAGAAGCAGTCAGATCCCGCCGGATGGGCGGTCAGTGGCGCGTTGAGCCAGGCACAGACGCCGTCAATCTCCAGACGGCGGCTGTTGGTGAAAAACCCGATCGTGTGATGCGGGGTCTTCAGCGTCGCGCCTGTGGACGAGACCCGCCAATCTGCCGCACACGCCTGAAACTGCCGGGCCGCATCAACCAGCGGCACCCAGCCGGCGAGGCTGGGTGGCGGCGGGATGCTGGGCGGCAGCGTCGGCAGCGTCGGCGGCGTCACGGTGGCGCAGGCGGCCAGGAACAGGCAGCACACCGCCGCAAGCCAAGCCGAACTGAGGGGCGGCTGAACGGTCTGGAGGAGTGACTTGATAAAATCGATCACGGGTTGATATCGACCGTCGCTTTTTCACGTAGATCGGCAACGTAAGCCGCAACCACTTCGCCCCGGGCGGCATGACGCAGGAAGTCGCGAACGGATTCGCGCACGTCGTCGAAAGACGCTTCGGTGGCCGGCTCCTCGTCGTTCTTGTAGATGATGTGGAACCCGAACGGCGTCTCGATCACATCACTCAACGCGCCGACTTTCAGGGCGAACACGGTCGTGTCAAACTCGGGAACCATCATGCCGCGGCTGAACCATCCGAGGCTTCCCCCTGCCGACTTGCCGCTCGGGCAGTCGGAGTGCGCCTTGGCCTCTTGGGCGAAGTCGCCGCCCGTCGCGACCCGGTCGCGCACCTGGTTGAGCTTGGCGATGGCGTCAAACTTCGCCTGCGGGCTGTCGTTCAGCGGCTTCACGAGAATGTGTTGGGCCAACACGCGCAGGTCACGCTTGTATTCGTCCTTGTGCGCCGTGAAATGGGCGAGAATGTCGGCTTCCTTCGGATCGGGAACCCCCGCCGTGACGGTCTCGATCAACTTTTCGACTCGCTGCCCGGTCTTGAGTTGCGCGCGGAACGCGTCTTCCGCAAGTCCCTGCTTGACCAGCATCTCCTTGAGCTGCGCGGCGCCGCCGACCTGTTCGGAGACCTCCTGCATCTTCTCGTCGACTTCCGCATCGCTCACCACCAGATCGAGTTTTCCCGCCTGATCGAACAGGAGTTTGGCGCCGATCGCCTGATCGACCGCCCGCTGCCGCAGCAGGGGCGCCTGCGCCCGCACCTGCTCCTCGGGCATGTGTTGCGCATAAAACCGGACCAGCCGGGAGAACTCGTATTCAATCGCCTGGGGCGGGATGACCTGCCCGTTGACCTTTATCGTCGGAATCGCCTGTTTGTTTGTCATGGGCAGAAGTGTAGCTTTTTCAGTCCGCGCTGCCCAGACTTTTCACATCCATTCACTTGCCACGCGGATTCACTCCTGCTAAGCTGTTCGCATGGTGTGGTGTTTCAAAGCAAGCGTGGTTCTGCTCATCCCGGCCCTCGTGTTCGGGGGTGCGTCTGATGTCCGGGCGCAACAGGCGGAGACGCGTTTCAGCGACTATCAGGTCGGCTTCAACCGCGACACCCTGGCGCTTCAGGTGCTGCTCGACAGGAGGCATTTGTCCTGCAATTGCATCGACGGAATCTGGGGGCCGAGGACGGAGATCGCGCTCCTGACCTGGCAGGCGCTGAACGGCCTGCCCACCACCGGCATTCCCGATGCCTCGGTGCTGGAGGCGCTCGCCGTCGGCCCCCCTGTGCTCACCCCCTATACGGTGACCGAAGCGGATGCCGCTACTCTCGGTCCGTTTCCAGCGGATTGGGAGGAGAAGTCAAAGCTGCCGGCGTTGCGGTACGAGACCCTTCAGGAGATGTTGGCCGAGAAGGGGCACCTGTCACAACGCGCGTTGCAGGGGCTCAATCCGGAGGTGGCCTGGCCCAATCCACCCGCAGGCACCGAGATTATACTGCCCGACTGCATCGCTGAGAAGCCGCCGCGGGCCGGCTCGATACGCATTACCTTGGCGCGCACGGAGATCGCGGTCTATACCGTCGACGGGACGCTGGCAGCCCTCTTTCCCTGCTCGATTGCCCGCGATAAGAGCCACCGTCCCGACGGCACGCTCACGGTCCGTGCCGTCGCCCCCGACCCCAACTACACCTACGACCCGCAACTGTTCGATCCGGGCGGTGAAAAGACGGTGAAACTGATCATTCCGCCCGGCCCGAACAACCCGGTCGGTCTCGCGTGGATCGGCCTTTCCCTGCAGGGGTACGGCATGCACGGCACACCCATTCCCGAGAACATCGGCCGGGCCGAGTCCAGAGGGTGTTTTCGCCTGGCCAACTGGAATGCGGTCAAGTTGCTGCAGATGGTGGAAATCGGCACACCGGTGGTCATCGAGGAGTAACCTATGAAAATTTATCTCAGCGGGCCAATCATGGACGAGCATCTCCATGCCGCCCGCACCTGGCGCCAGATCGCCCGGGAGCGTCTGGCCGACGCGTTCGTGCTGCTCGATCCCATGCGCCGCGATTTCAAGGACCGGGAGTTCGACAGCGCCAATGAGATCGTCGAGTTCGACCTGCAGGATGTCCGCGATGCCGACATCCTGCTCGTCAACTACAACCGTGCCTCCATCGGCACCTCGATGGAGGTCTTCTACGCGGCCCACGACCTCGGCAAGTTCATCGTCGCCTTTTCCCCCATTCCGTTTAAAGAGTGCTCTCCCTGGATGGTGCGCTTCTGCACCAAGATCCTCCCCACGCTTGAGGAATCCATCGCCTATATCCGCCAACACTTCATCCAACGCCACGTCGTGTGAATGTTCCCCCGCATACCCCCCTGCTGATCGTGTCCGCCCGTATTATTGATCCGGCTTCGGGTCATGACAGGGTGGGGGATCTCTATGTGGTCGACGGCCGGTTCGCTCCGGTTCCCTCGTCTCTGCCCTCCAACACGCGCCGTGTCGATGGCCGCGGGCTGGTCGCGACACCGGGCCTCTGGGACATCCACGTCCATTTTCGTGATCCGGGCGCGGCGGCGGCCGAGACGCTGGCCAGCGGCGCGGCGGCGGCGGCGGCTTCCGGCTTCACCACCGTGGTGACGATGCCCAACACCTCGCCGGCCTGCGACACGCCGGCGTGGATTCAGTATCAGACCGATCCCGCGCTGCCGGTGACCGTGCGTCCTGCGGCCTGCATCACCCGCGGCCGTACGGGGGACACGCCGGCGGATCTGGAGTCGCTGGCCGCGGCGGGCGCGGCGGCGTTTACCGACGATGGCGCGATGGTCGCCGATGACGCCGTCATGGCCGAGGCCATGCGTCGCATCCGGCCGCTCAACCGCATCGTCATGGATCACGCGGTGGTTCCGTCTCTCGCCGGGCCGGGCGTCATTCGCGATTGTTCCGTCGCACGGCGCTTTCATTTGCCTCTCTTTCCGCCCGAAGCGGAGACCGAAGCAGTCGCCCGCGACATTCGCCTCTGCCGGGAAACCGGCTGTGCCGTCCACATCCAGCATCTCTCCTGCGCGGGCGCTGTTGCCCTGATTCGCGCGGCGCAAGCCGAGGGCCTACCGGTGTCGGCCGAAGTCTCGCCACACCATCTTGCCCTCGCCGCCGAGGACATCCCCGGGGATGACGGCAATTACCGGATGAATCCGCCGTTGGGGAACCGCGCGGATGTGGACATGTTGCGCCAAGCCGTGCGCGACGGCGTGATCGCCGTCCTGGCCACCGACCATGCGCCGCATGCGGCTGCGGCGAAGGCGCATGGTTTTCAGAAGGCCGCATTCGGTGTGATCGGGCTCGAAACCGCGCTTGGCGTGACCTACACCACCTTGGTTTCCGGCCTGGGGATGCCGCTTCTCGACTTCATCGCCCGCTGGACCACGGGGCCTGCGTCAGTCCTCCGAATGCCCGCGCCCGGACTGACCGCGGGCCACACCGCCGATCTCGCGTTGCTCGACCTCGTCACGCCGTGGCAGGTCGACCCGGACCGCTTTCGTTCGCGCGCGCGCAACTGCCCCTTCGTCGGGAAAACGCTCGTCGGCCGGGCCGTCCTCACCGTCAGCCGCGGCCGCGTGGTGCACGATGACACCCGGCTTCCGCCGCTGGGAACGCGCCCTTAAGGGCCCAGGCAGGCGCGGTAAACGGACAGAGTCGCTTCAGCGGCCTTTTCCCAGGTGAATTCAGCCGCCCGCGCGAGGCCGCGCTGCCGCGCCTGTTCGTGCCAGTCGTGCGCGGCAACCATCAGATAAGCCGCCTTGCGCCATTCCACCGCATCGTGCGGATGAACGGTGCAGACGGCGTTCCCGCCCACCTCGCGCAAGGCCGGGATCGCCGAGCCGATCACCGGCGTCCCGCATGCCATGGCCTCGAGCATGGGCAGCCCGAACCCTTCGTCCACGCTGGGAAAAAGCAACACGCGGGCCGCCCCGTAAAGGGCCGGCATTTCCGCTTCGGGAACTTCACCGAGCCAGTAAACCCGGCCTTCCAACCGCATCCGTGCCACGGCGCGGCGCCGTTCGGGCGTGTCGGACTGCAAGCCAGCGATCACCAGCGGCAGCATCGCCGTCTCGTGCGACGTGGCGAGCATTTGCAGCAACACATCGAGATTTTTATGGGGATGGTCGCTGCCCACATACAGAAAATAGCGATCCGGGATCAAGTGACGCTCGCAGAACACCTGCCGTTCGGCCACCGGAACCGGGCGAAAGTGGGGATCGACGCCATGCCGGACCACAACGGTTTTGGCGGCGATCACGGCGCCGAATCGTTTCTCGCACGCATCGGCGACGGCCTGCGAAACGGCGATGATCCGGCTGGCGCGTTTCAGCATGATACGTCCGATGGTCCACCAGGCCAGCTTTGTGCGCCACGCCTCGAACCCCGGTCGATTCAACGCGACGAGATCATGCACGGTCACGACCAGCGACCGACGCGTCAGCATCGGCGCGAGCGGAAAGGGCACGTGAATCAGATCCGGACGACCGCGATCGATCTGGCGCGAGAGGTGCCCGCTGCCAAAGGGCGACAGGGCGTCAATCCGCGAGCGGCGGCGGATCAGCCTCCGGCTCTCGGGAAGCTGCAGGCGCCGGTTTGGCGGCACCAGCACGATCAGCCGATCCTCCGGCGCGAGCTTGCGGAGCAGGGCATCTGTGAGACAGCACACATAGCGGCCCACCCCGGGGAAACGGGGTGTGGCGGTGCGGGCATCGAACATAATGCGCATGGTGGCTGATCCTCAAGCGGGGGTCCGTTCCAACACCACGGCCGATTCAAAGTGTGAGGTCCGAGGGAACATATCGAACATCCGTGTCAAGGCGATCCGGTAGCCGCCGGCCAGAAGCGTCTTCAAATCGCGACAAAGCGTGGCGGGGTCGCACGAGATGTAGAAGAGGCGCGCGGGGCGAGCCCGCACCAGCGCCTCGGCGACTTTCGGCTCGAAGCCGTCCCGGGGTGGATCGACAATCACGACGGCTTTTGAGCAGTCAATTCCCCCAAAGCGGCGACGCGCGGCCTCCGCGACCGACACGCAATGGAACGCGCCCGTGAGATTCAATGCGGCTGCATTGGCTTGCGCCGCCGCGACGGCGGCTTTGCCCGACTCGACGCCGAGCAGGTTCCGCGTGCCTGCGGCGGCACAGGCCAGTCCGAACACCCCGACTCCGCAATACAGATCCAGGACGTCATCGACGGCAGGGCGCGCCGCTTCGTACCACTCCAGGATCTGGCGGACGAGCGCATAGCCAACCTCGGGGTTGACCTGGTAGAAACCGTCGGCAGGCACTGTCAAGGGGCCGGCCGGGCTGTGTTCGGTGAGCGTCAGATCCGTGGGCGGCCGTCCCACCCAGGATGTAACCCCGTCCGTCGATGTCCAACGGAAGGTCACGTCATCGCCGTGCGCCAACTGCCGGAAATCCGCGCCCGTCCGGAACGTGGCGAGCGCCTCGTTGATCGGGGCGCGCGCGAGCGGGCACTGCGGGATGTCGATCACCGTCCGGTTATCCGCCGCCAGATAGCCGAGGATCGGGGGCGTGCCGGCCGTTTCCGCAGGGGTTCCGCGCGGCCGGCGCGCATGCAGCACGATCTTGTTGCGATAGTGAAGGGGCAGCGGCGAGGCGAACGGCGGATCAGCCTGCAGATCACCGCAACCGGGCAGGCGGCGCAGCATGTCGAGCAACTGCCCGTTCTTCGTCGCCACTTCGGCCGCATAGGCAAGATGGTCGTACACGCAACCGGGCACCGGGGTGCCGTCAGCACACGTGCAGCACGGCGCAATGCGGTCGGGGGAAGGCGTGTTCACCGAAACGAGGCGGGCCTCGGCATAATTCTTCCGCACACGCACGATTTCGGCCGTGACACGCTCGCCAGCCGCAACCTGCGGGACGAAAATTACCAGACCGTCTTTGCGGGCCAGACCGTTTCCACGGTAGACCAGCGAGGCGATCTCCAGTTCAACAAGCTGTCCGATATCCATCCTACTCCTGCACGGAAAAATCGTCTTTTCCGACTCCGCATTCGGGACACGTCCAGTCGCCGGGAACGTCCGGAAACGCCGTTCCGGGAGTCACGCCGTGATCCGGGTCGCCGGTCACCGGGTCATAGACATAGCCACACACATTGCATACGTATTTTTTCATGGGATGACCTTTCTTTTAAAGAAGTCATTATAGCACGCCGGTGCCGGTGGAACAACCGCACAATTCCGACATATCAAATATCAAATAAAACCGTTTTCATGGGGGACCCTGCGCGATGATGCGCCACCTCAGTGCGCTTCAAGCCAATTCTCGCCGACGCCGGTCTCGACCTCGAGCGGCACGCCGAGGTCCACGGCGGTGCGCATGGCCTCCACCACCAGAGCGCGCACGGGCTCGACCTCCTCTCGCGGCACGTCGAAGATCAGCTCGTCATGCACCTGCAGCACCATTCGCGCGCGGTACGCGCGCGCCTCCAGTTCGTGCTGGATCCGCACCATCGCCAGTTTGATCACATCGGCCGCCGTCCCCTGGATTGGCGTGTTGATCGCGTTACGCTCGGCCGCCTGGCGCGAGGTGGCGTTGCGCGAGGTGATGTCGCGCAGCCAGCGGCGTCGGCCGAGATGTGTCTTGACGTAACCGTGTTCGCGCGCAAAGGCGATGATGGCGTCCATGTAAAGCTTCACGCCGGGATATTGCTCGAAATAGTGTTCGATCAGTTCCGCGGCCTGCTTGCGCGGGATGCCCAGCCGCTGAGACAAGCCGAAGGCGCTGATGCCGTAGATGATGCCGAAGTTGACCATCTTGGCCTGTGAGCGCATCTCGGCCGTCACCAGCGCCGGCATGATGCCGTGTACCCGCGCGGCGGTCTCCGTGTGAATATCGGCACCGCGCGCAAACGCCTCGATCATGCCGCGGTCGCCGCTCATCGCCGCCATCACCCGCAACTCGACCTGGGAGTAGTCGGCCGAGAGCAGCACGTGCCCCGCGTCCCGCGGCACAAACGCAGCCCGTATCCGCCGTCCGCGCGCGGTGCGGATGGGAATGTTTTGCAGATTTGGGTTCACCGATGAGAGCCGCCCCGTCTCGGTCATCGCCTGACTGAAGGTCGTGTGGATGCGTCCGGTCTGTGGATTGATGCACGCGGGGAGCTTTTCGACATAGGTGCTCTTCAGCTTGCTGCACGCGCGGTGGTCGAGAATCAAATCGACAATCGGATGCTTCCCCGTCAGCCTGACCAGGGTGTCTTCGTCGGTCGCGTACTGGCCCGATGCCGTCCGTTTGGCGTCGGGATCGAGCTTGAGCTGGCCAAACAGCAGTTCCCCCATCTGCTTGGGCGAGGCGATGTTGAGGCTGCCGCCACCCGCATAGTCCCGGATTTTCAGTTCCAGTTCCAACAGGTCGTGTTCGAGTTCGCGGCCGCAGGCTTTGAGGATGTCGGTGTCGAGGCGGATTCCCTCGGCTTCCATCGCGATCAGGACCGGTATCAGCGGCTCCTCGCTCTCCTCCAGCACAGGAGCGCATCCGGCCTCGAGGGCCAGAGGCCGTAATTTTTCAAACAACCGCAATGCGACGTCGGCATCCTCAGCCGCATACTCAGCCGCCTGTTCGAGCGGCACCTCGCGCATGGTGATCTGCGCGGGACCACGCTCGCCGATCAGCGCCGTGATCGGAATGGGGTCATACTGGAGGTACTGGTGGGAGAGGGCGTCCAGCCCATGACGCTCCGCCGCATCAAGCACGTAGTGCGTCAGCAAGGTGTCGTGCAGCGTGCCGCTCACCCGGATGCCGTGATGCCGCAGCACGGTCAGATCGAACTTGGCGTTATGGCAGATCCGCGTGTGGCCGGGGTCTTCAAAAAGCGGACGGAACCGGGCCAGCAGCGCCTCCCGCGCCGCAGGATCCGTGGGAATCGGCAGATACCACCCCGTGCCGGCCTGCGTCGAGAACGAGATTCCGACCAGATCGGTCTGCCAGGCCTCGAGCCCTGTGGTCTCCGTGTCGAACGCCCACAGCGGCGCGGCCCGCAGCGCGGCGAGGAGCGCCGCCACGCCGTGCTCGTCGCGCGCGCACGTGTACGTGTGGGGCGTCTCGCGAATCGTGGCGATCAGGGGCTGAACCGCCCGCACGACGGCCTCGCCGCCCAGCAGACGCTGGCCGACCTGCACCAGCTCGTATTTGGAAAGGACGGTCTGGAGCGCATCCCGGTCGGGTTCGCGGCGCGCCAGCTCGGCGAGCGTCACCGGCAGCGGCACATCACGCCGGATCGTGGCCAGGCGTCGGCTGAGCAGCGCCTGCTCACGGCCGCCGGCGACCTTTTCGGCCAGTTTGCCCTTGAGGGACGCCGCCCCGTCCAACACCGCCTCGAGTGAGCCGAATTGCTTGAGCAAGGCCACGGCCGTCTTGTCGCCGATCCCCATGATGCCGGGAATGTTGTCGGCCGCGTCACCCGCGAGTCCCAGATAATCCACCATCTGCCCCGGACTCGTGATGTCCCAATGGGCGCACACATCGGCAACCGTGTATATTTCGGGGCCGGAGCCCGCCTTGCCCGGCCGATAGAGGTGCGTGGTGGCGTCGACCAACTGGGCGATGTCTTTGTCGGGGGTGACCAGATAGGTTTCGAGTCCCTCACGGCTCGCGCGATCTGCCAGGGCGCCCATCAGGTCATCGGCCTCAAAACCGTCCACCCGCAGCATCGGGATATTCAACGCCGCGGCCAACTCCATGGCCATGGGCACGGCCGCGGCGATGTCTTCGGGCATCTTTTGCCGCTGAGACTTGTAGGCGGGGTACTCCAGGTGCCGGAAGGTCGGCGTGGTGGAATCGAGCACGAGCGCCAGATGGGTCGGCGCATGCTCCGCGAGGATCTGTGCGATCGTGATGGCAAACAGGTTCAACGCCGAGGTGTTGAGTCCCGTCGTGGTCATCCGCGGATTCCTGAGAAACACGAAATGGCCGCGATACAGCAGCGGCATGGTGTCGATCACAAACAATTTTTGGGCCATGATTTCGCCCCTTCCCGGCACCTTTCATCCTAAAAAGGGCAGAAGACTGTGAGACTATGAGGCTGTAAGGATTGGGAGGCAATCGGTTATGCAAACGGGATCTGTTCACCATTGGGTGCGTGCGAATAAATCTGTAACCTGTTCATTTTCAACCTCATAGCCTTACTGCCTTTCAGCCTATAGCCTTTTTTAGGTTCATCATCCCTGATCACCGATCCCTGTTCCACCTTTTTATCGCCGGGTCCGGAGCCGCCACAGCCAGAAGCGGAACCGCGCCCACCAGCCGGCGCGCGGTTTTGTTAGCGACACGCCCCCCCGTTCTCGCATATACTCCCGGTCGGTCAAACCCATGCAGAACACTCCAGTCAAAAAATCAGATACGGGCGCGGGGGGCGAACGCCTGCAGCTCTTCCTCGCCCGCCGCGGTGTGGCGTCACGCCGCCACGCGGCCGACATCATCGCCGCCGGCCGGGTCACCGTCAACGGCGCCACAATCACAGAACCGGGCTTCCGTGTCAATCCCGGAAATGACGCCATCTCTCTGGACGGCGCTCCGCTTCCGGCCGCCGAACGGCTGCGCACCATCCTGCTCAACAAGCCCGCCGGCGTGGTGTGCAGCACCGACAGGACGCAGGGGCGGTCGGTCTGCGACCTGGTGGGTCTTCCCGAGCGGCTGGTTCCCGTCGGCCGTCTGGATAAAGAGAGCGAAGGGTTGCTCCTCCTGTCCAATGACGGCGATTTCATCCAGCGCATGACCCATCCGCGCCACGGTCATACCAAGACCTACACCGTGACCGTGGTGGGGCGCCTGACCGCCGCGGCCGTCCGCAGCCTGGGCGAGCCGATCGAACTCGACGGCTACCTCACCCGGCCCGCCCGCGTCCGCGTCCTGTCGGCCGGGGATTCCTGCCACGTCGTGGCCATCACCCTTTCCGAAGGCCGCAACCGCCAGATCCGGCATCTCTGCGCACGCGCCGGTTTCAACGTCGTCCGGCTCGTCCGCACCGCGATCGGAGGACTCTCCGCTCCCACGCTCAAGCCCGGCGCCTGGCGCGACATCCGTCCCGCCGACATCAGGCGACTGGACGCCTAAAATCCGCTGCGGGTAAACTCATACCGTTGGACGTTGGTTGTTGAGCGTTGATTTCAGCTTTCAACTTTCAGCTTTCAACTTTTCTCTTTCCCCCTCCTCACTTTCCGCTCGCCCCAGCAGCGGTCGTCGGATACACTCTCTTTCAACTTTTCAGCTTTCAGTTTTCAGCTTTTCTCTTCAGTTTTCAGCTTTTCTCTTCAGTTTTCAGCTT
>CAZOJL010000023.1:15676-29376 GCA_964580075.1 uncultured Akkermansia sp. | reverse complement strand
CGTTTTCGAGCAGGCGGTGCTTCTGCTTGATCCGCACCTGGGAGGTGTAGCAACCGACCATGGTAGGGTTGAAATCGCGCTCCACACGCTGCAACGGCAGGCCCGAGGCGCGCAAGGCCGAAAAGAACGCCTCGGGCGTCGAGTGCTTGATCTCGCAGTCGGTGGTCGCGGCGATGTACGCATCCAGCTCCCGGACATCCTTCCGGGAGGGGCCGCCGCCATGGTTGCCGACGCCCCACAGGCGCAAGGTCACCGGTCGCCCGGCCCTGAGCTTATCCTTGAACTCCCGCACCCGCGCGGGGGCCGTGCCGGAAAGGGTGTTGTAGCACACCTCGACCCGTTTGACCGTAATCTCAGACCCGTCGTAGCCGACCCAGACGAATTCGAGCGGCAGCCCAACGTCGCCCGGGCGCATGGCGATATAGCTGTCATATCCGCCCTTGCGGAGAATCTGCACCAGCCCGCGGGTATGGCCGAAAGAATCGAAGTTGATCGCCGTGCGCGGCTCCACGCCGAACTTCTCCAGGAACCAGCGTTTGCCGATCAGCATCTGGCGCACGAACGATTCGCCGCACGGCATGTTACAGTCGGGCTGGAGATACCACCCGCCCATGATATGCCAGCGCCCGGCCTTGACCAGCCGGCGGATGCGCTTGAAAAGCTCCGGCTCGAACGATTCGACCCACTGATAGAGGATGACTTCGTTGTGGCAGAAGATGAACGCGTCGGAAAGGTCGCAGCAATCCGCCGCCGTGCGGAACGTGGAGACCGCCGCGGCCGCGCCCTCCTCCCACTCCCATTGCCAGTACGGGTCAATGTGGGCGTTGCAGATAAGATGAAGCTGGGGCTTGTCAGTCTTCTTTCCTTTTTTCATTCGGATTGAGAAGAACATCGCTTTTCGGCACATCCCGGTCGGCCTCGGCCCGCACGGGCCAAAAACATGCCTGAACCGGTCTGGAGCAGCGATGTCATGAAAAAAGCATGGCAGAAGCGGGGATCGAAGTCAATGCCACCACCAAACGGGCGCAGCGATTCTAACACTGGCAGCCGCTATCGGGATCCAAATCGGGATCGGGATCGAAATCGACGAGAAAGCCAGGAATTCGACCCCGATAGCGATTTCGACTGGTCGGATGTGCTCAACATTAGAATTGCTGCAAAAAGATACACCTGCCCCATCGCGAACGGCTATTCGTTCGCGTTAACGAGGAGATGCAGCATAATCGTTCACCGTGATCGTCGCCGTACGCGTCCACCGAAATGGGCGCTTCCGGGTTTGTGGGTACTTTATTATTGGCCAACGTTCAGGGGCAGGGTTCAGGGTTCAGGGGCAGGGTTCAGGGTTCAGGTTTCAGGTGGGCCGCCGGCCAGCGGCCGGATGGAACACAGGAATGAGACAGGTTTTCTCAGGATCGAATATCGGTATCGGGGTCGGGGTCGGGGTCGATTTAGATACCGATGACGCCCGTTTTCCGCGCTATTTCTTCTCCTGAAACCTGAACCCTGAACCCTGCCCCTGAAACCTGAACCCTTCTCCTGAACCCTGAACCCTTCTCCCTAAACCCTGAGGCCCGTTTACACGAGTCCTTGGTCGATCATCGCGTCGGCAACCTTGACGAAACCGGCGATGTTGGCGCCCATGACGTAGTTGTCGGCCTGACCGTACTCGGTGGCAGCCGCACGTGAGTTGTCATGAACCGACTTCATTATCCCCTTGAGCTTCGCGTCGACCTCATCACGCGTCCACGAGAGGCGCATCGAGTTCTGCGACATTTCCAGGCCCGACGTGGCGACGCCGCCGGCGTTGGCGGCCTTGCCCGGCCCGTAGAGGAAGCCCTTGTTCAGGAACACGTCGACCGCCTCAGGCGTGGAGGGCATGTTGGCGCCTTCGGCAACCAGCTTGCACCCGTTGGCCGCGAGCGTCTTCGCGTCTTCGCCGGTCAGTTCGTTCTGCGTGGCGGAGGGGAACGCGCAATCGCACGGAACGCTCCACGGACGCTGTCCTTCGAGGTATTTCGCTCCCTTCACGTGCGAGACATACTCGGACATACGACCGCGCTTGGCGTTCTTCAATTCCATCACCCACGCCAGCTTCTCCGCCGAGATGCCATCGGCATCGACGATCGTGCCGCCCGAGTCGGACAGCGTCAGAACCTTGGCGCCCAGTTCATTGAGTTTCTCGACGGTGTACTGCGCGACGTTTCCGGAGCCGGAGACGGTGCAGACCTTGCCCTTGAAATCCTGCTTGCGGGTGGCAAGCATGTTCTGGGCGAAATAGACGCAGCCGTAGCCGGTGGCTTCGGGTCGAATCAACGAACCGCCCCACTTCAGCGCCTTGCCGGTCAGCACGCCGGTGAATTCATTGGCGATACGCTTGTACTGACCGAACATGTAGCCGATCTCGCGGCCACCCACCCCGATGTCGCCAGCAGGCACGTCGGTGTTGGGCCCGATGTGACGGAACAACTCGGTCATGAACGACTGGCAGAAACGCATCACTTCGGCATCGCTCTTGCCCTTGGGGTCGAAGTCCGAACCGCCCTTGCCGCCGCCCATGGGCAGCGTCGTCAGCGAGTTCTTGAAAACCTGCTCAAAGCCGAGGAACTTGATGATCGAGAGGTTCACTGACGGGTGGAACCGCAGACCCCCCTTGTAGGGGCCGAGCGCTGAGTTGTACTGAACGCGGAAGGCGCGGTTGACACGCATCTTCCCCTGGTCGTCAAACCACGGCACCCGGAATAGAATTGCCCGCTCAGGCTCGACAATCCGCTCGAGGATGGCGTGCTTCTCATACTTGGAGTTACGATCAATCACGGCGGCGATCGATTCAAAGACCTCCACGACAGCCTGGCAAAACTCCGCCTGTTCCTGATTCCGCTTGAGGACTCCCTCAAGCACGCCTTGTGTGTAACTATTCATTCCCCTGCTCTCCCTGTGTTGTGTCCGGCCTTTTTTTAAGAACGCGGACGTCTAAAGCCTGAATACGGCATGTGCGTGTCAGTATAGCACGCACTATAAGCGGAAAAAAGACGGTTATTTGCTCTTTACTGCGATTATTATGGCAGAATTGCCGTATTACGTGCTAAAGTAACGGCCGTTCAAAGAGGGAGAGGATCATCCAACTCGGATCGGGAGCTGTCATGGCAGGAAAAGTCGAGCGATTGCAAACGGCGATTCTGAAAGCATTGGCCGGGGTCAGCGGGCCGGTGGGGGCGTCGCGGCTTGTCGAACTGCTCTTGGACGCGGGTCTGGATGTAAGCGCGCGTACCGTGCGTTTCCACCTGCTGGAGTTAGACCGGCAGGAGTTGACGGCATTGGCCAGCAGGCGGAGCGGGCGCGTCATCACGCAGGCCGGACGGGAAGAGCTGTCGAAATCAAACGTGCTGCTGAAAGTGGGGCTTGTTTCGGCCAAAGTGGACACGATGACCTATACGATGTCGTTTGACGTGAAAACGGGCAACGGGACGGTCATCACCAACACGGCGCTCCTGCACCGGGACTGTCTGCAGCATGCGCTTGTCGAAATGCGCCATGTGTTCCGCGCCCAGCTCGGGGTGGGCAACCGGGCGGTCGTGGCGCAGACGGGCGAGGGGGTGGCCGGTGGCGTGGTTCCGGAGGGGTTTGCGGGGATCGGTACGGTCTGCAGCGTCACGTTCAGCGGCATATTTCTCAGGCGCGGCATCCCGCTGGTCTCCCGCTTCGGCGGCCTGCTGGAGATCCGGGACCGAAAGCCGATCCGCTTTGTTGACCTGATCGAATATCGGGGATCCACGCTCGACCCGCTGGAGGTGTTCATTCAGGCCGGGATGACGCGGGTTCGCGATGCCGTCCGCACCGGTAACGGCGTGATCTGCGCCGGCTTCCGCGAGATCCCGGCCGTGGCGATTGCCGATGTCGAAAAGCTCCGGATTGAGTTGCGCCACAAGGGGATCAGTGGGCTCCTGGCCGTGGGTCGCCCCAACCAGCCGCTGTTCGGCATCCCGGTCTCGGACGGCCATGCCGGACTGGTGGTCTTGGGCGGATTAAACCCCGTGGCGGCCATACGGGAAGCCGGGTATTCCGTCCGCCTGCGCTCCCTCGCGGGGCTGGAGGACTATGCCCGCTTCCGGCCCGTGGAGTAAGCCGCCCTCAGCCCTGCCCCCCGATTCCCTGCCTCCGTCCGGGGCGCATGGCAGCTCTGATGGGGTCGTTGATTCGTAATCGTAATCATAATCATAATCATAATCGTAATCCGTAATCCGTTCTCCACCAGGAGATTAAGATCAAGATTACGATCAAGATTACGATTAAGATCAAGATTAGGATCAAGATCAAGATTACCAGGAGTACCCCTCATCAGAACTGCCATGCGCCCCTCCGTCCGATGATCCGCTCAAATACCGCTCAAATACATTGCCCCGGAAGCGGGTAATCGGGTAAAATGGTGCCCTATACAGACCAATGGCGCTTACTTAAGCGATGCTTCCGATCATAATCCTAATCATAATCATAATCATAAGTCGTGCTCCACCAGTAGATTAAGATTAAGATTAGGATTAAGATGGCAAAAGCTCCTTAAGTAAGTGTCATTGCCCTCTACAGACAGGAGCGTCATGAAACAGGACACACATGCCAAGCGAACGATCTTGCTGGTCGACGACGACACGAGCCTCTTGCAGACGTTGGACGATTTCCTCAGTTACGAGGGGTACCGGGTTGAAACGGCCGACAGCGGCGAGCAGGCGCTGGTCAAACTGCGCCAGATCACACCCGACATTATCATTCTGGACATGAGCATGCCCGGAATGGGGGGGGTCGGCTTTCTGGAACGGATCACCCATCCCAACGGAAGCACCCGGTTCCCCATTCTGGTCCTGACGGCACGCGCGGCGATGGCCGAGTACTTTGCCTCGCGCCAGATCGACGGCTTCGTCTCCAAGCCCTGCAAACCGGATGACCTGCTGAGCGAGGTTAGCCGTATCATCTTCCTGCGCAGCGGGGAGCCCGCGTCGGTGGGAAGCGCCGATCTCGATCCAGCCAAAGCCGCCACTGTGCGGCGGGCGGTACTGGGCGAAAGTGACGCCGCGTTCAACGCGTCCCTGAAGGCGGATCTGCAACGCGCGGGATTCCAGGTCGAGGCCGTCCTGACCGGTCCGGCGGCCTTGGAACTGACGATCGTGAGCAAGCCGAATGTCGTGATCCTGAGAATGGAATTGGAATCCATGAGCGCCCATGAGATCGTGAACACCCTGCGACGGTTGCCCAACACCAGCGAAGTGCCGATCGTCGTGTACGGGATCGCCGCCCCCGACGCGCTGATCGAACATGTGGCGCAACTCGACCTGTCGGAAGTGACCGCGATCAAGGATATTTCAACCGACAAGATTATCAATGCCACGCTTGCCGTCGCCACGAGGCGGTAGGGACGGCACGGAAGGAGATCGGGTATGCGGTGCCCCAAATGCGGCCACATGGATGACAAGGTGCTCGACAGCCGCGCGTCCCGCGACGGGTCGGCCGTCCGCCGCCGCCGCGAATGCCTCGCCTGCAACCAGCGCTTCACAACCTATGAAGAGATCTTGCGCGACGAGCTACGCGTGGTCAAACGGGATGGCCGGTGCGAAGCGCTGAGCCGGAACAAGCTGACGACCGGCGTCTTGCGGGCGTGCGAGAAACGGCCGGTCACGCAGGCGCAGATCCAGGCGCTGGTCGATTCGGTTCTGGACGAGATCTCCCAGACCGGCGACATCGAAGTCTCCACCGACGCCATCGGCGAGAAGGTGATGGCCCGGCTGGAGAAACTCGACGAAGTGGCCTATGTGCGCTTCGCGTCGGTCTATCGTCGCTTTGCGGATGTGAACCAGTTCTTAAACGCGATCAAAGATATGGTCGGAAAGACCTGAACGAAGGGACGGTGAACCATGGTTGAAGACGCGCGGATTCGCGATGAGATGAACAATGTGTTGGCGGACGTCGATTTCCCGGGGTTGGGCAACCGCATCAGCGGCAAGGTCCGCGACAGCTTCGTCGTCGGCGCCAAACGGATACTGGTCACCACCGACCGCATCTCGGCGTTTGACCGGATCCTCGGCACGATCCCGTTCAAGGGCCAGGTGCTGAACCAACTCGCCGCATTCTGGTTCGAAAAGACGCGGGACACCGTTCCCAACCACATGCTGGACGTCCCCGATCCCAACATCATGGTCGTGGCCGAATGCGGACAGCTCCCGCTGGAATTCATCGTCCGCGGTTACATCACGGGCGTCACCAAGACCTCGGCCTGGACGAACTACGCGGCAGGCGTCCGGAACATCGGCGGCAACCTCCTTCCGGAGGGACTGCGAAAGGATCAGAAACTGGCCCGTCCCATCCTGACGCCCACCACGAAACACGAGGAGCACGACCGCAACATCTCGCGCGGGGAGGCGATCGCCGAGGGCTTGATCGACGGCGCGACGTTTGATGCGGCGGCCGGCCTCTGCATGAAACTGTTCGACGCCGGCGTTCGCCATGCCGCCCAACAGGGGTTGATCCTCGTGGACACCAAGTATGAGATTGGCACCCGCGATGGCCAACTGATCGTCAGCGACGAAATCCACACCCCCGATTCGTCCCGCTACTGGTTCGCCGACACCTATCAGGACCTTTTTGATGCCGGCCGGGACCAGCGGAAGCTCGACAAGGAGTATGTACGCGAATGGCTCGCCGCGCGAGGCTTCCGGGGCGACGGGCCGGTGCCCGAGCTTACGGAAGCGGTGCGTATTGAGGCATCCAAACGCTATATCGAGGCCTACGAGCGTGTGACCGGCCTGACGTTCAAGCCGATCGACACCCCGATCCGGGATCGCGTCCGCCAGGCCCTGGAGCGAATTCTGTGAACACGTCAGGAGCCCCCATGTCGGTAGCCGCACAGCCGGTTTCGGAACAATCCAACCTCTATCGCGAACAGCGCCTGGAAAACATGCGCCAACTGGCGGCGCTCGGCCAGAAGCCGTTCGGTCACGCCTGGCCACGCACCGGCCGCCTGGCCGAAATCCGTCTGTCGTTCGAGGAGGGCAAGACCGTTTCCGCCGCGGGCCGGCTGATGACGATCCGGGGGATGGGCAAGGCTGTGTTCGCCGACCTCAACGACGGGTCGGGACGGTTTCAGATCTTCATCAAAATGAACGCGCTGGGCGAAGCGGCTTTTCAGGCGTTCAAACTCCTCGATTTGGGCGACCAGATCGGTGTCGAAGGCAAGCTCTTCGTGACGCGGATGGGCGAACAGACGATCGAGGTCCATCGCTGGGCGCTCCTGTCCAAGGCGCTGTTGAACCTGCCGGAGAAGTGGCACGGACTGCAGGACACCGAGGAGCGTTACCGCAAGCGTTACCTCGATCTCATCGCCAATCCCGAGTCACGCGACCGTTTCAACAAGCGGATCGCCATCATCCGTGAAATCCGCGCCTATCTCGACGCCCGCGGCTTCCAGGAGGTGGAAACGCCGATGATGCAGCCGCAGGCGGGAGGCGCCGCCGCGCGGCCGTTCGTCACCCGCCACAATGCGCTGGCCTGCGACATGTTCATGCGTATCGCCCCGGAGCTCTACCTCAAACGCCTCCTCGTCGGCGGGTTTGACAAGATCTACGAGTTGGGCAGGAACTTCCGCAATGAAGGGCTGGATCGCACCCACAACCCCGAATTCACCGTGCTTGAGGTCTACGAGGCCTATGGGGACCGACTCTCCATGAAGGCCATCATCGAGGGCCTCATCCCGGCCCTTGCCGACCAGGTGCTTGGCACGCGAACCGTCACCCTGACGACAGCGGATGGCGGTGCGGAGACGATCGACCTCACCCCGCCCTATCGTGAAGTCGCCTACGTCGAGCTGGTTCGGGAGCAAATGGGCGCAGACTGGTTTGAGACGCCGGTTGAAGAGGCGGGCCGGCGGGCGGTTGCGGCCGGACTGGAACTCGAGCCGGGAATGAGCCACCTGCTGATCACCCGCGAGGTCTACGACAAGCTGATCGAACGGACGCTCCGGCAACCGACGTTCGTCACGCGGCTTCCCAAACAGTTCGTGCCGCTGGCCAAGGCCTGCGAAGACGATCCGGCGCTGGTGGACGTGTTTGAATTTGTCGTGGCGGGCAAGGAACTGTGCCCCGGCTATACCGAAAACAACGACCCGATCGAGCAGCGGCAGCGCTTCTCCGAGCAGGTCGGCGAAAACCCGGAACGGATTGACGAGGATTTTCTGACGGCGCTCGAACACGGCATGCCGCCGGCCGGCGGCATGGGCATCGGCATTGATCGGCTCGTGATGCTGCTCACCGCAACCGATGTGATCCGTGATGTGATCCTCTTCCCGCAGCTCAAGCAACGCTGACGCGGGAAGGAAAGGAGAGAGGGTGGACGATGGCATCGGCTGCTAAGGAAATAAAAGCGTATCCTGTGATTGACGAGACGGTCTGCAAGGGCTGCGGGCGCTGCGTGGCGGCGTGTCCGAAGCAGGTGCTGCGCTTGCGCGATCGGCTCAGCCGCCGCGGCATCAAGCCCGCGGAGTATGCGGGGGACGGGTGCATCGGATGCGGCATCTGTTTCTACAACTGCCCGGAGCCCTATGCGATCGAAGTACACACGGAGAAATGAACGATGGTGAAATTTGTCAAAGGCAATGAAGCCGTCGTAATCGGCGCGCTGTATGCCGGGTGCGACTATTACTTCGGCTACCCCATCACGCCCGCGAGCGAAGTCGCCCATGCCGCCTCGGATTGGTTCCCGGCCGTCGGGCGCGGCTTTCTGCAGGCCGAGTGTGAAACGGCGTCGATCAACATGGTCTACGGCGCCTCGGCGGCCGGCAAACTCAGCATGACCGCTTCGTCCGGCCCGGGCATCAGCCTGATGCAGGAAACGATCTCCTACATGGCCGGCGCGGAGATTCCGGGCGTGATCGTCAACGTGCAACGGGCCGGGCCGGGCCTGGGCAACATCTACCCTGAACAGGCCGATTACAACCAGGCCGTCAAGGGCGGCGGCCACGGCAGCTACCAGTCCATCGTGCTCGCCCCGGGAAACGTCCAGGAGATGTGCGACCTGACGATGCTGGCATTCGAATTGTCGTTTGCCTACCGGAACCCCGCGATCGTTCTCGCCGACGCCATGCTCGGCCAGATGATGGAGACGCTGCGCCTGCCCGCAGCCGAACTTCCGCGCCCGGAAACCGATGCGTGGGCGGTCGCCGGCACAGCCGCAACCCGCAAAAACCTCCTCACGTCGATTTATCTCGATGTGGCGCAAGAGGAGGCGATCAACCGCACCCTGCAGGCGAAATACGCGCGGCTGCAAGTGGAGGCGCGCGCCGAGGAGTATCTCACCGGCGATGCCGAGGTGGTGGTGATCGCCTATGGCGTGTCCAGCCGCATCGCGCGCACCGCCGTTGACGATCTGCGCGCGTCGGGCTTCAAGGCGGGTCTGTTCCGGCCGATCACGCTGGCGCCGTTTCCCACGCGCGCGCTCTGCGCGCTGGCCGACGGCCGCAAACTGCTGGTGGCCGAGCTGAGCTGCGGCCAATTTCATGACGATGTGTTCTTCCATCTGGCCAAAGGGTTGGGGCGCGTCGTCGAGGTCGGGCTGCTGAACCGGATGGGCGGGGCCTTGATTGCCGTGGATGACGTGATTGCGCGCGTGAAGGAGCTGTGAGATGGGTGTCAAGAAAACGGTGGGCATGTATCCGACATTCGAACGCAGCGGCACGCCGACGCGCGTCTCGCATTACTGCGGCGGCTGCGGTCACGGGATCATCCACAAGCTCATCACCGAGGCCGTGACCGAACTGGGGATCACGGATCGCGTGGTCATGGCCAATCCGATCGGGTGCGCCGTGTTCGGCTATTACTACTGGGACGTCGGCAACATCGGGGCGGCCCACGGCCGGGCCGCCGCTGTCTGCACAGCCGTCAGCCGGACCTGCCCCGACGCGATCGCGCTGGCTTACCAGGGAGACGGCGACCTCGGCGCGATCGGCTTCAACTGCTCGTTCCAGGCGGCGAACCGCGGCGAGCGGATGGCCACCTTCTTCGTCAACAACGGCACCTACGGCATGACCGGCGGACAAATGGCGCCGACCTCGCTGAAGGGGCAGATCACAGCGACCACGCCCCTCGGGCGTGACGTGCTAAACGACGGCTATCCGCTGCACGTCTGCGAAGTGCTCAACCAACTGACGGCTCCGGTTTACATCGAACGGGTCTCCGTCGCCGACACCCAGCGAATCATGCAGGCCCGACGGGCGATACGCAAGGCGCTGGAGCTTCAGCGCGACGGCAAGGGCTATGCGTTCGTCGAGATTCTGTCGCCGTGTCCGACCAACATGAGGCTGGACGCCGTGCAGGCCGCGCAATTTACCAGCGACAAGATGGAGCAGGAGTTCCCGCTCGGCGTGTTCCGGGATCAGAGCGCAACGGCGACTGCACACCCCGCGCCCACAGCCAAACCGGGACCGGCGGCTTTCTTTACGGGCCACCCCGACGGCGCCAAAGACGCCGCGCCCGATCCGGCGTTCGTCGAACAACGGCTGAAAATCGCCGGATTCGGCGGTCAGGGCATTCTCAGCATGGGGCTGTGCGTGGCCGAGGCCGGGCGCTTTGCGGGGCGCTATACCACCTGGTTCCCGAGCTACGGGCCTGAGCAGCGGGGCGGCACCGCCTCGTGCTCGGTCGTCGTGTCGGGCCGCCCCGTCGGATCGCCGGCCGTGGACCATGCGGACGTGCTCGTCTGCATGAACCTGCCCGCCTACGAACGGTTCTTCCAAGACGTCAAACCCGGCGGCTGGTTGATTGCCGATGCGTCGGTTCCGATTTCCGAGCCCCCGGCAGGCGTGCGATTCTTCGCTTTTCCGACGATCCAGTTTGCGACCGAACGCGGCATGCCGCGCTCGGCGAACACCGTCATGCTGGCCGTGCTGGCGGCGTGCGGCGTCACCGGACTGGATCGCACGGTCATCGAGCAGGCGCTCGCCGCGAGCCTCCAGAGGAAGCCGGCGCTCGTCGCGAAAAACCTCGAAATCTTCGCTGCCGCCTATCAACAGACCATGCTTCTGGCTCCCGCCGCGACACGCATGTAAGTCGAACACGATTGCGACTTGAAGCGCCTGGTGGGCGGGGCGGGACTTGAACCCGCACGGCTTGCGCCACAAGATCCTAAGTCTTGCGTGTCTGCCAATTCCACCACTCGCCCGGTGCCACGACACTTCTCCTCAACCCGGCCCATGCGGCGCCCTGAAACGGCACCATGGGTCAAACATCGCCGATGCCCGTGTGCGCGGCTCTTCCGACGTGAAGGGGCGTTAACCCTGACGTTTCAAGCTCGCGCAGAACGCGCTGAAGCGGGACAGCCCGGTTTCAATCACGTCCATCGTGCAGGCGTAGCTGAGCCGGACGCAGCCATCGGCGCCGAAGGCGACGCCGGGGACCACCGCCACGTTATGCTCTTCGAGGAGCCGGCGGGCAAAGGTGACCGAATCGAGCCCGAAAGCCGAGATATCGGGGAAAACATAGAAAGCGCCGGTCGGCCTGGGGCAGATGACACCGGGGATGGCGTCCATCCGTTCATAAATGCGGCGGCGCCGGGCGTCAAAAGCAACCACCATCTCGCGGATCGAGTCCTCTCCCTGTTCGAGCGCGGCGATGGCGCCCCACTGGGCGAATGTGTTGGGCGCCGACGCCGTGTGGCTCTGCAACGCGCCCATGGCCTTGATGAAGGGCTCCGGCGCGGCGGTGTAGCCCAGGCGCCAGCCGGTCATGGAGTAGGCCTTGCTCATGCCGTTGACCGTGATGGTGTTGGCGTACAGTTCGGGCGAAAAGCTTGCCATGCTCGCATGCTGATTGCCGTCGTAGACCATCTTCTCGTAGATCTCGTCTGAGACGATGGTCAGCCCGAGGCGGACCGCCGTCTCGCCGATGGCGCGCAACTCGTCCGGGGTGTACATCGTGCCGGTGGGGTTGCAGGGACTGTTGATCACGAGGGCAACGGCGCGCGACGTCGCGGCTTGCTCGATGGCCGCCGGGGTGACCTTGAAATCGGATGCGGGGGTGGTCGGGACAAAGACGGGGGTGCCGCCCGCGACGCGGATCATCTCGGGATAGCTCAACCAGTAGGGCGCGGGGATGATCACTTCGTCACCCGGATTCAGCAGCGTCTGGAAGACCAGGGCGAGCGAATGCTTGGCGCCGCAGCTCACGATGATCTGCGACGGCTTGTAGACCAGGCCGTTATCTCGCTTCAGCTTGGCGGCGATCGCCTCGCACAGCTTGGGGACGCCGGCCACCGGCGTATATTTGGTCTTCCCCTCGCGCAACGCCGTGATGGCGGCCTCCTTGATGCACGTGGGGGTGTCGAAGTCGGGCTCTCCGGCCGCGAAATCGCAAACAGGGCGCCCTTGGGCGGCCAACTGCTTGGCCAGAGCGGCAATGGCGAGAGTGGCGGAGGGATGGATAGCGAGGATGCTGGAATTGAGTGTTTTCATGGGTAGTAGGTTTTGATCAGTTCTTCAAATTGAGGATCCCGTTCGATGTCGATGATGGCCATTTCCCGGACGGCGTTCTCGGGCGAATCCGAGGCATGCGCGGCATTCACCATGATGTTGGTGCCGAACTCGCGTCGGATGGTTCCGCTGCTGGCCTTGCTCGGGTCGGTTGAACCGAGGACATCACGCGTTTTGTTGACGGCGTTGACGCCCTCGTAAACGATGGCCAGGCATTCTTCCGTCCCTTTCAACTGCTTGATCGCGTCCGAGCAGGAAGAGGGCCTGCGGCCGGTCATGAATTCGATGATGTTCTCAAACTCGAAATTGGCGAAAGCGGGGGCGATCAGCTCGCACAACGACTCCAGACGGTCGGGATCGACCGAAAACCCGAACTCGGTCGACAGCGCCTTGGCGGCACGCGCCTTGCCAAACGCCGGAAAGATCCGCCGCAAATTCTCGCGCACCGGCCCGTAAAACTGTTCGGCCTGGGCCACGCTCATCGCAAACTTCTTCACCGCCACGATGCGCAACCCCGTGCGCGAGAGGAGGCTCATGATGTTGCCCGCGCGCAACGACGGCTGGCGGAAGTTCTCGGGCTTGATCAACACCAGCGTGCGATGTACATCTGCCCCCTCGGGCACGTCGCTGGCGCCACGCACGATGCCCGCCTCCGAATCAAAACGCCGACACCAGATTTTAAGCCATTCGCCCGCGATGCGACGATTGGGCCCGACGATCACGCTCGGCTCGAAATAGAGCACTTTCCCGGATTGCTCGTCACGCACAAAATCACCGAACGTGTCGCGCACGGTCTGACCGTGACCCCAGGTCTGCCGCAAGCTCCCCGTGATCTCATAGATCTTGTTGATGGCATCCTCGCCTTCGAACAAGAGCATCATGCTGCGGTGCGAGCGCCCGATAATCGGATCCGGTGTGTAACTGCGCCGGACGTAAGCCGAGAGCAACGCACACTTCTCCGGATCATCCGGATCATAGGTCTCCAGATAATCGGCGATATTTCCGGCCAATTCACGAGAGGCGCCGAACATTCGCGCGCCGACGAGCTTCAGGTCGGTTTGAACGAGATACCGCGCAATGATCCCCCCCGTTCGCGATTTGCGAATCGAATACGGGTTGATCAGCACAAACGCCAATTCTTTAGCCATGACAATCCTGTTTCGTAGCCGTGTGCGGGAACGACGCACCGGGCAATCAAGCC
>CAZOJL010000023.1:0-15576 GCA_964580075.1 uncultured Akkermansia sp. | reverse complement strand
ACGGAGTGAGATCGGGGATCGGATGGTCAAGCGGCTGCCGCGGTATTTGCGGCTGTTGCGGGAGATGCAGGACCGCGGGGAGGTGTTCGCCTCGGGCGCGGCACTGGCCAGAACGTTGGAGATCGACCCGATCGTCGTGCGCAAGGACTTGGCCGGATCGGGCATCCGCGGAACCCCGCGTCTCGGGTTTCCCATCGAGCCGCTGATCAAGGCCATCGAGCATTACGTCGGTTTGAACGACAACACGTCCGCAGTCCTGGCGGGTGTCGGCAGGTTGGGATCGGCCCTGCTCGGCTATTCGGGATTCCGCCAGCACGGCCTTCAGATTGTCGCGGCGTTTGACCAAAACGTCCGACGGGTGGGGCGGCGGGTGTCGGGCGTGACGGTCTATGCCACGGACGAACTGGCCGAAGTCGTCAGGCGCCTCAACGTCCGCATCGGGATCCTCACGGTCCCCCAGGAGGCGGCGCAACCGGTCGCCGATGCGATGATCGCCGGCGGAATCCGGGGAATCTGGAATTTCACGACGGTGCAGTTGGTTGTCCCGCCCGACGTGATCATCAAACGCGAGGACTTGGCGTCCAGCCTGGCGGTGCTGTTGCACCGGCTTCATGCGGGATGATAGCGGCTCTCGTACACGCTTGCCAGCACCCCAAAAAACAGCTACTCTAACGCACGCTTTACCCGTCTCGGGGCGGGCTCACGCGCCCGACTGACGTGGCGCGCAAAACGGCTAGGAGAAACACGGTATGTCCCTGCACGGCGATTTCTGGCGGTATTCCGATGACGGAAGGGAATTCTCATTCACCCGACGCGACATCAACACGCCGTGGCGGAATTTTCTTTCGACGGATCACATCAAATCGATCTTCTCGCACACCGGCGCCGGACCCTCGTTCGGACGATGCGCCTACAACGACAGCTTTCTCGCCGACAGCAATCCGCGTTTGGTCTTTGTGCGCGACCCGGAAAGCGGCGCAGCCTGGACCCTCAACGGCACGGACTCCGCCCGGCAACCGGCCGACTGGCAGTGTACGCACGGTTTTGGCTACACCCGGATCCAGTCAACGACCCGCACGATCGCCGGCAGCGTGACCTATTTTGTTCCCGTGGATGAAGCGGTCGAAGTGTGGCGCGTGCGGCTGGAAAACACCGGCACGCAAGCGCGGCGCTTGCAGGTGTTCCCCTTTGCGGTCTGGAGTTTCGGATTGCGCGGCTACGATCAGAATTTCGATGTCGTTTCATTCGCCAACGGCATGATCACCGGACAGTGCAATCACTGGCCCTTTCTGGATTTCCGAAGCACCCATGCCGAGTACAACCGGAATTGGGACCGGCTGGGATTCATGGCGTCCAGCCCGGCGCCGACAGGATTTGACTGCGTTCTGCAAGCGTTTGTGGGCGACGGAGGCTCACCCGTGCGGGCCGCCGCCGTGCAGGCGGGCGCCTGCCGCAATTCCGTCAAACGGGGCACGCCCAGTTGCGGCGCCTTGCAGATCGAAGTGACGGTGGAACCGGGAGCGATCGCCGATGTGGTCATCCTCGTCGGCATGGCTCGTGATGTCGCGGACGCCGACCGGCTGCGCGCGCGGCTGGGGTCGCCCGCTCAGGCCGATGCCGCGCTTGACCGCGTCAAGGACTGGTGGAACGACTATATGGGTCGGATCCGGATCGACCTGCCCGATCGCGACATCACGACCTTCGCCAACGGCTGGAACCGCTATGGCATGTACACGCGCTATTATTACCGGTTCGGCGTGCGCGACACCGCGCAGGACATGGGCGCGTTCGCGACGTTCGATGTTGACCGCGCCAGCGCGCGCATCCAGCGGCTGTATGAAGCCCAGTACCAGGATGGCAGCACCAACCATGACATTGACCAGCTCCATTCGCCGTACCATAAATCCATCAATTCCGACGTGCCGCTTTGGCTGCCATGGGCTGCAGCCATGTACATCCGCGAGACCGGCAACTACGCGATGCTCGACCAGCGCTATCGCTATTTTGACGGCGGCGAGGGCAGCGTCTATGAGCACTGCGTCAAAGCCCTGGATTACATCCGGCGTGAAAGCGGTCGGTTCGGCCTGCCGTATCTGAAATGCGGCGACTGGAATGACTGTCTGATGGGTTCCAGCAAGACGGGTGTGAGCATCTGGCTGGGCATCTTTTACTACATCAATCTGATGGAGATGCACGAACTGGCCGCGCGTACGGATCGAACCGCTGACGCCGCCCGCTTCCTGGCGCAGGCGCAGGCGCTGAAGACGACGATCAACGCGAAAGGATGGGACGGCCGCTGGTATCTGCGTGGCTTCGACGATGACGGCGGTGTGATCGGCGGGCACACGGAGCAGGAGGGACGCATTTACCTGAATCCGCAATCCTGGGCGATTCTGGCGGGGATCGCCCCCGAAGACCGCGCCCGCATGAGCATGGAGGCGGTGGAGGAGTTGATGGACACCCCCGTGGGTATTCCGCTCCTGGCGCCCCCCTATACCGAAACCCAGACCCGAATTGGCGTCATCAGCCGGATGGCGCCGGGCGAACATCACAACGGCGGCGTTTGGAATCATGCCGACACCTGGGCGATTCTGGCGGAATGCAAGATCGGCCGCCCCGATCGCGCCCTGGAACTCTACCGCAAACTCCTGCCCCCCTACCTGAGCCAGAAATGGGCGGAATGTACGTCCGAGCCGTACGCCTACACCTCTTATACGAATACGGAGATGTCCGGAGAGCTGGGACGAACGGGTGTCGCCTGGAACACCGGAACCGTCTGCTGGATGTACCGCACGCTGCTGGAAGGCTTCGCAGGAATCACGGCGGAATACGACGGATTGCGCATCGCGCCCAGCCTGCCGTCCGAATGGCGGAAACTGACCGTCAGGAGACCCTTCCGAGGCTGCGTCTTCACCATCACGATCGAAGATCCCGACGGCGCATCCCGGGGTGTGAAATCAGTGACCGTCAACGGCAAACAGATATCCGGAAACCTCATCCCCTTGCAGACGTCCGCGCGGGAGGCCGATGTCCGCGTCGTGCTCGGCGCATCCGCATAGCCCCCCACCCCGCGAGTCGCAAAACAAATTTGACCTTGGCGTCGATTCCGCGTATCGTTTGCGAACCCTGTACTGCAGGCGCAAGGAGCGTGATGGTCGGCGGCAATGACAATCGTAAATCGGTGCTAAACGAGGCGGGCCGTTTCCGGTCGCGTTTCCGTCGTGCGTTGGTGTTTCGCGGAGCCGCCTTGGGCGCACTCGCCGGATCGTCCGCCGCCGGTCTGCTGACGCTGGCGGGCCGCTTCCTGGGCCTGCCGCAAGCGGCTGCGGACCGGGGTCTGCTGCTCGCGGCCGTCACGGGGGGAAGCGCCGTCATCGCGGGCCTCGCGGCCATGCGCCGAACCCCTCCCCTGCCGGCATGCCTCGCGGCGTTGGACGCCGCAGGGCGCGCTGGCGGACTCGTGATGAGCGTCGGTTTGGCCGGAGCCGATGCGTGGAATCCGGCTGTGCCGCAGCCGCCCCGCGTCGTGTGGCGGAGCCCGCGGGTGACGGGTGGTCTCGCTCTTTCTTCGGTCTTCTGTTTGTTGGTCGCGCTGCTGCCCCAACGCCTGTTCATCGGCCTTGCGGGAGGCGGAAGGCCGACCGTTGCGGCGGTGATCGAACAGACTGCGGCCCGCGTCGCCCGCATCGAAGCGGAATGCCTCCTGCCCGAACAGACCGCCGCCGCCATCAGCAATCAGTTGGCCGAAATCAGCCAGACCGGTGATGCCGCCGACCCCGCCCGCACCCTCGATGCGCTGGATCACATCGCCGAGGAGTTGACGCGAGCCGCCGACGCGCAGGCCGACGCGCTGGCCGAGGAACGGAACGCGTTGCAAGCGGCAACGGCGCTGGCTGCGGAACTGGCCGCGCACCTGGATTCCGGCCCTCTGGCCGACACGCTCGCCACGACCGCCGCCGACGCGCTGGCGCAAATGCTGTCACAATCCCCGATTCCGGCTTCTCTCGCCAGCAATCTGCTGGCCGCGGCGCTCGGACCTGACGGCCTTTCAGCGGCCGGACTCCAGGACATGGCCACGCTGTTGCGCGAGGCGGGAGCGATGAACGAGGCGCGCCTCGCACGGCTCGGCGAACTGCAACGGGTTGAAGCCTCGGCCTGCCGTCGCAGCGACGGATCCTGCACCAACGCGGTGGCGTGCTCTGGCGCGCTGGCCCGGCTCCTCGACGAGGAGGGCCCGGCGGCCGAGGCGGCGGCCTGCCTCGCGGCCATCTGCGCGGCACCGGGATCAGGCGGCATCAGTCGTGGCCGGGGTGACGCGCCGCTCACCTGGACCGACCCCTCCACGCGCGAACACGCGGCATTCAAAGAAACTGTTTTGAGCGGTCGGATGCCCCGCGCCGATGAGGCGCGCCTGGAGGGACTTTCAGCGGCAGTCCCCGACGTGCCCGACGCCCCCGCAGCGACCGCCGCCGGCGCGCTCTCCACGCACGCCGCCGCCCAAGGCACCACCCCCCAGGTTATTGTGCTTCCCCGCCACCGCGAAACCGTGGCACGGTTTTTCGAGCCCTGATACGAAAGGAATGCAGATGCAGATGCACCTATTGACACCGCAGGAGATCGCGCCCGCCAGCGAGGCGCTGCAGCAGACACTCGCACAAATGAACCGCATGCTGCTCGGACGCGAGGCGCTGCATCGGCTGGTGCTCACCGGCATTCTGGCGCGCGGTCATATCCTGCTCGAAGGGCTGCCCGGCCTGGGCAAAACGGCGCTGGTGAAGGCCCTGTCGGACATTCTGCGCCTCCGCTTCAAGAGGGTCCAATTCACGCCCGACCTGATGCCGGGCGACATTCTGGGCGCGCACATCCTGCAACAGGCGGCCTCCGGCGCGCGCGAACTGGTGTTTCAGCCCGGCCCGGTCTTCTGCAATATCCTGCTGGCCGACGAGATCAACCGCGCCTCACCCAAGACGCAATCCGCGATGCTGGAAACCATGCAGGAACGTTCGGTCACGCTGCTCGGAACCACCCGGCAGCTCCCCCTCCCTTTCTTCGTGCTCGCGAGCCAGAATCCGATCGAACTGGAAGGAACCTATCCGCTCCCCGAAGCGCAGTTGGACCGTTTCCTGTTTCGACTCAATGTCGGCGATTTGCCGACTGAGACGCTGGTTGACATTCTGACCGGACGCCGCCACGGAACGGTTCCCGAGCCCTCGTGGACACTCCCGAAGGAGACCCTGGAAAGCTGCTTCGCCATCGTCGACCAGGTGGTGCTCCCCGATGCCGTCGCCCGGTGGATCGCCCGACTGGTGACCGCCACCCACCCCGGCGCCGCAGAAGCGACGCCGCGCGTCAGGACGTATGTGCGCTACGGCGCCTCCCCGCGCGCGGCGATCGCCCTGGCTGAAGCGGCGCGCGCGGCGGCGCTGCTCGATGGACGGCCATCGGTGGGATTTGAAGATGTGCGGATGCTGGTTGAGCCGGTCCTCAATCATCGCCTGATCCTCAATTACCAGGCGCGGCTGGACCACGTCACGGCGTCGGCGCTGTCGGAGGAGCTTGCATCGGCGCTGGATGTCGCCGGGATGCGGCTGCCGGAGGGGGTGGAGGTGAAGGCGTGAAAAAAGGCAGTTGGCTGGCGGGCGCAAGCCCCGGTGTCCGCGCGCTGGCGGCGGTTTGGTTCGTGTGGGCGGCCGGTCATGCCGTGGCGCAGGTGACGGCGCTGCCGGGCGGGCTGACCCTCACGGATATGACGTTGCGCCCGAACCTGTGGGCCCACGGCGTCGTCGAACGCCGCTACGTGATCGAGAATCCAACGCCTTTCACGCACACCGTGACGCTCGACATCCCGGGGCGACCCTATTCAGGATCCGAGTTGCAGTCCCTTGCCGAAACGGTGGTGGTCGGTCCGGGCACCCGCGCGTCGGTCGCCATGACCCAACCGCCGGTGGGCATGTCTGGTTCCGGCACGGTGGGAGTCCGGGTCAAGGGGAAGCCGCAGCTATTGCCCTCCTCCCCCGCGCCCTCCTTCGAGATCTACCCGAACAATCCGTTGCCATCGATCCTGGTCTCCAAGGGACTCTCCGCCGAGGCGTTGAAGGCTCGGATGGTCGCATGCGCCCCGGAAGAGGCCGGCGGCAGATCGGGGTATTCCCGTTCCTGGCGAGGCGTCACCGCAGAGGAGTTCGCCACGCAAAATTTCACCCGCCAGCGCATGGAGGAACTCCAGCCGTTCCGGTTCGAGGGGGAGGGTGCGGCCTGGCCGGACCACTGGCTGGCCTTCAGCGCGTTTGACGGATGCGTGATCGCCGCTGCGGACGATGAAAAGATGCCGGTCGAGGCGCGCAACGCGTTGCGGGCGTATGTGGCGGCGGGCGGCCATCTCCTGTTTACGGGGCGGGACGCGCTTCCCGAGGGATGGATCGAAACGGGCGGTGAAACGCCGCGCCGTCTCGAAGGTGAATCGTGGACCGAGGCACGCTACGGTTTCGGCACGGTGAGCGTGACGGGGATGCGGAATTTCGCGGAGTTCCAGAGCAACGACGTCGTACGGCTCAGCCGCGCGTGGCACATCGCCAGCCACCCGTGGCTCGGTATTCGCAATTCGGCGCCCGCCTGCATCACCGAAATCCCCGTGATCGGCAACCTGCGTGTTCCGGTCAACCGCTTTCTGCTGATCCTGCTGATATTCACGTTGATCGCGGGCCCCGGCGCCGTCATCGTGACCGGCCGCACCAACCGGAGGATCTGGCTTCTGGTGCTGGTGCCTGCCGTGTCCATCCTGTTCAGCGCCGCGATCCTGGTCTACGCGCTCGTGTCGGAAGGGATCACGCCCTCGCTGCGGCGGCAGGCGGTGACGCTGCTCGATCAAACACAGCGACGGGCGGTGACGCTCGGCGCGGTGGGCGTCTATGCGCCCACCGCGCTGCGGGACGGACTCCATTTCGACCGCGGCACGGAGGTGTCGCCGCTGTCGGCGGTCCGTTCGGCGCGGATTACCTGCGGTCGGGATCAGCACTATGCCGACGGGTGGAGCACACCGCGCCTGCCGGCGTTTTTCCGGCTGCGCCGCAGCGAGGAACGCGCCGAGCGCCTCCTCATCGAGGATCTGGGCGAAGGCCGGGCCGAAGTCGTCAACGCCCTGGGCGCGCCGATTCTGCGGCTGCGGCTCTGCGACCGCGAGGGGCGCCTCTACGAAGCGCGCGATCTGGCTCCCGGCGAGAAGCGTCTGCTGACCACAACGGGGACGCGACCGGCCGATGCGCCGTCCGCCAGTGATGCGCTGCGAACGGTTTATCAGAGCCCGCTCCCCGGCTGGGGGCTTCCCGATCTCGCAAAAAAAATGCTGCAGGGCACGGACGCACCGAGCCCCGGGGCGTATGTGGCGGTGCTTGATGGATGCCCCTTCCTGGAAAATCCCCTGGCCTACTGTCGGACCCGGGAGACCTCACAATCAATCGTCGCCGGAACGTTCTGAAAAGCCATGATCATTGAAATTAACAACCTGGTGCGCCATTTCGGCAAGGTGAAGGCTGTGGACGGCGTGTCGTTCACCTTCGGCACGGGCGAGGTGGTGGGGTTTGTCGGCCCCAACGGCGCGGGCAAGACCACGGCCCTGCGCATTCTCGCCACACTCGACGAACCGACTGCGGGCGATGTGCTGATTGACGGCGTGTCGGTCTGCGACTATCCCGAGCACGCCCGGCAGCAGATCGGCTACATGCCCGACGCCTTGCCGGAGCATGCCGACATGACGGCGCACGAATACGTGGACTTCTTCGGTCGCGCGTTCGGTTTCCGCGGCGCGGCGCTGCGCGAGGCGGTCGATGAGGTCGAGACGTTCACCGGGCTCGATCCGATCCGCCACAAGACCCTCAAGAGCCTGTCCAAGGGGATGAAACAACGCGTGAGCCTGGCGCGGGCGCTGGTTCACCGTCCGTCGCTGCTGGTGATGGACGAGCCCGCCAACGGCCTCGACCCGCGGGCGCGCATCGAACTGCGCGAGTTGGTGCGGGCGCTGGCCGAGAGCGGCAAAGCGATCCTCATCAGCTCGCACATCCTCGCCGAACTCGGCGAGATGTGTTCGAGCGTGGTGATCATCGAGCGCGGCGTGCTGGTCGGCAAGGGGACAGTCGAACATCTGGCCAACACGGGCCGCCCGACCCAGCGGTTGCTGGTGCGGGCGCTCACACCGCCGCCCGAGGCGCTGGTGCGGATGTTGCTGGAACTGCCTGGCGTGACGGATGCGCAGATCCGCGGCGACCGCTGCACGGCGGATGTCACGGTAGGCAGTGATGCGGCCGCCGACGTGCTGACCGCCCTCGTGCAGCGGGGGGTGCGCGTGGCCGAGTTCCGTCAGGATCAGATCGGACTGGAGGATGTCTTCATGAAGGTCACCCGGGGGGACGTGGCATGAGCAACGCAATGAATCCGGTGACGTTGAAAGAACTCCGCCAGATGGTGCGCAGCCGCCTCGTGGCCGCCGGGCTGATCGGCTTTCTGACGGTTGCGCTCATCGCCGTCACCCTGGTGCTGCTGAGCTCGCGGGAAGAATTGCAGCGCGGCATCTCCCTTGGCGAACAGGGTCTCGGTCAGTCTGTGTTCCATTCGGTCTATTTCGTGCTGACGGTGGTGCTGCTGTTCTGCGCCCCCTTCTACGTGGGCATCCGCATGGGGGCCGAGCGGAGCGGCGAGAATCTCGACCTGCAATACACCACGATCCTGAAACCCCGGCAATTCGTCGACGGCAAGGCGGCATCGGCTTTCGTCCTGATCCTGCTCTTTGCCAGTGCCGCGCTGCCGTTCCTGTCGCTCTCGTATTTGCTGCGCGGGCTGGACGTCTTTCAGGCCCTGCTGGCGACGCTGATGCTGATCGTGGTGGCCGTCTGCTGCGTGTATGAGGGGCTCTTCCTCGCCGCCGCCACCCCCTCGCGCGTGTTCCGGGTGATCATCCTGCTGGCCGCGCTCGTGTTTCATGCCACGCTCGTCGGCATGGTCAATGCGGGCGGCGCGGCGATGGTCTCGTTCGGCTCGCACATCTCGTTCGCAACGTGGTCCGGCTGCGTGTGGCCCGCGCTGTTCCTCGCCGGCTGCGCCAGCGCGTGCCTGCTGCTGCGCGCGGCGACCACCTCGTTGATCATGCCGCCGCCTGCCAACCGCGCGCCCCCGGTACGGGTCTGGATCACGGGCCTCTGGATCGCCTGGGGCGTGATCGCCGCCTTCTCCGCGTGGGTGGATCGTGAAATCGACTATCTCTACATGTGGGCGATCGTCAGTATCATTGTAATGGCGGTTTTATCAGGCATCTCCGCTTCGTTTGCGCCGGGGTACAGCAGGCGGGTGCTCGGCGAAATTTCACCCCATCGGCTGGCGCGACTCCGGCACTTCGTGTTCTTCTCCGGGGCCGAAAACGGGATGATCTGGGCGTTGCTGCCGGGCCTGGCTTCCCTGCTGGCGGCACGGCTGGCCGAGCAGATCGGCCTATTCGGCTGGACGCCGTCAAAAGATATGAATGCGCTGCGCCTGACGGGTTTCTTTTTGTATCTCACCGCCTATGTCTGGTCGATTCGCGCGCTGTGGCGGCTGGGTCTCCACAAATGGATCACGTACCGTCTGGCGGGGGTCATTGCGGCCGTCCTGATCCTCCTCGGCTGGGCGCTGCCCGCCCTGATCGCGCTGGGAGATGCGACGGGTGGAAGCGACGCCGCCTGGCGCGTCGGCAATATCTTCGCCGTGTTCACGGAGGACCCGCCGGAAATTCCCTTTCTGGTGTCGATCGCTGGCGTGTGGGCCGCGATCGCCCTGATCGCCAACCTGCCGGGGCTGCGTGCTGCCGCGCGGCAGTTTGCCGCGCGTGGGTCGTCCGGGCCATTCGGAACGTCCGGCCCCACCGCTCACGCCACCGACAACGCGGCAGCGGCTAATCTCACCCCATGACAGACACCGTTTCCATTCGTGAGGGGCTGCTTGCGGGTCGGGCGCTCGGGCTCCGCTACCGGCTGGCGCTGCCACGCGCGGCGTTGCGCGGCCGCAACGGGGTCCGGCTGGGGGTGCAGGCGGGCGCCTCGCTCGATTTTCACGATTACCGCGACTATCATCCGGGCGATGACCTGCGACACCTCGATTGGGGCGTGTACGCCCGCAGCGACAAGGAGGTGGTCCGGCTGTTCCGCGAAGAGGTGGCGCCGCATGTGGACGTGGTGCTGGACGCGTCGCGCTCGATGCGGCTGGACGATTCCGCAAAGGCCCCGGCGGCGGTGGCGGTGGCCGCCGCCTGCGCGGCCGCCGCTGACAACGCGCACTGCAGCCATACGGTGTGGCTCGCGGGTGAGCGGATGGAGGATCTGCCCGGCTCGCGCGGGGATCCGGCCGTGTGGCAGGAACCGGCCTTCGACGCGACCGTGTCGCCCGCATCCGCGATCCTGCACGCCCCCCCGCCCGCGTGGCGCCGCCATGGCGTGCGGGTGCTGATCAGCGATCTGCTGTGGCCCGTCGAACCCGACGACATTGTGCGGCGGCTCGCTGACGGTGCCGCGGCGCTCACGGTCATCCAGCTCCTGGCGCGCGCAGAAGAGGCCCCCGATTGGCGCGGCCCGTGCCGGTTGGCCGATGTCGAGACGGGCGAGTATGCCGACCTGCTGGTTGACGCAACAGCGTGTGCGGCGTATGTCGCGGCGCTGGCACAACACCGCGAAGGGTGGAGTGCGGCGTGCCGCCGCTACGGCGCGACGTTCGTATCGGTCACCGCGGAACGCCTGGCCGAGAACGGCCGTCTCGTCGCCCTCGAGACGTGCGGACTGCTGGAGGCGGGATAGCATGCTGTTCGCATTTCCATATGCCCTGGCGGGGCTGGCGGCACTGATCGGACTGGTGGCGGTCTACACGTTCCGCGCCCGGTTTCGGCGGCGTCCGGTTTCGAGTCTCATGCTGTGGCGCCAAACGGTCCGTCCACGTCAGGGCGGCGCGCACCGCGATCGGCTTCGCCTGCCGCCGCTGTTCTACATCGAACTGGCGGCCTTGGCCGCGCTGGTTGCGGCAGCACTCGGCCCACACGTCTTGCGGCCGGGGCTCGGCACGGTAACGGTGGTGTTTGACACCTCGCTTTCGATGGCCGCGCGCGATGCCTCGGGCATGTCGGCGCAGGAGCGGGCGGTCCGGGCGATGCGGAACGAAGTCCGGGGCGACCGCTATGCGCGCGCCCGGGTGCTCCTCGCCGGAGCGGGCGGCCCCGAAGCGCTCGGCACCGTGCAACCCGGACGGGCGGCCACACGACTGGCGGAAACGGCGTGCGTAGGTCCTTCCGATTCGCTGCACGTCACGTTGGCCCGCGCCTGTGAAATCTCCGGTCCGTCCGACACCGTGCTGGTGCTCACCGACCGGCCACCCGCCGTCGGTGAGGCATTGCGGCCGGGGGTCCGGTGGCTCGCCTTCGGGTCCGTCGAGGCCAATGCGGGCATTGCCTATGCCGATCGTTCAGTGCGGGGGGACGGCACCGAAGCGTTGTTGATCGAGATTGCCAGCTTTGCCCGCCCGGAAAAGCGGGTGCCGGTGCGGGTCGTGACGTCCGAGGGAGGGACGACGCTGTTCGCCGACCAGGTCGACACGGGTGACGGCGGAACCGGCCGCCTCGTGATTGATCTGCCACCGGAAACGCCTGCCGTCACGATTGAACTGCCGGCCGACGCCCTCGCCACGGACAACCGCGCGGTGCTGATCCCGGAAACGCCGCGTCCGGTCACGGTGGCGGTGCGGGTCGACGACACGGGACTGCGGCGGACAGTGGAACGCGCGCTCACGGCAACCGGGCGCATCCGTCTGGACGGTGGGCCCCCGCAACTGGTGTTCACGGACCGTGCGCAAGACGAACCGGATGCGCCCTGGCAGGTGGTTTTCACCATCCCCGAAGCGCCGCGTTTGCTGCGCGGGCCTTACCTGGCGGATCGTTCGCATCCGCTGCTGGAAGGGATCTCCTGCGACGGGCTGGTGTGGCCGGCGGGAACCAACGTCCTCCCCGGCCACGTGCTCCTCTTCGCCGGTTCCGTCCCGTTGCTGAGCGTGGATGCGGGGCCGCGCCGGGCGCCTGTGATTCACCTCGTGACGGCTGGCGCGAATGACGCCTTGTACCGGACGACGGCCTGGCCCGCACTGGTGTGGAACCTGGTGCAGCTCTGCGCCGAGACGCAGCCCGGCCCGCCGGCGCGAAATATTCGCGCCGGCATGACGTCGACCTTTACCACGGCACGGGGCGCGACGGAATCGGTGTTCGAGACCCCCCGCGGCACGCTGACCCTGCGCGCGCGCGGCGGCCGTACGATCTGGACGCCCACCGTACCCGGCCGTTACGGCATGCGGATGCCAGACGGCCGCACCGAGCCCTTCGCGGTCACTATTTTCGCGCCGGGCGAGTCCGATCTGAGCGGCCGGATGTCCGGTCGCTGGGAGGGCCCGCAGGATGATGAGCGGCTCCGTCGCACACACCGGTCTTTCGCCTGGCTGGCCGGCCTCATCGCGCTGTTGCTGATCGGGATTCACCACAGCGTGGTGTGGCGCGGAGGAAAAGGCCTTTAGGCTCCTGACACGATGATGACACTCCTACAACCCACCCTGCTTCTCCTCGTGCTGCCCTGTCTGGCGGCGCTCTGGGTCTGGCGTCTGCCGGGCCGTTTGCTCACCCCGTTTCGAGCGGCGGTCTATGTCGCGGTCGCACTCGCGCTGGCGCAGCCGGCCCTGCTGTTGCGGCGCGGCGGCGGCACGGTGGTTGTGGTGGCGGATCGCAGCGCGTCGCTGCCGCCCGGCGCGGGCGCCAGGCAGGAAGCCCTGATCCGAAGCGTACAGGCGGCGCAACGGGCCGATGACCGTGTCGGCGTGGTTTCTTTCGCCGCACGGGCGGTGGTGGAACATCCGCCGCAGCCGTCGACTTTCGGCGGTTTTTCGACCCTGCACGATCCGCACGCGTCCGACCTGTCGGAGGGACTCCAGGCGGCGCTCTCGCTGATTCCGCCCGATGCGGCAGGACGCATTCTGGTATTGTCCGATGGCCATTTCACAGGCCGTGACCCACAGGAGGCGGCCGGGATCGCGGCGTCGCGCGGCATCGCGATTGACTACCGCCTCCTGACACGCGGCGCCGCCGGTGATACGGCAGTGGCACAGGTGGACACCCCGCACGAGGTGCGGGCGGGCGAGGCGGTGCTCGTCACGGCCTGGATCGATTCACCGGTCGAACAAGACGTCGCCTTCTCGTTGCGGTGCGGCGCGCAGCTTGTGGCGCAGGGCGCGCGGCGTCTGCCGCGCGGACGCACTCCGCTCGTGTTCCGTGATTTGCCAAAGGCTGGCGGCGGCACGGTGCGGGGGTATGCCGTCACGGTGGAGGGGGCCGGCACGGATCCCATTCCGGAGAACAATACGGCACGGTTCCTCGTGCGCGTGGCCGGCCGCAAACCGCTGATCTGCGTGCCGGCGTCCCCCGGGTCAGGGCTTCCGGCGCTTCTCGCGGCAGGCGGCGTCGAGGTGGAGGTGCGCGCGCCCGAGGCCCTGGACGGCGGGGTGGAGGCGTTATCCGGGTATGCGGGGATCGTGATCGAGAATGTCCGCGCCGATCGGCTCGGACACAACACGCTACAGATGATCGAAGCGTGGGTGCGCCATGCGGGCGCCGGTTTGCTGATGACGGGCGGTCGCAATGCGTTCGGTGTCGGCGGCTATTTTCGTTCGGCGTTGGAATCCGCGCTGCCGGTTTCGATGGAGCTGCGTCGCGAACACCGCAAATTTTCCATGGCCATCGTCGTGGCGCTGGACCGGTCGGGAAGCATGGCGGCGCCGGTTGACGGCGGAAAAACCAAGATGGACCTCGCGAATCTGGGAACGATGGAGGTGCTCAACATGCTGAGCGGCCAGGACGAGATGGGCGTCATTGCCGTTGACAGCCAACCGCATCGTGTCGTCGGCCGGGCGCCGGTCGAGACCCTGCGCGGAGATGAGCGGCGCATCCTCGGCATTCAATCGATGGGCGGTGGCATCTTCATTTACGAAGCCTTGAAGGCCGCCGCCCGGGAACTCGCGGGCTCGAAGGCGGGGGTTCGTCATATCCTGCTGTTCGCCGACGCCGCCGACTCGGAAGAGCCTGGAAAATACAAGGATCTGCTTCAGGCGGTTACAGCGGAAGGAATCACGGTAAGCGTGGTAGGACTGGGGACGACGGCAGATGTCGATGCGGCGTTGTTGAAGGACATCGCCGAACGCGGCGGTGGCCAGAGTTTCTTCACTGACAATGCGCACGAGGTGCCGCGGCTGTTCGCGCAAGACACGTTTATGGTGGCGCGTAACACGTGGGTGACCAATGCCGTCACACCCCGTTTTACCGTGGCATTACCGCAGCTCTCCGATGTGCTGCCCTCCGATGCGCCCCCCCTGGGGGGGTACAACCTCTGCTACCTGAGGGCCGGGGCGACGGCGGTCGCGGTCACCTCCGACGAGAACGAGGCGCCCGTGGTCGCGTTACGCAGGCATGGAACAGGACGGGCGGTGGTCTTCACGGGCGAAGCGGACGGCGCGGACGCCGGCCCTTTCGCGAGCTGGGATGCGACCGGCGAATTCTACGGCGCGCTCGCGCGCGCCTGCGCCGGTCCGCGCGAGGACGGGGTTGAGGGGTTGCTGGCGGTGCAAACGCCGATTTCCGGCGGCGTGCGCATTACGGTCTATGCCGACACGCGCCGGCCCGAACTGCGCGGCCTGGACGGCGTCGCGGTGGAGGTGTTGCGCCATCGTCCGGGCTTCGCGCCGCAAGCCGAACGGCTGCCGCTGCCCTGGCGAACGGCCGACACGCTGGCCACCGAGATTTCCCTGACGGGCGGCGAGACGCTGCTTGCCACAGTGGCTTATCCTAACGGCCGCACCGAGACACTGGCCCCGATCTGCCTGCCCTACTCGCCGGAATACGCCCCCGCGGCACGCGTCGCCGGACCGGCTGCGCTCGCCGCGCTGGCCGAGGCGACGGGCGGGGTGCAACGGGTCGACACGGGAAACGTCTGGCAGGCGATTCCGCGCGGCAGGCGGCAGGTGCCACTCGCGCCGCTCCTCTATCTGATCGCCGCGTTCCTCTTCCTCATCGAGATCTTTGAGCGACGAACCGGCTGGTTGGATGCCCGGCTGCGGCGTCGGGTCACGGCTTCGCCCCATCCTCAATCCGAGGCAACCGCGCCTGCCGACCCCGGCCACGTCCGGGAGATCCGCCCGCCATCCACGCCGCCCACCACGCCCCTCGCCACGTCCTTCGCCACGCCACCCGCCACGCCCACGCCTGCTGGCGTCCCCGTAACACCCGAGGAAAGCCCCCTCACGAAGGCCAAACGCCGGGCCCGCGAACGGACCGGCTGACGGACGGACGGGAAACGACACGTTCGTGGTCCTGCACGAGGGTCACGCACGCTTCGGAAACTGCCCCACCCGTCCTCCCGGCAGGTCATGCCGGGCGCATGGCAGTTCTGATGAGGGGTACTCCTTAATCGTAATCCTAATCTTAATCCGTAGCCGTTCACGGGGTTCAGTTCAGTTCAGTCCAACCTATGAGTAATCTCAGCA
>CAZOJL010000022.1:0-30499 GCA_964580075.1 uncultured Akkermansia sp. | reverse complement strand
CCGCCCGCAAGAGCCTGCGCGCCCCGCCAGCCTCCCCACTGTCTGAATCGCAGGTGACCCCATTCCCCATTGGACAAAGCGGCGGATATTTGATACAAGTTTCGTCAACCAATAATGCACCAATGACTGATGGCGGCACGGGCGATAGCAAGCGCAAGAGCAGGTCGGATGCCGATCTGGGCGCCGATGACGATTGGAAGCATGGTGATGTCAGACAAGAACCCCCAGACCGGTGAACGCCGAGGCCACAGGCGTGAAGGAGTACCGTAATAAGCCATGCCCTGCACCTCCCACGAAATTACGGATGGCGTTGTCCTGGTCGGCCCCCAGTTCAGCGAGCCGATGCGCGTCATCGGCGCGCCGAATGTGGGTGATGGATTCGTATCCGTGAACCTGGTGGGCGTCCGAGCCAATACCTTTCTGAGTGGCGTAACCCTGACTGCACAAGACCTTAATTCTGTCTCTATCGAGCGCCCCGACTCGGTCTTCGGCGGTAAGCCCCGGCTTTTCAAATTGGGATTGGAAGCGCTCCGCATTTCTTTGGCCCAGGAGTACGACCCGTACTTCGGTCTCTCCATCTCCCGCGTGGATCCGTTGCCTCACCAGCTTGACGCCGTCTACAACCACCTGCTCCGCACGGCCCGTTGCCGGTTCCTGCTCGCCGACGACGCAGGCGCGGGCAAGACCATCATGGCGGGGCTGCTCCTTAAAGAACTGAAGCTCCGGGGTCTGGTCGAACGGGTTCTGATCGTCTGCCCGGCCAATCTCGCTTTCCAGTGGCAACGGGAAATGACCGACCGTTTCCAAGAATCGTTCCGCATCCTCCGAGGTGCCGATCTCCGTGTGCAGTACGGCGTCAACATGTGGAACGAGCATCCTCAGATCATCACCTCGATGGATTTGGCCAAGCGCGAAGAGATTTTGCCGAGCGTTCGTCAGGCCGACGATTGGGACCTGATTATCGTCGACGAGTCTCACCGCATGTCGGCCCGCGATGCCGAACACAAGAGCGAACGCTACCGGCTGGGGGAACTGCTTCGGGATAAATCTGCCCACATCCTGTTGCTCACCGCCACGCCACACAAGGGTGACCCGGTGAACTTCTCGCTCTTCATGCAGTTGCTGGATCAGGATGCCTTTGCCGACGTGCAATCCATCCACAACGCCATCGACGAGGGCGAGTCGGCCTGCTACCTTCGACGGACGAAGGAAGTCATGGTCCATTTCCCGAAGCTTCAACCGGACGGCAAGTGGCGGGCGGTCAAACTTTTCACCAAGCGCATCCCGCATACTGTGGCGTTCGATCTGGAAGGTGAGGAGTTCGCCCTCTACAATGCCGTCACCCACTATGTCCAGCGGCAGTCCGCCAAAGCCGCAGCCTGCGACGACGACCGCCGCGCCCGTGCAGTCGGCTTCATCATGGCGATGTACCAACGCCGTATGGCCAGTTCCGTTCACTCTCTGCTGCAATCGCTCACCCGCCGCGAAAAGAATCTCAAGGGCCTGCTGGAGACGGCCACAAAGTTGGGCGACATTTCCGTGCCAGACGTGCCCACCGAGGACGACTGGGAGGAGATGGATGACGCCGAACGGGAAATGAGGGAGCGAGAGTTGGAAAAGGCTACGCTCGCCCGCCGCAAGCCCGACCTCGAATCCGAACTGATGGAACTCAAGGTGCTCATCGGACAGGCACAAAAGGTTGAGGACGGCGGCAATGAGATGAAACTCCGCCGCCTCCGGGCGCAGATGACCGAATCGGGGTTCTTCTCGGATCCGAACCAGCGGCTTCTGATCTTCACGGAGTACAAGGACACGCTCGATTATCTGATCAAAAACCTGCGCGACTGGAAATTGACCGTTGGGTGTATTCACGGCGGCATGAAACCGGGCAGCCGTGATGAGGAAGGCACCCGTCTCAACGCCGAACGTAATTTCTGGGATCTCAAAACTCAGGTGCTCGTGGCTACGGAAGCCGCCGGGGAAGGCATCAATCTCCAGTGCTGTAACTTCCTATTCAACTACGACATCCCGTGGAACCCGAACCGCCTCGAACAGCGCATGGGCCGCATCCATCGCTATGGCCAGACCAAGGACTGCCTGATCTTCAATTTCTTCGCCCGTAACACGGTTGAGGGCCGGGTGCTCCAGAAGCTCCTGGACAAACTCCAGGCCATTCGGGACGCCTTGGATGACGACGCCGTATTCAACGTCGTGGGCGAAGTCCTGCCGGCCAATCAGATTGAGCGCTTGCTTCGGGACTTTTATTCGGGAAAACTCAGCGGCAACGACATCGAGGCGAAAATCGAGGTCGAAGTTCGTGAAGACGACTTCCGGGGCATCTGCAAATCCGCGCTGGAGGGACTGGCCAAGAAGAGCCTGAACCTGCCGATGCTGGTCGAACGCCGTGCGTTGGCGCAGGAACGCCGAATCGTGCCTGAGACCGTTGCCCGTTTCTTTGAGACCGGGAGCCGTGAGATCGGTCTGCCCCTCTCGCCGCTGCGGGACATCGAACGGGCGTTCACAGTCGGCCGGATACCCGCCGCTCTGTACGAGGAAACAAAAGCCAAGAACTGGAAACTCCCCGAACTGGCCCGCCGATACGAGCGCATCTGTTTTGACCGCGACGCCCTGAAACTGGACGCCCGCTTCGAGTGGGTCACGCCTGGCCATCCCTTGTTCGAGGCCGTCCGCCGCCGCATCTGGGAGCAAACCCAAGGCCAGCTCCGTCAAGGCGCGGTCTTCTACACGCTCCAGCAAGATCAGCCGTCCGTCATGGAGCTGTTCGGCGCCTCTGTCGTGGACGGGACCGGGAACATTCTTCACCGCCGTCTGTTCGTGGTGGAGACTGGCGTTGACGGCACCCGACGCCTCCGTGATCCATCCAGCATCCTCGATCTCATCGTTCCCGAAACGCCTCCGCAAATCATGCCAACCGTCGCAACGGATGACCAGAAGACCCGCGACTACCTGTTCAAGCACGGCCTTGTGCCTTTTCAGAACGAGGTCGGCGGCGAGCGGGCGCACGAACTGGACCTCATCGAACGCAGTGTTCGGGCATGCCTCGATGTGCTCATCAAGAAGCGTGACGAGGTTTTGAACAAGCATTTAGTGGCTCAGGATAAGGGCGATCCCTCCGCCGTCGGCCTGGCCGAGAGCGAAGGCCAGAAGGTGCAGGAATTGCAGCGTCGCCGTGACCTGCGGCTGCGTGAACTCTCCCGTCAGCGATCGCTCTCCCTGCAAGGCGTTGAACGCCTCGGTAGCGTCTTGGTCATGCCGCATCCCGAACGCAACGCCCCCAACTTGGTTGGCATGAGGTGTGATCGTGAGACTGAGCGCAAGGCCGTGGAGACCGTCATCGCTTACGAAATGGCGCGGGGATGCGCCATCGAAGATGTCCAAGCCGATAACGTCGGCTTCGACCTGCGCAGCCTGCACCCCCAGACCGGCGAGAACCGCCTCATCGAGGTCAAGGGCATCGGCGCGGCCAGGGGGATGATTTGCCTCTCGCCTAACGAGAAGCGCGTGGCGGAAGACCGCCCCGACCTTTATTGGCTCTATGTGGTGACGAACTGTGACACCGTGCCCGAGCTGCAAGACCCGATCCCGAACCCGGCCCGGTATCCTTGGCACGAGGTGAAGAAGGTGGAGCACTACCGGCTCGACGTGAACGCCTTGAAAAAGCCGATGATGCTGAGAGAGGAAGCGGCCGACTACGGCCAGACTGACGTGGGAAAGGAGGATGGCGATCAGGGTTGACACCGAAGGTAACAATTGTTACTCTATATGCCCTGATGAAGACCAAACGGACATGCCGATACCGATTCCAGAAGCCTGGCGCAAGGCCGTCTGTGCCATTCTCCACTCCGGCGACAGAGACCGGATTGATCTTAAAAGACGTGCCTGGGACGAGTGGAACTCCGTAACTAACCATGCATTCCAGTACGAGTTGTTCAACGCTCTCGAAGACGCGCTGAGCAACGCAGAGGTTGAAGGGAAGAGGCACGAAATGGATGAGCCCGGTGAGACGTACGCCTTTTTCTTCTTTCATAATGGTCGTCGCCTATACAGCAAAATCTGTCTGTGTCCCGATGGTACCGTAATCATCATTTATTCCGCACACCCGCCCAACAAGGAGACTCTATGAAACCGCTGAGGGAACGAGGTATACCAACGAAAACGAATGTGCCGGTCTGCATCCCCACCGCGGATGGCAAGGGGGTTGCCGAGACCATCATGGTGGAGGTCGATGCGCTCAAAGACCCAAAGGATGGGGAAATCTACCTGAACGGAACCGTTCTGGAGGAGCTTGACCGGATCAAGGCCCGCCACATGGGGATCCTGTTGCCTGCCGAAATTCGAGCCCTGCGCGAGCGCTTGGGGATGACCCAGAAGGAAATGGGGGACTTGCTCGGTGTCGCCGAGAAAAGCTATTCGCGATGGGAGAACGGCCGCGAACGGCTCTCGCACTCGTTGAACAAAATGATTGCCGCTCTGTGGGAGGGCCGCTTGACGGTGGCCGACCTTCAAGCCAGCCGCCAACCCAACTTTTCGTGGCTTGAGCACTATCCGACACCCTGCAGCCGGGCGGCCGGGGCGTCTTGCAGAAACCAGGCCGTCACGGCCGGCCCGAAAGGGGAGGTGGGTGATGAAGACGGCCACATTGCAGCTTAAATACTACTTCGTCACGGAGTTGCATGTGACGTCCAACCGGGAACACGCGCCGGACAAACCGGTCTCCTTGACCAGCGATGATATCCTTGTGAAGCCCGACTTCCGGCCGAATCCGAAGAACGGCCGCAACTGGGAGGTGACGCTTCGTATCCAACAGCAAAGCGGCCCTGCGGCCAACCCGCCTTACTACTTCACCGTTGAATTGGTAGGGGCCTTTGATGTGGATGACGACTACCCGGAGAATAAAGCTGAATGGATGGTTCGGACGAACGCCACGTCCGTGCTTTATTCCACGGCCCGCGAAGTCCTGCGCAACGCTATGGCGCAAGGGCCATTCTGTCCCTTACTGCTTTCCACTGTCTCCTTCTATACGCCGGAAACCACGCAGAGGCTCGACAAGGCAAAAGCGACGCGCAGGAAAAAGAAGGCAACGCTCAGCGGCAAGACTGGTGCAGCGGAATGAAGGTCACCCCTTATGACACCGCAGGAACTCAAGCGACTGATTGACAAGGGCGAGTCCGAAACCCTGGAATTCAAGGAAAGCCTGCAAGAGGAGGCTCTCCAAACGGTCGGCGCGTTCGCGAACGCGCGCGGAGGCTCCTTGTTGATCGGAGTGAGCGACTCGGGCGTACCCATCGGCATCACGGTAGGCAAGGCGACGCTCCGGGAAACGGCGGACCGAATCGCCTCCTGTACCGAGCCGCGCGTGGTTTCCGATGTGCAAGTCGCTACGTTCCGAAGCCGTGCGATCATGGTGATTCAGGTGCCCGAGTACCCGGTCAAACCGGTTGCCGTGCGCGGCCGATGCTACCGCCGCGTGGGCGACAGTAACCGGCAGATGTCACCCGCCGCCATTGCCGAAATGCATCTGGCCTCGACCGGCACGAGTTGGGATGCCCGCCCGTTGCCGGACAAGGCGATCAAGGACTTGGACCTTGCGCGGGTCCGCCGCTACATGTCGTTGGCAACGAATATCGGTCGGCGCAGTTTCGCCAAGGGCACCCATCCGCGCGAAGTGCTTGAAAAACTGGAACTGGTCCGGGAAGGCCATCCGACCTGGGCTGCCATCCTTCTGTTCGGCAAGCGTCCACAATCCCCGCTGGTTCAGGCTACGGTGCATTGCGGCCGTTTCCGCTCCGAGACGGACATCGCGGACGACCGCCTGATTGCCGGTGCGGTCGTGGACCAGATCGACGAGACCATGGATTTCCTCAAGAAGCACATCAACGTGCAGTTCGTCATCACCGGCAAACCCCGGCGTGACGAGATTTGGGACTACCCGCTCGAAGCCTTGCGCGAAGCCGTGGTCAACGCCATCTGCCACAGAGACTACGGCGACACCGCCGACATTCAGATCAAGGTCTTCGACGACCACATCCGCATCTGGAATCCCGGCTTCCTGCCTTACGGCATGACCGTTGAGGATTTGTATCGGCGCACACACGCCTCCAAGCCGCGCAACAAGCTCATCGCCCAGGTGTTCTACGACTTGGAAATCATCGAACGCTATGGCAGCGGCATCCAACGTATCCTGGACGCCTGCAAGGCCGCCGGAATTATCGAGCCAACAGTGATAGAATCCACGGGCGGCTTCCTCTTCACGTTCCGCAAGGCGACCGCTCAAGGCACTGGGGAAGTCGCCGCGCAGGTTACAGGTGAAGTCACAGGTGAAGTCGCGGGGCAAGTGGTGCGGCAGCTAGAGTCGGGGGTAGAGTCTGGGGTAGAGTCGGGGGTAGAGTCTGGGGTAGAGTCTGGGGTAGAGTCGGGGGTAGAGTCGGGGGTAGAGTCTGGGGTAGAGTCGGGGGTAGAGTCGGGGGTAGAGTCATTGACCGGAAATGCCGTTCGCCTTCTACTCCTTGGGCCGAAACTCAAGTCCGAGATCGCTAATGGATTGGGGAAATCGAAAGTGTCCGGTCAGATTCATCGCCTTGTCAACCGCTTGCTTGAGATCGGCCTGATCGAGCGTACGATTCCCGAGAAGCCCCAAAGCCGTCTGCAACGTTATCGCCTCACTGCGAAAGGCCTCCAAATGGCTGCACAACTGAATAAGGCGGGGCACCCATGATCCCCGCCTCCTGCAAACGTCTGATCGAGGTGGACTTCCCCATCGGGGTGGTCAGCGAACACTCTGCCCGTGAGAAGTCCATCCGGCACGGGCACCCGTCCACATTGCATCTGTGGTGGGCAAGACGGCCTCTGGCAGCCTGCCGATCTGTTCTTATGGGACTGCTACTCCCTGACCCGTGCGACAAGGATTGTCCTGCCGAGTTCAAGCCCCAAGCGCGGGATTTGCTCGCCAAGCGTTACACGTTTGCCAAAACCTGCGACGATCCCGAACTCCGGGAACTGCTGCTTCAATTCATCGGCGAGTTGGCGAACTGGGACAATTCATCCAACTCCCTGTATCTCGAAATTGCCCGTGGACTGGTCAAGGCGGCCCACCCGGAAGAGACGCCGGTAGTCGTAGACCCATTCTCCGGCGGCGGCTCTATCCCGCTTGAAGCCCTGCGGCTCGGTTGCGAAGCATTCGCCAGCGACCTCAACCCCGTGGCGTGCTTGATCCTGAAGACATTGCTGGAAGACATCCCGAAGTATGGAAACGCGGACTTCAAACTTCTCCGCGATCTTTCCTTGAACGTTGAGAGTTCAGCGTTGAGCGTTGAACGTTCTCCTGAGAAGGGGTCAGGGAAACGTTCAACGTCCAACGCTCAACTTTCAACGCCCAACGAAGAGGAATTCGTTACTGTTCACGGACTGGCTAACGCCCTGCGCCATGTCGGAGCACAGGTCAAGAAGGCGGCTGAGAAGGAACTGGCAGAGTTTTATCCAGCCGACGCGGACGGGAGTCGCCCGATTGCGTACATCTGGGCACGGACGGTCCGATGCGAAGCAGTCGGATGCGGTGCGGAGATTCCGCTGGTACGCAGTTTCTGGCTCTGTAAGAAAACGGGGCGCAACCGCGCATTGCAGTACACGGTGGAGCGTCATAAGAAAGGCAATCCATTTCTGAAGTTTGAGATCTTCTCCCCAAAATCTGAATCTGACATCCATAGTGGGACGGTTCACCGTTCGGAGGCAACGTGCCCCTGTTGTCAGACCGTCCTGGCTGCTCCCCGTGTTCGTTCTCAACTCACAGCGCAACATGGTGGTGCTGACGTGCAATTCAACTCCTCAGGTCAGCGAGTTGGGGGGGCGTTATTGCTGGCCGTTGTGACATCTCATCCCGAAGCTGCGCACAGGAACTACCGCTTGCCAAACGTTCGTGACTACGCCGCCGTTTTCTCGGCGCACTCGAAAGCCGGAAAGATACCTAAAGGTGGGGTGCCAGACGAACCACTACCGTGGAGACACGGACATCGAGCACTGGGTGCTCCTCGTATCTACGGGATGACCTCTTGGGGGGAGTTGTTCTCTTCTCGCCAGAAACTGTCGCTTTGGACTTTAGGAAAAAACATTAACCAAGTAAGTCAACAGTCCCTAGACACACCCGCCTTGCAGTCAGCCGTGCGAGCTGCTCTTGCCATGACGCTTAGCAAGCAGGCAGACTATCTGACCAGCATGTGCACATGGCACTATCACAATCGAGAGAAGGTGAGCCACACCTTTGCGCGGCAAGCACTCCCTTTTGTCACCGATTTCGTTGAGACCGTGTTCTCCGGTAACGGTTCGGGCAGTTGGGATGGTTTGAGCGAGTGGACGATAATGGCAATCGAGGGCGCAAGTAATCTGAATAACGCAGGGGCAGTACGTTCAGCCGACGCATGTAAGTCGCCTTTGCCTTCCGAGACTTGCCAAGTCTGGTTCACAGACCCACCATATTGGGACAATGTGGCATACGCCGATCTGTCTGATTTCTTCTTCGTGTGGCTGAAGCGTATTCTGCCTGTACACCAGATTCTACCAGACACTACGAATTGCCAGAATCGTCTAACCCCCAAGGAGCAAGAGCTGACTGTAACAACTGTTGTTGACGAACGGTCGGCACCGAAAAGCGGGGAGTTTTTCTATCAGGGAATGGGGCGTGCATTCGGAGAGGGGAGGAGAGTGCTGCGCCATGACGGCGTGGGCTGCGTGGTCTTCGCACACAAGACAACAGAGGGATGGGAGTCCCTTCTAACGGGGATGCTAGGTGCTGGATGGGTTATCACAGCGTCTTGGCCGATCACTACGGAGATGGCAACACGTATGGTGGCAAGGGACACTGCGGCTCTAGCCGGAAGCGTCCATCTTGTGTGTCGCCCACGTTCCGCTGATGCAGGTGTCGGTGACTGGGGTGAGGTTAAGGCCGCGATGGAGAAGCGCATACGGGAATGGCTGCCCACGCTGGCCAAGCATGGCGTTCGTGGTGCGGACGCCGTCTTCTCCTGTCTCGGTCCGGCTCTCGAATCCTACAGCCGCTACGATAAGGTTCTGACTGCCGCAGACCATGAAGTTCCTCTTGGCGGCGATCCCGAAGCGACCGAACCGCACAAGCGCGGGTTTCTCGCCTACGTGTTCGAGGCCGTGTCTAAGGAAGCCCTGCGTCAAGTGCTCGGCGACGCCGAGACGGATGGTTTTGAGGAAGATTCGCGGATGACCGCCCTGTTCCTTTGGACCTTGCAAGGCTCCTCGTTGAAAGTTAAGCGTTCCGCGTTGAGCGTTGAACGTTCAACATCTAACGCCCAACGCTCAACATCCAACGAAGAAGAGGAGACGGACGACGACGAGAAGCCGAAGAAGGCCAAGGCCGGGTTTTCGATGCCGTTCGACACGTTCATTCGCATCACCCGCCCCATGGGCATCCACTATCCCGGTCTCGAAGGCCGCGTGATTGAGATCGAGAAGGGCATTGTCCGCCTGCTGCCTGTCCGGGAACGCTCGGAACAACTCCTGGGCGAAGCAGCGACAAAGCCCGAAATCGAAATCTCGCTCAAGGACATCCGACAGATGGAACTCGGCCTGTTCATCGAACAGCAGATTCCCACGACTGCGTTGCCAACCGGGCGCAAGAAGGGCGGTAAGAAGGCGGCGACGACCGTCGGGGGCGCTGAAATCCCGTTTACGACGCTGGATCGCATCCATCGCGCCATGCTGCTCTTCACGCTGGGGCGTAGTGTTTTGCTGCGTCAGGTGCTTGAGGAAGACATGCGGCAAGGCAAGGATTTCGAGCGGCTTGCGCTGGCGCTCAATTCCCTATATCCTGAAAGTTGTGATGAACGCCGGATGCTCGAAGGCGTGCAGGCGGCCATGCGGGGCATACGGTAGGAGAAAGACACATGACACTGAACGCTCAACTCTTAACGCTGAACCGGGGACGGGAGACGGAAATGACAGAACAAAAATACGACCTTGAAGATCGGCTTCTTGAGTACGCTGCGTTGATCGTGCGACTGGTCGAGAAGTTGCCGAACACGCGGGCAGGGAATCACGTCGCGGGTCAACTTCTTCGTTCTGGCACCTCTCCTCTTCCCAACCACGGTGAGGCGGAAGCGGCAGAGTCCCGAAGTGATTTCATCCACAAAATGGGCATCTGTCACAAGGAACTCCGCGAGTCGCGGCGCTGGTTGCGGCTCATCCAACGTGTTCCGCTGTTGACCGATTCCGCAGAAGTGGAGAAGGCGCTCAAGGAGACTGACGAACTGGTGCGGATTTTCGCGGCAAGCATCCGCACGGCCCGAACGAATGCGAAGGACGGCGGCATGTGCCGCGAGAAATCGGAAACGTATTTGACTGAAGAGAAGGTTTGAACGTTCAACGCCGAACGCTCAACGTTTAACGCTCAAAAAGGGAAGTTGCGAGCGTTTGCCCTTGAACGTTGAGAGTTGAACGTTTCGCGTTGAACGTTTTGAGGAGGTTGTTATGGAACCATGGTACAAAGTAGTGCTGCCGAGAGAGGAACTTCGCAAGGGCCGGTCTCTTGACCCCAGCGAGTTCGCCGTTCATCTGGAACAGGTGGTTGACGGTAGTGCCCCGAGGGACTACGTGGAGCCTGAAAAGTTCTTTTCACGAAACTTCTTCTCCAAAGCTCTTGTTGAGCACTGCGGCATGGTGCTCCGCCGCCTGAACGGCGAGACCCAGAACACCGCACCCGTGCTCTCGCTCATCACACAGTTCGGCGGTGGCAAGACGCATACCCTGACCACGCTCTTCCATCTCTGCAACTCAGGCAACGTCGCCAAGGATTACGAGGGCGTGGCCACGATGATGAAGCAGACAGGCATGGAAGAGCTTCCTAAAGCCAAGGTCGCAGTTTTTGTGGGGAACTCTTGGGACCCTCAGCCCGGTCGCGAGAACCCGTGGTTGGACATTGCCTACCAGCTTGCAGGTGAGAAAGGCCGGGAGTTATTCGCCCGGTCGAAGAACGCTCCGGGCACGAAGACCCTTGGGGAGTTGTTGCGTATGGTAGGCGAACCCGTCTTAGTCTTGTTCGACGAGACGCTGAACTACATCGGTCGTCACCCCGAGCAGGCGAACCAGTTCCATGCCTTCATGCAGAACCTGACCGTCGCCTTGACCTCGGCGGACAAGGCCGTGGGGCTGTTCAGTTTGCCAGCCTCGCCCACGGAGATGACCGAAGAACTCCGTGAATGGCAGGACAAGTTGACCAAGGTCGTGGGGCGGGTCGGCAAGGACCTCGTGGCATCGGACGCCTCCGAGGTCAGCGAAATCGTCCGCAGGCGGCTGTTCGAGGATGGCGGCCGGGACAGTATGCGTCGTGCCGTCTCCCGTCAATACGCACAGTGGGTCTTCGAGCGCAAGGACAGGCTTCCTGCCGAATGGGGCCAGATGTCCGAAGACCAGATTCGGCAGCAGTTCGAGTCCTGCTACCCGTTTCACCCGGCGACCCTGACCGTGTTCCAGCGCAAGTGGGCAACGCTGCCGCAATTCCAGCAGACCCGCACTACGCTGGCCATGCTGGGCATGTGGATTTCGTGCGCGTACCGGGAGGGCTACGGCCAAGCCCGGCGCGAATCCCTGATTACGCTTGGCTCAGCACCCTTGGACGACCGGGAATTCCTCTCCGCAGTCCTACGCCAGATGGGCGAGACCCGGCTCCAGGCTGCGATCCTGGCCGATATTGCCGCGCCGGTCGGCTTGGCGATGTCTCATGCTGAAGCCCTCGACCAGGAGATGGTCAACGGGGTGGGCATGCACGGTGTCGTGCAGCGAACGGCCAAGGCGCTCTTCTTCGAGTCCTGCGGCGGGCAGACCGACAAGGCCGCGCATTTGCCCGAACTCTTCCTCGCGGTGGGCGACCCCGAGACGGAAACATCCCTGATCGACACGGCGGTGCGCGGCTTAGAGCGGACTTGCTACTACCTACGCACCGTGGGTGGCGACGGATGGCGGTTCGGTTATGCCCCCACCTTGCGCAAGGTGCATGCCGACAGGAAGGCGGGCTTGGATCTCGATACCGTGCGGCGACAGGTGGGCGAAGTGATCCGGGCTGTGTTTCGAGACGGTGCGCAGATGCACCTCTCGCCGTTCCCGAAAGAATCCAACGAAGTCGCCGACCAGCCCATGCTCACGCTGGCTGTCACGAGTGCGGACGCCCTTTGGGAAGTCAGCGAAGAGTCGCCGTTTCGGCAGCGCCTGGCCGAGTGGACCCGCAAGTGCGGGCAGAGCAACCGGCAGAATCCGGGCGGCGTGCTCTGGGTCGCCAGCGAGAGTTCGCTGCCGATCAAGACCGCTGTTGAGGAACTGCTCGCTTGGCAGGCCATTTCCGACGAGGCCAACCGGGGCGTCTTGGGGCAACTCGATCCAGAGGACCTGCGCAAGATACAGTTCGAATTGAATCAGGCGAAGGCTCAAATCGAGGAGCGCGTGTGGAGCAGTTACAACCACCTTCTGCTTTGGGACGGCAACGAGAACCGACTCCGGGATGTTTCACTGGCGCAACTGCACCCCAGCGAAGCCCGAAGCATCACGGCGGCGATCTTGGCCCGCCTCCGCCACGAGAGCCTGCTCAGCAGCGAGATCGGCGCGTCGTATATCGAGCGCAACTGGCCGCCAGCCTTGAAAGACTCGGGTATGTGGCACTTGGCCGGTCTGAAAGCCGCATTCTTCCAGGGATCGTTCACCCGGTTGGAAAAGCCTGACGAAGCCCTGCGTGCGACAATCACCCGTGCGATCGCCCAGGGAACGCTGGGTCTCGCTTCCGGAAAGAACACGGCGGCGTTCGACCGAGTATGGTTCAAGGAGCAGGTTGACCAGTCCGACATCACGTTTGACTTCGACACCTACCTCCTGCGGGCCGGAAAGGCGAAGGAACTCAAAGACACGGGGGGCAAGGTCATTCCTCCCGACCAACCGCCGGGTGACGGTAAGCCCCCTGTTGAGCCGCCGAAGCCGCCTGAGAAGCCGGACAAGCGCCAAAAGCCGAAGGAACTGAACGTGTGCTGGGAAGGTTCACTACGCCGGGAGCAGTGGAATCTGTTCAGTCTCAAGGTGCTCACCCGCCTCTCGCAGGCCGAAGGCGTGGAGATTTCCGTCAAGGTGCATGCGAAGATCAAAGAAGCCCACACCCTTGATGAACTGAACTCGGCGGTGAAGGAACTGGGGCTACAAGGCGAGTTTGAGAAGGAGTGCTGATGTGAGCGTCGGGACACGGTTTGATGCGTTTCTAGGCAATCTGACTCTCACCCAGAGCCAGCGAGACGACGGCATCGTCAAGCATACCGGCGTCCGGTCCTGCCTCAATCAATACTACTACGGCGTTTCTTCCGGCTACTCCAACAGCATACTGGCCGGATCATGGGGCAAATCGACGGAAATCCGACCGCCACGGGACATAGACGTCATCTTCGAATTGCCGAAGTCCGTGTACGACCGCTTTGAGCAACGCCCTTGGGGGACAAACAAGCAGTCAGCCCTGTTGCAGGAGCCAAAGTGTTCTGTCCTCAATGCGGAGGACTCTTGGATTTCTATCCAGCAGAGCATTCAGCAATGGCACGCTATACATGCAAGACATGTGGATTTCGTGCGAGATGAAGGAAATATGGGGCAGAACCAGATTTTGCACCGTACCGTTGCCCCGTGCCGGGTCAACGTCCGGTGAAAATCGACGTTCGATGGAGAAGAAGACCAATGGAATACGTACGTGCCAGACTGACGCGGGTTCTGCTCGAATACTTCGGCGGTGATGACCGCCGGATCGAGCACGCCCTGTGCGTCTTGCGACATGCCGACCGTCTGTTGGACAACTATTCGGGATGTGACAGCGACATCGTGATCGCCTCTGCGCTGCTGCATGACATCGGAATCAAGGTGGCAGAGGAGCGTCACGGGTACAACAACGGCAGGACCCAAGAGGAATATGGCCCCCCGGTTGCTGCTGACCTGCTTCATTCCGTCGGTTTCCCGCCCGAAAAGATCGAGATTGTGAAGAACATCATCGGAAACCACCATTCGCGAACCCGGTATGCTTACCCTGAACTTGCCCTGCTGAAGGAAGCCGACCGGATCGTGAACGGAGATGAGGGAGGCCAACCACGTTTCTAAGAGGTTGGGGGGCGCCGCCGATCTCGATTCGCGGACCGAGAAACTTCGGGCGCGTCCCGAGCATGCACACGTCCAACACCGCCTTCACACGCGCGAATTGCTCTCTCAGGCGGGTGCGGAACCCCCGGGCTGACCCAACCTCGCGCGCGTTGAAGCCAACCGCATCAATGCCCTCATGGCGGGCCAGGTAAATGGCCCGCTGATTGTGAAACTCCTGCGAAATGACCGTGATGGAGGTCTGGCCAAAGACCTCTTTGGCGCGTGCGATCGAATCGAGCGTTCGGAACCCGGCAAAATCGCAGGTGATGATTCCGGCAGGAACGCCGGCCGCCACGAGCGCCTGCTTCATGTCCGTCGGCTCATCATATCCGGCCACGCGGTTATCGCCGCTGACAATGATGTACTCAATCTTGTTTGCTTTGAAAAGGGTGGCGACGGCAGTCACGCGACGGGAAAAGAAGAGATTCGTCCGGCCATTCGAAAGCCGCCGCGAACAGCCCAGGAGGACGCCCACGCGCCGGTGGGGGATGAGCGAGACATCGGAATAGGTTCGCCCCCGGGCCGCCGCCCGGATGAGCGCTCCGGCGCCGACGACGGCGACAACGGCCAGACAGGCGGTCACGCCAACGATCACCGTGAGTTTCCGTTTCATCGGGTTCCGTTCGCCCGGAGTCAACCGGGGGCGTCGTATGGAACGGATCAGGTCTTGTGCCGGTAGATGATGCGCCCCTTGCTCAGATCGTAGGGGGAAATTTCGAGCGTCACCTTGTCGCCGGCGGCGATCTTGATGAACGCTGGCAGGGGACAAGTTCAAGGCCTATCGCCGGGGTGCGGCACGACAGATGATGGAGTTCCCTGACCGTCCAGTCAGCGGCGAAGCAGCGGAAGAGTTGGACGAAGTTCAGGAGAAGACGATCATCAAGGAAGGGCTCTCCGAGTACTTCATCTTCCGCATCCCCGGCGCGGAGACGATTCCGAACGGCTGGTCCAAGCGGCTGCGGGCCATCGACGCGAAGCAGGTTCCGTTCAAGGTGCAGTACCGCTACCGGCCCGCGCAGTACGGCGATCAGTTGGTGCGGATGTACCTGTTCACGAATGACGTGCCGTCCAGGCTCGGCTCGGCGCCGCTGCCGGATGGCGTGATCCGCGTCTTCCGCCTCAACGGCCGCGACGGCCTCTCATACCTGGCGCAGCAGGACACGAAGTACATCCCCATCGGCGACAAGGTGGAAGTCAACCTGGGCCCCGACCCGGAGGTGATCTTCGAGCTGATCAAGCTGCGGGCCTATCGCGACAACATCTGGATGCAGGTGCACGGCGCCAACGTGTTCCGCCGGGTGGACGATGGCGCCGTGGACATCGAGGTCAACAGCTCGGTGACCGGCTGGGACGACCACGAGGTCTTCACGCAGCGGATCCGCAACTACACGGCCAAGCCGATCGAGGTCGAGGTGCGCCGTTCCTTCTCCGGCCATGTGGATTTCCGCAGCAGCCTGCCCGGGGTGAAGCTCTTCGATTTCCAGACGACGGAGTTCATGGCCCCGGTGGCGGCGGGGAAGAAGGCCGACTGCATGTTCGAGATCCTGCGCCACCAGGGCCGCAATTCCAAGCAGGCCAACGTGGCGCTGGATAACGCGGTAATCAACGCCGCTCACGATGACGCGTTGTGATCGGCAATGCCGCCGCGCCGCAGAATTTTGGAGAACAGCCTGACACCCGAAACCCGAAACCTGAAACCAAGTCTCACGCTCTGATCCATCTGGCGGCACCGCGCCAGAGACCCAACTGACACCTGATCACCGGCCACGTTTCTGCGTCCCCGCCGCCTTCCCTCTGGCGTATTCCTCGGCGGAAATAGCTTCGAGTTGGACGTTGTCGAACCAGTACCGGCCCGCAGGATAGGTGGCGAACAGCATAACTTTCATGATCGTGCTGTCAGGGCGATACAGCGTCGGATGCAGAACCGTTGTAAACGTCATCCACGTGCCGTCCGTCCTCTCGCAGAATACCACCTTCTCATACCGCTGCCTTCGTTCCCCGTCCAAAATCCCGTAGCAACGCACCCACACCTTGCCGCCCGCCTCGCCCTTGTAGTCGAACGTGATCCGATACGCCTGCCCGGATTTCACAAGCATCATGTCCGAATCATACGATAGCCCGTACGTATCGGAGATCGCGTTCTTATCCGGTTTGGGAATGTTCCATACATTGGTCATGCCCATTTTCGCCCACTGTGCCTGCATCGTCCGCTCGGTCTGCGTCGTGTCGAGGCGGATGCACGTGCCATGCTCCGGCGATGCGGCATCCTTCGTCCATTGAACACCCAGCCCGTCCGGCAGCGACCAGCAAGCCGGCTTTCGCGCGTCTGTCCGATCCGATGTCTCAAAACCGCCGTTCGGCAGAACCACGTTCGTCTGCGCCCGGGCCGCGCCGACCACCCACAGAAACACGACCATCAACCTCCACTTCATTTCCGACCTCCGGCCATCTGCCTGAAATAATCCGCCACCATGTCTTCGTACCCCTTCGGCGTGCTATCCTGCATGCCGTTCATCAATTCGCGTTGCACGCGCTCCGGCAGGTGCGCCCGCTCGCGATGCAGCCCCGCCTCCGTCCGCATCGATCGGCGCGCATCCTCAAGTCCGTCCACCGCGCGGCTGAACGCCTGGCGCACCGCCAGTCCATCCTGCTTCTTCGCGGCCTCTTCCAGCCGGCTCATCGCCTGGATGGACGCCTCCAGATCGCCCGACGACAACTTGTATTTGCGCAACTTCAACGCCACCGACTCGGCCTCCTGGCGTATTTTCGCCTGCTCGCCGGACAGCCTCGCCATCTTCTCCGGGGCCGGCGGAGGTGTCGGACCGTGCAACCCCTGCTCCGTTCCGCCGGAGAGCTTCCCGCCTCCGGTTGCTCCGCCATTGTCATTCTTCGCCGCATCCTTGACGCTGCCGGACTCGAACGGGCCGGGCGAGACCCGCGTCGGCGTATGCCGTCCTTCCTTGCCGACCGCCGTGTCCTGCACCAGTTGCCCGTTGCTCTTGCCGGAACGTCCCTCGCCCGACCGTCCGCCTATCTCACTGTCGTTAGGCAGCATATTGCCGGTGACCCCCTTTGCGCTCATGTCGGAGATCGGACCGTCCGTCGCATCCCACCCCGCACCCTTGTCGATCGAATCCATCCAGGAACTCGACACGTCCTCCACATCCTTCGTCATGTCCTCTTCCTTGTCGATCAGATCACCGATCAGGTCTTCCAGTTCCGCCGGCAATTCCGCCATGGGTATATCGGCCGACTGATCCGGCTCCTCCATGCTCCATTTGATGAAGTCGGGCTTGTTCGAGAGCCATTTCTCGATGTTGTTCTCCAGTTCCTTCGCCTTCTCCAATCCCGACTGCTCCTGCGGAACGGCGATCTCCACTTTCTTGTCGTATAGCGCCGCCGCCGCCTTGTCCACGTCCTGGTAGACTTCATTCAACTGCTTCGCCAGCGTGCCATCGGCAAAATCCTGTTGCGGCAGTTTCGAGAAGTCAGTCAGTTTCTCGTCCAGGAACTTGGCCCATTGCGCTTCCGCCCGCGCCAGTTCACCCAGCACCTCGTCCCGGTCCGTCGTTAGGTCCTGCGGCCCCTTGTCCATGATGCTTTCGGTCTTCTGCAAGATCTGCTGCTGTGCCCGGATGAACGCCGCCAGGTCAGCCGCCAGGCCCTTGGCCTGGTCCGTCGCCACGGGCCCCGGCAGTTGATCCTGCGTCTGCTTCGCGGCTTGCGCAGTCTTCGCCGCATCTTTGCGGTCCTGGAACACCGACCCCAGCAGATCGATGAGCTCTTTCAGTATGTAGTCCTGCCGCTCGGCTATCTTCCCGAGCGGAGCCTGCAGCTCCCGGGACGTGCAGTCGAGCTTCCCGACCGCTGCGAGCACCAGCTCCATCTCACGCGCCACGAGTACATTCAACCGGTCTTTCATCAACCTGCCTTCCGGCGGGTGCTTGTCCAGTTCTGCCAGAACCTCCTGGCCAAATCCCTGCGCCACACCCTGCTGCCGGCGGATGCCATCCTGATGCGTCGCCACCGATTTCTTCGCCAGCGCCTCATCCAGATGTGTCTTCACGTTCTCCGTGCATTCGTTCGCCCGGCGCTGTTCCGTGATCGTCCGCTTCAGCAGTTCAAACGCCATCGCCAGCGGATCATCGACCGCCAGCTTCATTTCGTCGATCGACTTCACCCGCAGAATGATCGGCCTTGCCCTCGAGGGTGTCGCACCCGGCCGGAAATCCCAGCACAACGCCTCCAGCATGTATACGTGCCCTGGCAGGAACGCATGCGCATCAACCTCCGCCTGACATGTCTCAACAACGGGCCCCTGCTTGCCCGGCGGTCCCAGGTAATCCCACTGCTTTATACCGCGCAGCGTTCCGCCACCCTGATCCACCTCGCCGGTGTCCCGGCTCACAATGCTCATGCGCCGCACCCCGTAGTCGTCCGACGCCTTCACCTCCAGCGGCAACTTCGTGCCCGGCGCAACAAAGCAGTTCCGGTTATCCGTCACGAAGTCAATCTCCGGTGCGCGATCACTGTCAATCGTGACCACGCCGGAAGCAATGACCACCGAAGGCGCATGCGCCCGTTCGCGGGCGACAATCTCGTAAGTCCCGGCATTCGTCACCACCATCTGCATCATCCACCCGCGCGCCTCACGCTGGAACCGTCGCTTCACGCCGCCGTCACGCCACACCAGGGACACCACCGTCTGATCAAGCGCCAGCCTTACGTCGACGGTCGAATCCGCAAGACAGGCCAACGCTTCGGGCGGCCCGTCCGCCTCCCGTTTCTGCGCCCCCGTATACGCCGGAGGCTGCACCAAATATGCCGCAGACTGAATCCTCGGCCGCGGCAGCACCGTCACCCGCACCGCCCGCGTATAGGTGTCGCCCGCCAGCGCTCTGAACGAAAATGATCGCTGCAGCGCCCGGAAAACGTAGCGGTACGTGCCGGGCGCCTTTGAATCCTGCTGCAGGGCCAGGGTCTCTGTGCCTGTTCGCGTCGGTTGCACAGGCTGGCGGCCTTCCTTCCATGCGAGCACCGGCGCAGCCGCCGCGCGCGTCGTCGTTCCGCCCACGGCTTTCACCACGACCGTAACGGGTAGATCCTCCCCTTCCCGCAGCGACAGGTCATGCAACGGCGAAAGTCCGATCGCCACGCTTCCCGCAGGCGGAACATCTCCCAGCGGCATCGCATATCTCGCGAACGCGTTGCCGGTCTGTCGCGGAAACACCGAGGCATAGAGCACCCAGACAACCATCATCCCGACCGCCGCCACACCCCATGGGATCAGCAGGCTCGGGCGCCAGAGCTCCGCGAGCCGCATCCCTTCCGTTGCCACCCGCGCATCCGCCAGCGTCCGGTCGGCAAATTCACGCTCTGCGGCACGGAACTCGTGCTGCTCCAACTGGCAGGCCGTGATCAGGAGATTATTTCCGATCTTCCTGGCTCGTTCGAGCGACACCGCTGTCCGTTCGATGCTGTCGCGTTTGAGCAGCGGCCGTGCCACCTTGCGCACAAACCCGACCACGACAAACGCGCCACCGGCCAGCGCCAGCGGCAACCGCATTCCCGCAGGAAGATGCAGCACGTTATCCAGCACGAACAGCACCAGCCAGCAGGCCATCCCGCTCACAGCCCACCCAAATGCGCCGAGCATCGCTGATGAAATCCGCGATATCCGTCCAGCCCTCGCGAGCCAAAGTCTCACTGACAGCGATCCGCTCATGGCAACTTCATTGCTATCCTGACCGGATAGACCACGTCCTGGAACGTCTGGCCTTCCGTCCCCTTGTCCTTCGCCTTGATCACCACCTTGGTCGTCGCGTTCGACTGCGCCACATACAGAACCGTCGTGTACAGGTGTCCCGTGAAAACACATCCGCCGCTGAGAATTATCTGCGTCTGCAATTCCCGCACCGGATAGGGAGCACCCCATTTCTTTTTCTCGTTCCGACCAGCCTCGACGAAGCGCCACTTCTGCTCCATTGTTTCCTGTTCGGGCACGAAACGCAGTTCCTGCACCGCCTCCAGCGGCACGTCCTTCAAGTCATTGCCGACCTGAAGCCGCAAAGGCGCGCCCGGGGTGGTCGAGATCAGTCCCTCAAGAACCCCTCCGTTCGACAGCTCCACCCTGCCGGCCCGGCCGGTCCCGTCCTGGCCGTGCGCCAAGCTCCAGTTCAGCATGGCAGCAATCAAAATGAGGCATAAACATCGCACAAGATCGCGCCTCCTAAAACGCATTCCTCTTCCTGCGGACAATCCATTCGCACGCAAGCACGCCCACAAAAAGGAGCGCAAACCACGGGGAATCGGACAGCATCGAAACGTCTGACGTCATCTTCGTCGTCAGGTGGCGTGCCGCAAGATCTTTCGCGAGCCGGTCGATCTCACGTTCCCCGTAGTACGCCCCGCCGCTCAGATGCGCGAGGCGCTTCAACGCCGCATCATCAAGTTCCAGCCGGCTGCCTTCCCCGGCACATGATCCGACTGGCAGTTCCTTCTCATACGTCTCCAACACCGTGTCGCCCTGCCGCACGGCAAGCGCAAAGGTGTAGGTCCCGCGCTTCTCAAATGTATAGTTCACCGCGACCATTCCAGGCTGTCCCTGCAGCGGCTCGACCGGAACCGACTTCATGGCGCCGCCCTTACGGAAGCTCGCTGTAAACTGCAACGAGTGCTCAGATGCCGGAACAACCGGCCGTATCTCCGCGACCGCCTTCTCGCCCGGCCGGTAGGACTCCGCGCTCCACTTCACCGCAAGCACCTGCCCGCCATCAAGACTCGCCGCCAGGTTACGCACCGCCTGCCGCCACAGCAGCCCGTACGCCTGCGCCATCCCCGGCGATTGTCTCGCCCACTTCCACAGGGTGTTGCTCGCAATCGCCAGCACATTCCCTTTTCCGAATCTCTGAATCGCCACCAGCGGGAACGTCTTCCGATCTACCGCAGCCGTCAGTAGCACCGTCGCACCCGCCCGCGCGGGACCCACTCTGCTCAGCGACGCAACCGTCGCGCCGCCCGACTGCGCCATCAGCGCTGACAGTCCCGCCACCACGGGGTGGCTCGACGCCGTGGCCGGAACGCTGACCGTGAACTTCCCATGCAGCCTATCGCCGCCGCGCTCCGACGTATCCCACGGCATCAGCGGCCCGAGGATGCTCGCGCCCAAACCGCTCCTGGCCGTTGCCTCATCCCCAAGGAAGATCACTGCGCCGCCATTATCGAGATACGTCCGAAGTGCCTGCATTTGTCCGTCCTGCCAGTCGGAACCGGAGACAGAGCCGACAATGATACAGTCAAAATGCCTCAGGATTTCCTGATCCGTCGGGAACCCGGCATCCAGTTTATCGTCGCCGGGAAACTTTCCACCCTGCACCGTGAAGTGCTCGCCTGACGTCCGATACAAGGCCGTGAACGTCACGCCGGCGTCACGGATCAGCTCGGCGCGCAGAACTTTCAGTTCCGCGCCCAGTTCCCGCGCAAAGAATAGCACGTGCAACGTCTTCTTTCGGACGTCCACACTGACGAGGCGGTTGTTATTCTCATGCGACACTTCTCCCGGCAGCTTCTGAACCGTCGCCCGGAATCGCTGCAGCCCGGGTTCCGGACACGACACCCTGAATACCGACCGTGCCCAGCCGTTCTCCAGATTGACCGTTTGTTCGCCTTCCGGCGTCCACTTCCCGTCCCGTTCGCGTTCGAGCACGACCGCCGTGCTCGACAGATCACGCGCCGCCAGCGCGCCTTTCCTTCGCGCCGACACATCCACTGAAATCTCAAACGCGGCCAGCTTCTCAACCGTCAACGGACATGAAAGATCCGCGACCGACAGATCGCCGGCTTCCGCCAAGTCGTTGCCGACCCCCACGACATACAACGGCACGGACGGCAGCTCCGCCTGATCCGCCGGCTCGTCACCTCCGTCCGTGAGCAAGATAATCCCGGCATACGAGGAAAGATCCTCGCGTCTCGCCAACGCCAGCAGCGTGCCGCCCAGGTCGGTCTGGCGGATCTCCTGCCTGTTCACAGCCGCGCCGGGTCGGCCTTGCACATCACGCAAAGCCGTATCAAATTCCATCGCGGCCAGGCCCAGCCCTGACGGAAGCTGTTTCCTGATGCCCTCGAGCGCCGCCGACGCGCGCTCCAACCGGCTGCGGTCGCCATCGTCCTTGACATCCATCGATGACGAAACATCCACCACGGCCAGCAGTCTGCTCGCGGACGACATAGTGACCGTGCTCGTCCAGAGCGGGTCAAGCATCGCAATCACCAGCATCAGCGCAATGATACACTTGGGCGCCAGCAGGATCACCGCCTGGCGCTGCGTCATCCGCGCCCGCAGGCTGCGATACAGGATGCTAAACCAGCCGGCCAGCAACACGATGAGCAGGCCGGAGACGACCGCCGGAACATGCGGCCGCCAGGTCACCAGTCCGATCGCACGCATGCCGACACTAAGCATCGACAACCCCCATATCCTTGCGCCGGAAAGGGATCTTCACCGCAAGCCTGTCCGCCAGCTTCCTGCCATGCGCATGCACGGCGCCGCTGTTTATCAGCCATCCCTCGAGCAGCGCCGCGAGCAGCGCCAGCAGCAGGAACGGCAGATACAGGTCGAAGCCGGTACGCGAACGTCGGAGGGTGCGGAGGAGCGATTCGGCATCCTGATAGTCATCCACCGTGTAGGTCAATCCGGCCAAAACGGGAACGGTCGCCGACCCGATGAACGCCTCGCGTCCCTCGAGGTCCGCCGAACGCACCGCCAGCAGGAAAGCCTCGGTTCCTGCTTCCATCTCGTACACACCGCTCCGTGGCAGACCGGGCATCTCGCCGGCTTTTCCTTTCCACTCAACCACCGCGCCGGCCACGGTGCGGATGCTCGCAGCCGCATCCGGGTCCTCACGCGCCGGCAGTCGCCCGCCGGCCATGATGCCGCGGCCCTTCGCGCCGGCATCGACGCCGGCCAGGGCCATGCCATGCACCAGCGCCAGGAACGATCCTTTCACCGGCAGCGTGGTCGATATGACATCAAAGCCAATCCCGCTCAGGAACACGCGGCCGGCGCCCATCGTTGCCACGGAAAGCACCGGCGATCCATTTTCCAGCGACAGCAATGCGACCGCATTCGTCGACGCCGACAGCGTCTGCGCCTGGAACGCGCGAAGCTGGCGCAGCACCACATCCCCCGAACTGCCTCGCAGATCATCCCACACGGATTCCTTGCGCCCGGTCACAACCAGCGGCAGCCCCGCCGCGCTGGTCACCGTCTGCCGCAGGCTCACCGGAATCCAGGCCGGCACCCGTGGCGTGCCGCTATCGGCCGGCACAACCAGAAGATTTCCGCCTTTCTCAACATACGAGCGGAGGGCATCCTCAGCGTCCTTGTCGCCGGGCCAGCCGCTCCAGCGCACCACCACCATCGCACAGTCATCTTGCAGATCGGCGGTGATTCCGGCGTCCGCCCCCTTGAAAACCGGCACCAGACCGGTCAGCAACCCGTCGCCGGTCGGCGATACCGCCAGCGGCAGATTTCCGAATTCCTTGGCGGTGCCGAGAAACAGAACCTTTTTCTTCGGCTGGCAGGCAAATGTAACGAAGGCCTGATTGTCCTGCCGGAATGCATCGCGCCCGATTTCGACGCCGATCCAGCCGGTCCCTGGATTCCGCGTCTCGAAGGGCACGGTCACCTCCCGCGTCCCGTGTGCCGGCACATTCACCGGCTGCGAAGACGTGAGTCCGTTCTGGTCGGTGGAATCGAGCCTGATCTTCGCCTCCTCCTTCGATGTATTGTTGAGCGTTACCGCCGCAAGATAGCGCCGCCCGGCAATCAAGCGTTTGTTCGGCATGGCGATGCCGGCGACAGCCACGTTGGGACCGTTCAACGGCTTTGACGCGATCCTGTGAATCAGCAATCGCGTATTCGCGGGCAGATGCGGCTGCTCGTGCGCTGCGCCGCCCCACTCAACTTCCTGCAAGTCTGTGAATAGATGAATCTCACGGCGTGGCGACGAAGTCCGGCTGAGCAGCGAGACCGCCTGTTCCAGAGTCCTTCCCGGCGCTCCCGACGCCTGCGTCTCCTTGACCCGGCCCGGCAGTGATCGCAACGCCTCGCGGTTCGAGACGAATCCCTCCGGAACGGCCGCCGATGGATCGTCCACCGTCAGCATGACGGCCATCGTATCCGATTCCTTCCTATCTCCGGCCATGGCCGAGACGGCGTCAAGCGCCACGGCCAGCTTCGTCCGGCCGTCCGCCGCGGCTCCCGACATCGAGCCGGAGTTGTCGACCAGAACGACCTGGGCCGCGGATCCCGACCCGCCGGTTGCCAGCCAGACCGGGCGCGAAAGCGCGAGCAGGAGGAAGGCGATCGCCAGGCTGCGGAGCAGGAGAACAAGCCACTCGCGGATCCTCTTCCTCGCGCTGAGTTTCGGATCAACCTGCAGGAAGAACATCAGCGACGGAAAAAGAACGACCCGCTTCCGCACCCGCATGAACAGATGAAACACCACGGGCAGCAACGCCAGGGGCAGCAACCAGATGAATGTCATGGCGTGCCTCCTTTCATCCCCTGGACAATCCGCCTAAAACCGTTTCGGCCGGATCCGCCGTATCCACCAGCCTGTATACGGCAAGGCACTCGTTGCAGCCGACCCGGATCTTCTCCAGGTGATGACGCACCGCGCGCTCATATGCGTCGCGTATTTCGTCGACTTCGATGACCAGTTTCGATTTCGTCTCCAGGTCGCGAAGTTCCGCAACACCGCCGAGCGACAACGTGCGCTCCGCCCGGTCCACGACATGCAGCACCACGATATTGTGCCCGTCGTGATACAGATGCCGGATTCCGCGCAGGATCCTGTCCGCATCCTGGAGCAGATCGGAAATCAGGACGACCAGGCTCTTCTTTCGCATGACGTCCGCCGCTTGGTGAATGGCGGCCTCAATGTCACCCTCGCCCTCCGGCTCAATGCCCTCCAGATGCAGCAGCAGCGGGCGCAGGCCCTCCGCCGATCCTGCCGGCTTGAAAACATCGCGCATCTTCGCATCGAACGTGATCAGCCCCGCGAGATCGCGCTGGCTGACCAGCGTATACAGCATGCCGGCCGCTAAATACGATGCGCAGTCCATCTTCGACATCGGGCCGTCACCACGAAACCCGAGGCTCCCCGAGACATCCAGCAGGACATAGCCGCGCATGTTCGTCTCTTCATAGAACTGCCGGATCATGTAACGGTCGGTCCGCGCATACACCGGCCAGTCAATCAGGCTGGTCGGGTCGCCCGGCGAATAGGCCCTGTACTCGGCGAACTCCACCGATGAACCGTGATGCGGCGAGCGATGGCGGCCGACCTGTGCGCCGTGGACCGGACGCCGGACCGTGAGTTCCGCGCCCTTCAGCGTCTCGGCAAGCCGGGCAGGAAGATATTTGTAGCTAGGCATCGCTCTCCAGCCAAGACCGGTCAGTACGAGGGTTCCTGAACCGCATCGAGCACACGCGTCACGATTTCGTCAGTTGTAATCCCGTCGCTCGCCGCGGAGAAGTTCCGGAATATCCGGTGCCGCAGCACCGGCAACGCGTGACGCCGGATGTCCGCGCACGACACGGTGTGCCGGCCATCGAGGACCACATAGGTTTTGGCCGCCAGCAGGAGATATTGTCCGGCACGCGTTCCGGCCCCCCAGCGGACCCACTTGCCAACGAAATCGGGAGCTTCCTTGCAGTCCGGTCGCGTGGCTCGCACGATCGAGGTCGCATACTGCGCCACATGCTCGCAGACCGGGATCTGCCGGACCACGGACTGCAGTTCCAACAACGCCGCTCCATCCAGACATTTCCGGACATCCGGCATCGCATCGCGGGTGGTCTCGATCAGGATACGTGACTCGTTGGCCGCATCCGGGTAACCGACCGAAATACAGAACATAAAGCGGTCCAACTGCGCTTCGGGCAGCGGATAGGTTCCTTCCAGTTCAATCGGGTTCTGCGTGGCCATGACCATGAACGGCTTCGGCAACGCGTACGACGTGCCGGACACCGTGATCTGATGCTCCTGCATCGCTTCCAGCAGCGCGGCCTGCGTTTTCGGCGGGGTCCGGTTGATTTCGTCAGCCAGCAGCATATTCGTAAAGATCGGCCCCGGACGGAACAGGAATTCCCGGCGGCCCGTGGCCTGGTCCTCTTCCAGAATATCCGAACCGGTGATGTCCGCCGGCATCAGGTCCGGCGTGAACTGGATGCGGTTCGCCTGGAGGTCCAGGGCCGAGGCCAGCGTCTTGACCAGCAGCGTCTTGCCGAGCCCGGGCACGCCGACCATCAGGCAGTGTCCCCGCGAGAAGAATGTGATCAGGAGCTGCTCCACGACATCGTCCTGCCCGATGATCACCTTGCCCACCTCGCGCATGATGTCCTGCCGCGCCTTCATCAGCCGCCCGGCCATTTCAGAACCTCTGCCAACACTGCCGTCCGGCATCGCCCTGTTTGTGTCTGCCATTTTTGTGCTCCTAAACGTGTGTATCACACCGTGTGCGCCGCCCGCAAGCTCCCGCTCCCCTTAATGCGTCATGGCATACATCGCGATGTTCATGCCAAGCTGCGTGCCGGACGACGAATCATACGCCTTCGCCAGCGGATAGTCCACCCCGAGCCATGCCGCCTCGAGATCGTACGGACTGTAGATCACGCGCAGGTCGCCGTCGATCTCGATCCCCTCCAGCACCGGCGTCTTGAGATCCGGCTTCTCCTTCTGCAGGGCCGGCGTGTAACCGGATTCACGGATCTTGTTCAGCGCGCTGTAGAGCGGGTGCGTAGGCGGGATCTTAACAAGTTGCGCCTCCGGCAGCAACTGGCGCAGTTCCCGCCGCGCCACGACGTCAAAGCTCTTCAGGCCGAGCCCATTGTTGATGAATAGCGTCCCCGAACTGCGCAGAAACGCTCTCAACGCCGCGCGGGCCTTCTCGTCGAACGTGAAATCGTCCAGCCCGGTCAGATACAGGAAGGCATAGCCCGAGAGATCGTCCTTGCCTGGCTGAACCGATATGCGTTTCAGGCTGACCTTCAGTGCGGAATGCTGCCTCAACTGTCCGAGCAGTGCCGCCGCGGCGCCTGGATGGACGTTCCACGCGCCCTCATGCTGGATCTGGGCGAATGTGAATTCATCGGTCGGCTGACTCTCGTCCAGCACGCCGAAAAACTCCGGCTTCGCCTCCTCGCGCCCGGCATTCCGGTAGCCGATCACGTACGCAATGAGGTTCACGCCGATCTTGTTGCCCGAATCCACATCGTAATAGATCGCATCCTTCAGAATCGGCACCTCGTGATCGTCCCAGGCGCAGCCCAGCCCGTACTTCGAAATAATGATCCCGGCGCGGCTCCCCACATAGCACGCCTCGAGAAACGGGTCTGTCGAATCGAGATTCCGCGGATACGTGACCCGATCCACATCCGCCACCATGTGATAGAGCGGATGGTCCGCCGGAATCGTCCGCAGTTTGCACTCCGGCAGTATCCGCGCCGCGATCTTCTTCGCGGCCTCATAGAAATACGGCGAGCCGGCGATCGAGTCGAACAGGATTGTTCCGCCGCGCACAACATACCCGCGCAGGGCTTCCACCTGCTTATCGTCGAGTTTCACCGTGCGGCTGCCATTGAAAAGGACCAGGGCCGTCTTGTCAGGATCGCCGCTGAATTCCGCGAGCGGAAGCATGTCGTAGGCATAACTCAGGTCAAGCCGCCGCTGGATCTTGCCGAGCAGTTGCTGGAGATCCGCCGGACACTGGTTGCCGTCGGAAACCTGCGTCTGGTTGCCGTCCTCGTAGGTGAACAGTGCGCTCTCGCCCCAGATGATCTTCGCCACCAGCGTCGGCGGCTTGGGATCGCGCTTGCGCTCCGTGCGCCGGAGTGGCGTGGCCGGCAGCGGCAGCGGCGGCACCCCTTCGCCGCCCGAGATCCTGCGCGGTGAAGCCTTCGGCGGTTGCCCGAGCGGCTTCAGCCACTCATTCTCATCGGCAAGCGCCTGCATCGAGAGCAGCGCCGCACAACCTGCGAGCAGAACAGTGCGTGTCTTCATCTCATTTCTCCGGTTTCTGCCTGGCTGGCGCGCCCCACTTTTCGCTGGCCCGCGCCGCCGCCTCACTGTATGGAAACTCCTTGTACAATCGGTGCAAGGCTTCGCCTGCCTCTTCTTTTTCCTTCATCCGGAACGCGGAATCGGCCAGCTTGCATAGCAGCGCGGGCAGATTCGGACCGGGCTCGCAATTCTGGTACAGCCTCCTGCTGAGGGTGTACGCTCGCGTGTAATCATGCCGTCCGAGGCATGCGTCCAGCAGGATCAGCCCGACCTCGCCGTCCATGCGCTGCATCGGATCATCCTGCCGCAGATTCGCCACCACGCGTTCGGCGTCGTTGAACTCGTTGCGCCTGATATAATCCCTCGCCGTTTCCAGTTTCGCCTGCCGCCCCAGCTCGGCCTGCACGGGGTCCTGCCGGTCCTGCAGCGCCCGTGTTCCGGCCTCCTTGTAGCGACCCGCCGCCAGCTCCGGTCTGCCCATCGCGAAGAAGAGATCGCCCTCGCAGATCCGTTTCAACCGCCGGTCATCACCCGAAAGGTCAGCCTCATCGATCGACGAAAGCAGATCCTGCACCTTCTGGAAGTCATTGCCGACCGGAAGAAGGCTGGTCGCCAGCGCCAGTTGAGCCCCGGCCTTCACCTGCCGGTTCGTTCCGCAGGTGCGGATCGCGTCCTCGCAGGCTCGGCGCGCCGACACGTAGTCACGCACTTCGATGACCTGGAAATAATTTCCGAGCTCCATCGCCACGCCTGCCTCGGCAGGCCCCCACTCGGCCAACCGGTTGAGGCTGATCGCCGCGATATCTTTTGTCAGCCAATGATCATCCATCTTCGACGTCATCCTCAGCATGTTCAACAGGTCCGCACACACCGCATTTGTGAAATCGCGGGCCAGGATCCACGGACGGCACTGGCCCCAGTAGTCCTGATCCGTCCCGTCCAGTTGCCGCCAGAGCGGATGAACATCGATCAATTGCCGGGTCTCCGTCTGCTCGCCGTCGCGCGACGCGGCCAACTGCACGGTGCGCATACCCGGCGACATAAAAAGGTTCGTCACCGTACGGCCTTTCAATACAGATCCGTCGTCCAGGGTCCAGGTGTAGTCGGCCGCGTCACAGAGCGCGCTGAGTTTGACGAACACCATGTAGTGCCCCCAGGACGATAGGTGCCGCTCGATCTCCCATGAAAATCGCGGCGCAATCTTCCGGGAGGCGGCATACTCCGTGTGCGCCACATGGAACGCCGCAGGCTGCGGGAAAGCAGATGGCGGCATCACGGAAAACGCTGCCTCCCCGGGCTGCTTCCATCCCAGCACGACGGTATAGGCGAGCCCTTTCTCGACGTTGTAATATTCGAGCCAGTGGCGGCCGCCTGTCAGGTCCGCTTCGGCCTGGAAACTGCCATACCGACCCGCCCCGCCCACCGGATGCTGACCCGGCCACGACACCACGTGTTTTCCGTCGATGAAAAGCGCGGACGCGCCGTCGCTTACCACGGTGAACGTGTATTTGCCAGGCTTGGGAATCGCGAGGTTTCCCCGAAAGATCGAGATGAAGTCCTCCGTCGGCGCGTGCGGATTAACCCCTTGAAAGACATGGGACACCAGGCTGCGGCCTTGCACCGGCGTGGCGTTGTCGCAGAGCTTCTTGATCTCCTTCCCGCTCTGAACCGGGCCATCGTGGTAGGCGCGGGTCTCGAGCTGGAAGCCGGCTTGCGCCGCCCAGACTGTGCGGGCCGCGTTCGATGACGCGCCTTCGACAACGTGGAAAGTCGTGTCGCCGGACGAACAGTCGAAGAGCACCTGGACCGCCTCGCCGTGCGCCGCCCAGAGCAACTGATGCCCCACCTCGGTGCCGTTCGGCCGCACTACGCGGAAGACAGGATTGGACCCCTTCGATTCCCACGGATGGAATGTGAAATAGCCGGTGCCGGACCGGTTCGTCACACCCTGAGCAGGCGCAAGCACATAGCGCACCTCGTCGGCATTCCGATTCGTCTCCGACTGCCCGCAGGCCAGTCCGACACCAACCACTCCCAAACCCCTCGCAAAAAGCCGCGCAAGGATCCGTTTGCCATTGAAAATTCGCCTCATGTGTTGCATATAACGACTGGCGTTTTATCCCACATTCAGCAAGTGTAAGGCGGTTTCGAATGAGGAGCAAGGGGTTTTTGCCGCATGTGAGAAAAAAGGGCGCATGGCAGTTCTGATGAGGGTTATAGCTTGTCTTAATCGTAATCGTAAT
>CAZOJL010000021.1:14892-30501 GCA_964580075.1 uncultured Akkermansia sp. | reverse complement strand
GGTTTACTCCTTCGATGGCGTGCCCATTGTCGGCAAAGAACAGTTCTGCCGTCCGTTTCAGGCCGCGTATGTGAAGGGCCGCCCGGCCATCATATTCTGTCCGAACGACTACGGGTGCTTCTGGGAAATCTCCTCGCCCCCGACGGCTCTGAATCCGATGGGCGAGGGAGCTCACATCTACCTGGATGAAGGGGGATTCAAGGCGCGTGACATTGTCTATGCGTTCTGCATTAACTGGTTGTTCTACACCCTGACGCACTGAGTGGCGGGCGCGGGGTATCGTGGTGTGAGGCATGGCCCCCGCGGCACGCTCAGACGTGCGGTGCGCGTGGAAGTCCACGCTGGAAAAACGAAGGATTGAGTACAATGAAGCGCAAGTTGCTTTGGATGCGCCCAGTCTGGATGGTGGCTGTCCTGTGGTGGCGGGAGCGACCCAGGCGCAGGAGGCTGCGCAGGATCCGGTCCGCGTCAGGCTGGCGGTGGCGGGAATTCTCTTGCCGTTGATTTTGATGAGCGCGGCACGGAGCCTCTGCTTAAAAATGACTTCGCTGTAGTCAGCCCGCTCGGCGAATCAGCAGGTGGTCACGGTCAATCCTGTGGGTTGCGGGTTCAAGGAAAAGCCCCGAACGGCAAACAAATTCCTTAACATTTAGGAATCATATGCAGGACAATGGCGGCGCCGCTTGTTATATTCACCGACGGAAGGATGGAAGCCCCGTCCCTACCTGTCCAATCCGTGGGGTTTCTGGTAGGGCGGGGCCGCCGGACCCGCCGCGATTACGCCATAATGCGAATTGCTGGAAACAATCTGGTGTGGATAGCGCAGCTAAAATGTGCGATACTTTTGATTTCCATATTGGCGGGATGTTGGGCCGTTGGGATAACGAGGTGAGCAAGCGGGCGGGGCCCGTGCGCCCATGTCGGAAGCGTCGGAGGCGATACGAAATGCGAAGAGGGAAGACAAACTTTTGGTTGGGCGGCGCAGTAGCCATGATGGCTTATGGCCGCCTGGCGGTCGGAGGAGAGGAGCATCGGATGGACTCGAAATCGAATGAACTTACCGCAGCCGTGTCCTGGCTGGAAAACGAAGCGCACCGGATCATTCGCGCGTCGCGTCGTGAGATGAAGGATGGAACCGCCGCGTTCCCGCCGCAGGTGGGAATCGGTTACGAGGCTTTCTGGCTGCGCGACTACGCGTACACGCTGGAAGGTTCGATCGCTTCTTATTCCGACAAAGAGTTGAACGAGGCATGCCTCTGTTTCGTGCGGAGCATCGGTCCGAATGGCGCGGGTGTGGACTGTGTGAAATACGATGGCACGCCGATCTACAAACCCGGATATGGGTCCATGGGTAAAAACCCCGTGGCCGATGGCAGTCCGTTCACCGTGTCCGTAGCCTGGCATACCTATCAGCGGACGACAAACGCCGCTCTTTTGCTGGCGATGCTTGATCCGCTGGTCAAGACCATGGGTGCGGTGCCGCGCAACCCGCAAACAGGACTGGTATTCATTGATCCTGCCGTGGCATGGGACCGATGTCCCTATGGCTTCACAGATACCGTGCGCAAACAGGGCGATGAGTTGTTCTGCTCTCTGCTCTATATTCAAGCCTGCCGCCAGTTGGCAGATCTGCTACTGGCCGGGCATCGCGAGTCCGAATGCCGTCCGTGGCGGGACGAGGCGGAGCGTGTGGCGGCGAGCGTGCGGAAGGTCTTTTGGGATGCGGAAGTCGGCTTGTTTCGCGCCGCCACAGTCAAGTGCCGGGAACATGATATTTGGGGCTCGGCGTTTGCGGTCTTCCTCGGTGTTGCGGACGCGGCGCAATCGCGGGCCATTGCCCTCTATTTCAAGACCCATTACGATCAGATTGTGCAGCATGGCCAGATCCGGCATCTGCCGGGTGGCGTGTATTGGGAACGGGCGGGCGACCGCGACAAGTACCAGAATGGTGCGTATTGGGCCACTCCCACCGGATGGTTTGTCTACACTCTGGATCTTGTTGATCCTGCGCTGGCCGACCGGACGGTCCTGGACCTCGTCGCCCATTTCAAAACACATGGCGCTTGCGAATGGATCATCGGCGAAAATCGGCACTTGCCGAACTACCTGGCCAGCGCCGCGCTTCCCTTGAACGGCATCCGAGCCATGCTGGAACGGCGGAAGAACACGGCTGTCGAAGGTGGCGGATTTCCACCCGCCCGCAACCGGAAGGAAGAAAAATGAAACGACTGATCGTGCTATTGTGTGTTCTCCCATGTCTTGCGGTGCAGCTTCTTGCGGCGGAAACCAATGTGGCCCGTGCCCTAGCGAAGGAGGTTTCTGGCCGGGACACCTCCACGGCCGCGCCCGCGCCTGACGATCGCCTGGAGTGGTTTCGCGACGCCCGTTTCGGCATGTTCATACACTGGGGCCTCTACGCTGTCACGGCGGGCGAATGGAAGGGCCGCGGTGGATACGCCGAATGGATCCAACAACAGGCCAAGATCCCCTGCGCCGAATACGACGTGCTCACCAACACATTCAATCCCGTGAAGTTCGACGCCAGCGCCTGGGTGCGTCTGGCGAAGGAAGCAGGGATGAAATACATCGTCGTTACCACCAAGCACCACGATGGTTTCAGCATGTTCGACTCGAAACTCACGGATTTCAACATCGCGAAGGCCACGCCTTTCCGACGCGATCCGCTCAAGGATCTGGCGGAAGCGTGCCAGGAGGAAGGCATCCGGTTCTGCGTCTATTACTCGATCGTTGACTGGCATCACCCCGACTGCCCGGCCAAGTACTGCCAGGGTGGATTTCACGGCCAGCCCAGGAAGGACGCCGATCTTGAGAAATACGTGGCCTTCATGAAGGGCCAGGTGCGCGAACTGCTCACCAACTATGGTCCGATCGGCGTGGTGTGGTTTGACGGCGGAGGCTCCTTCAAAAACACGGATCGCGCGACGCTGCTGCATGCCCGGGAGATCGTGGACATGATCCACGAGCTCCAGCCCGCGTGCGTGGTCAATGACCGGCTCGGGTTCGGCGACTACGGCACGCCGGAGCAGTTCATTCCCGGCAATAAGGGCACAAGAGCCTTCGAGGTATGTATGACGATCAACGGATCTTGGGGGTTCAAGAAGAACGACCAGAACTGGAAGTCGTCCGAAGTGCTGATCCGTAATCTGGTGGACATCGTCAGCAAGAATGGCAACTACCTGCTCAACGTCGGCCCCACTGCCGAGGGCGAGATCCCCGGGCCGAGCATCGAGCGCCTGACGGCCATGGGCGCGTGGATGAAGGTCAATGGCGAAGCCATACACGGCGCGGCGCCCACCTTGTTTGGCGAAGAGCTCGGCCAGCTCAGTCCCAAGTCAGAGGGCAAGAAACAGGTCATGATCGGGGTGCAGAACTGGCGCTGCACGGTCAAGCCGGGGAAGGTCTACATACATTGCCTGAAATGGCCCGGAACGTCATTCCGCCTGCCGGCGATCGCAGCGCCGATCACAAAGGCCTATTTCCTGGCTGATCCGCGCGCGGCCGTGCCGTTCCAGCAGGTGGCGGATAGCGTAACGTTCACCCTGCCGGCCAAAGCACCGGCCCCCGTGATTCCGGTACTGTGCATCGAAACACAACAGCCCTGACTGGATTCGGGAGAGTCTGGGCCTGCCGGTCACCGGCAAGCCTTTTGATACCTGACCCTTACTCCACCGTGTTCCAGTGCTTGTCTGCAAAATCCATGAAGCGCATCCAATCGTATTCCGTGAGATCGTGTTTGCCGGGACGAATGTGATAACCGATATGGCCATCGTGCAAGGGCTGCTCGACATTGGGCATGGTCTGGCTGTTCAGTCCCGGCACGCCCAGCAGCCGATAAACCGGGTCAGCGCGAACGCACGCCAGGAATTCCCCCTGGGGATCTGACCACCCGTCACCCTGTGCACTCGCCACATACACGAGCCGGGGCGCCATAAGCGCCAGCAATTCGTGCTGATCAATTGGCAGGTCAGCTTCCTTGCCATTGTATCCTGCTCCTTTTAGGTTCATTCGGTCTTGCGTGTCGTCTTTGTGCGTGGTATATACGAAAGCGCGAGGTGACATGAAGGCATCAATTTTAAGGCTGGCTGCTGTTGCATGGGTGGTAATGGTGTCGGAGGTTATGGCCATGGAGTTGCCGCAGGTTACGTGTGATGTGTTGGTGGTTGGGGGTGGCTCCGCAGGGATCTGTGCGGCGGTACAGAGCGGGCGGGCAGGCGCGAAGACCGTGCTTGTCGAAGCATCGCATCAGGTTGGCGGCAATACCACAACGGGCGGCGTCAATTTCCCCGGGCTGTTTCATGCCTGGGGCAAGCAGGTCATCGCCGGGATCGGCTGGGAATTGGTGACGAAGACGCTGGACCTTGATGGCGCCACTATGCCGGACTTCACTAAGCCGGTAGGCAAAGCGCATTCCAAGCACCAGGTGGTGGTGAACATTCCGCTGTTCGTGGCACTGGCCGAAGAGATGCTTGTGCAGGCTGGGGTGACGATACATTATCATGCGGCGCCAATGCGCATCGAGCGTACGCCCGAAGGCTGGCGGGTGATGACGGCGGCTGTCGGTGACACGCGCACGATTACCTGCAAGCAGCTAGTTGACTGTACCGGCAATGGTGCGGTTGCAGGTTTGCTGGGGCTTGAGCGTCTGCAGGAAGAGGAGCGCCAACCAGGTTCGTTTGTATATACGCTGGCACCGAACACCGACCTGTCCAAGCTGGATGGCAAGATGCTGCAGGCGCGTTATGACGCGGCCGTAAAGGCTGGAGTCTTGCAGACGAACGACTGCCGCTGGAGTGTCATGCAGTACCTGCGCGAAAACGCCAAGGCGGGTAACTATGTTGAGGGGGCTGACAGCTCCAATGCCGATGCGCGGACAGCGACCAATCTTCGGGGGCGACAGTCGATGCTGCGCATGTTCCGTTTTCTCAAGACAATTCCGGGCCTTGAGAAGATTAAGTTGGAAAGCATGTCGGCAGAGGTTGGAATCCGTGAGACCTTCCGTGTGAACGGCGAATATCTGATTACGCATCAGGATTACATTGAGGGCAGGCGCTGGGATGATTCGGTATGTTATTCATTCTACCCGATTGATCTGCACAGCCAGAGCACGGGAGTGCATCCGGTGCATTTGGCGCAAGGCGTGGTGGCCACGGTTCCTTTGCGGGCGCTCATTCCAAAGGGCAGCACGAATCTGCTGGTGGCCGGTCGTTGTCTCAGCAGTGACCGGGAGGCGAATTCCGCACTGCGGGTACAGGCGACCTGCATGGCTACCGGACAGGCGGCGGGCGCGGCAGCCGCGCTTGCGGCGAAGCAGGGCGTGACACCGGGCAAGGTCTCGATCGGCGAGTTGAAAGCACTGCTTGTGGCGAATGGGGCGATTGTGCCGGCCGCCATTCAAAAATGACGATATCCCCTGCCGACACCGGCCGCAGTGAGCGCCCGGACAATCGCCTTTTCCTGGGGATCTTTCTTATTGATCCGCAGCGCAAAAATACGGCGTGCTCAACGCGAGACACCCAGGCGGTAGAACGAACGGGTTGCGGAATTGGTGCCGGTAATCTCGATACGCGCGCCGTTCTCCGAGTCCACATCCTGCCCGGCCGCGAATCGCGCCGTCTGCCAGATATTCCAGTTGGTCGCATCAAAAACCATATTCGTCCCAGAAACGACCTGCAGGTCGGGGTCCGGCGTTGACCCCGCAGCGACTTTCACCAGCACGTTCGTCGTCTGCGTCGGCGGAGACGTGTACTTCACGCGCAGTTCCGCGTTGCTGCCTTCGGGCACGAAAAGGATGTCCGGATCGATGATCAGGTTGGGCTTCTCGTTGTCGACCTCCCAGATTGTAACCTCTGTGCCGGGGATCCCAGGCGCATCAATGTTGACTGAGCCCATGTGGGATTCGTTGGTCTCCGTGTTCTCAGGAACCGTGATAGTGACACTGAACGGCTGGTCCCAGTTCCCGGGGTCGCGTGTGACGGTCGTGGGGTTGGCGGGCAGTGTGAGCGTGGTATAGGAACGGGGCATCATCGAGAAGGTGAGCGTGAGCGGCGCGGCAGGCGCCGCCGTCAGAACGCCGATCAACGGCTTGGTCGTCCCCTCCGCCACGCGCATGGTGAAAGGGACAACCAGCGCGAGGGTATCGTCGCTCACGATATCTACGGTCGCGTTGCTGAAAGGGCCGCAGGAGTAGCCGGGATCGGGCAATAGCGAAAGCGTAACGGACTCCGTCTCGTCCACGGACCAGTCGTCGATCGGCTCAACGGCAAGGTCAACCGTGTTCGTTCCGGCCGGTATCTCGACGAGCCGCGGCAGCGGATGGTAGTCCTGCGCCTCAGTCGCACTGCCTGTCACCGTCACCGCGACGGCGCAGGGCTGCGCGGTGTCGCCTGTGCGGCTGATGCGGAATTGACCCGCAACGGCACCTCCTCGTAGGCGAGCGAGCCCGGCGCCGTGACGTTGACCATGGGGGGCGTGGCAGCAGGCAACAGGTAATCAACCTAGGCCCAACTTGTCGGATACGGATACACATACGTCGGCCCGCCGTTAACCGTGACCGACGTGTTGGTGACGGCCAGCACGGTCCCTGCCGGGTTCTCAAGTCGGAACTCGAGCACTTGACCTGGTTCCGTATTGTTTCCCTCATCGCGCATGCCCAGAAAGTAGCGCCGCGTGCTGCCGGCGACCGGCGCAATGGCATCCATCGAAACGGCGAATGTCCCCTCCGGCGCGTTGGCCACGGTGTGGGTGAGGCCATCGAACCCATAGTTGCCTCCTATACCACTCGGCATGAACGACCATGTCGCGGTCGGCACGATATCGTTTGTTGTGCCGATCCCGATGAACAGGGTCATCTGCCTCCGCTTGTTGTGCTTGACCTGATAGACGCCGACCAGCGGGCAGGGCGCCTGGGGCTGCGCGGCAACCCATGTGGCGGATGACGAATTGATAGCTAAGTTTCGAGTGGCCGGTCCCGACACGCCCGGCACACGCGATGCCTCGCGCAGAGCGTCGTAGGCCAACCACCGGAAGCCGGCGTTCCAGTCGCCGGTGCCCCACTGATTGGCGATCTTCAGTGCACCCTTCTCGCCTGCATCAACCGTCCCGTTTCCATTGATATCGCACCAGATCGCATCGTTATAGCCCTCAAAAGTTGAAGCAAAACCGGCGCGACAGCGGGTTCTCGCGTGTTGGACAATACGACTGGACGGCAGCTCCGGATTACCGGTTACCGCGCTCCAACAGATCGGTCACAGCCAACGCTCCGGTCCTGCGGTCCATCCGGAAGGTCTGCAGGCGCCGGGCGCCTATCGCGACCTTGTGCTCCCGCCCGTCTACGGTCAGCATGAACTCCGTGTCCACCCCGGCCGTTTCCCAGAAACGCAGGATCAGCGCATCGCCCTCCTCCGCCTTCTTCATGGCGCCCAAGATGACGTTGTCGCGATCGGTACGAACAAACGGCTCTGAGCGCAGGGATTTATCGGAGCGGCGGGTCGGATAATAGACCAGTTGCTCGAGGCCCACATTCGTCTCGTATGCCTGCCGCGCCAGGCGGTCGTCCGTGGACGCGTCTTTTCCGAACACGAACGTGAACCGCACCTGACGTTCGCCCTGCTCGTGGTGCGGCATGTGACGGTGCCGGTAGCGTTGCCAGTCGGGCGGCACCCCCATGCACCCGTATGCAGGACTGCGCAGGACGCTGAGCCAGGTTGACCCGTCCTGACGATGGTAGCCATGCGTCCCGTGACTGATGATCCCCATGCTGTTGCCGTCCTTCGCGTCGGCGAGCCGCAGGAAACGCTGGAACGTGCGCTCGCGGTCGGCGCGATCAACGGCGTTGGTCTCGTCATCAATGCTGTAGCATTTCTCCGCGAAGATACGCGGCAGATCGGCGCTCGGCGTAACACCCAGCTTGAGCATCTTGTCGCGCTCCGCCCAGAAGACGTCGAGTTCCACTTCCAACACGGCGCTCTGCTTGTTGATCTTGTAGCGCTGCGTCAACGCGGTGCGGCCTGATACGAACAGCGCCTCGACCACCATGCGGATCGGACCGTCCTCCAGTATGCGCACCGGCGGGATCAACTCCGCGTAGCCGGGATTGATGGACTCCGAGTTCAAGAGCCGCGCGGTCTCATCGGGGGTGGCCAGGCGGAAGTTCTCCTGTGACGGCGCCCACTCTTTGGCTATGTTCCAACAGCTCGGCACATCGTCGAAAATGCGGGGCACAAACGTGCCCGGCCGCACCTGTTCCCGGCCCCCGGCGATCAGGCTGTCGATCAGGCCCGTGCGCAGATTCACGGTCACCTGCATCGCCGTGCCGGCCACCGTGAGCAGGTCGCCGGCCGGCAGCGCAGGCGACTTCCAGCGGACGACCTCTTCAGGGGGCAGAATCCGATACTCGGCATCGAACCGCTTATAAGACAGAGGCGGGATGGTGGCGCGGAAGACAGCCTTCTGCCGCCATTCACCCCAGCTCGGGTTGTCCAGGTTAAGATCCCCCTTCTCGAACTGGGCTTCCACCGGTTTGCCGTCACAGGTGATGGTGCGCACGATCGCATCGGTACCGGCCTGGCGCGCGGTGCCGTATTCCATCTCGACCTCGCGGGTCACTTCCCAGTTGTGCGGGTTGAAGATGAAGAACGGCGTCACCTCGCGATCGGTCAGCGGCTCGTCGCGCAGTAACGCGATCATCCCCTCCACCTTCTTGCGCCGCAGTATCTCCTCGGCATGACCCAGAAGTTTCAGGCTGTCCGCTTCCACCTGCTGAATGCATGAGCCGGGCAGGATATCATGGAACTCGGCAAAGAGAATATCCTTCCACGCCACCTCCAGGTCTTTGGCCGGATAATCACGGCGCCCCCGCCACCAGGCTATGGCGCAGATCTTTTCGGTGAGATGCGCCAGGTTTTCCAGGCGGCGATGCTGCTGTTTCACGCGCAGCATCGAGGTGTAGCAGCCCTCCATGACCCTGTTGAAATCGCCGGTCACCACGGGCAGACTGTCGCGGCCGCGCACCTCGAGCGTATGCGCGAAGAACGCCTCCGGGGTGGACTCGATGAACTCGACGTTCGGGAAATCGGCGCGCATGGCCGGGAGCTCCGCATATTCCTCCCGCGACGGGCCACCGCCGTGATTTCCCACGCCCCAGAGATACATGAAGTCGCCTTCCGCTTCGCGATAGTGCGCCGGCCAACTACCGGTCCGCGCCTCATCCTTTGGTTCATCGCCTTCCAGCTCTATCGCCTTACCCATCATCCAGCGCCGGAGATGACCCTGGGAGAGATAGTGGTCGTCGCTGCGGCGGGCGACGATCTCCGTTCCCGACGCGTGCCGCCAGCGGAAGCCGCCGATCGGCAACTCCCGTTGGCCGACGGTTGGTCGACAGAAGACATACGCATCACAACCGCAGCCGACCAGGATCTGGATCAACCCCTGCGGATGACCGAATGAATCGAAGTTGTATGCCACCCGCGGTTCGACTCCGAACTTGTCGGCGAAATAGCGTTTACCGATAAGGAACTGCCGGATAATCGACTCGCCGGACGCCGCAATCAGGTCCGGCTGCAGGTAGGCGCCGCCGGCAATATGCCAGCGCCCGCCCTTCACCTGGCGCTGGATACGGGCGAACAGTTCAGGGTCGTTGCGCTCCACCCATTCGTACAAGAGCGACTCGTTATGGTTGAACACGAACTCCGGGTATTCGTCGATGAAGTCCGCGGCTATGCGGAAAGTAGATATCGCCTCGGCCAGCCCTTCTTCCCACGGCCAGAGCCAGACCGGGTCCAGATGAGCGTTACAGACCAGAAAGCATTTCTGTTTCATTGCAGCCTCCGCGCAGTGCGTCTTCTCGCTACCATCTAATGAAGCATATGCAACGATGTTCATTCGCAGTCCTCATTGCACCCGTTTGGTGCGTAGCACACTTAGTCGCTACACTTGATCTCACACTTGGTCGGTTACGCTTAGTCGGCACGTTACTGCATAGCAACGACTAAGCAGTTGGACTAGCGGTAATATTATAGCAAATCGGCCATCCGTCCCTCAACAACTCAAACTCGCAAGAAAAATAGGTCGGTGGGGGCGCCTTGTGTCCGAAAGCAGCGCTGTAATTCGATCAGGCTGCCTTTGCTATTGACGCGTCTTTCCGCTTCTGCCATGCTCCCGTCCTACAGTGAGGAAACAAGCGCATGATCAAAGACAATCCCAGTTATGCAGATGGAATCCCCCTGACTTCCGACTATCGTGTTCAGGTGAACGGCGCATTCGCGCCGGTTTACGTCATGCCGACGCGCTATGACGTGCCCTATCGGGACGGCCAACCTATGTCCGTCTACGGCGATCAGCCGTGGCGCCATCCGATGTACTTCGTCTGTGCCGACATTTCCGGCCCCATTTCGGTGTCGGTGGAGGTGGGGTTCCTGCCCGCCAGCGAAATCCGTTCCGTGACGGCCCACCCGCTTTCGCGCGGCATCGCCGTGCGACGCGATGGCGCGCACGTCACCTTCGACGTGGCTGAACCGGGCACCGTGACGCTGCTGGTGAACGGCGAGCACCGAAACAGTCCCCTGCACCTGTTCTTCAGTCCGCCCATGGAAACGCCGCCGGATGACGCGATCGTCTTCGGGCCGGGCTTCCACGACCTGGGTTACGACAACCCGATCACCCTGACCGACGGGCAGACGCTCTACCTGGCGCCTGGCGCCTGGGTTGAGGGACTGCTTCGCGCGAAGGGTGCCCGCAACATCCGCATCATGGGGCGCGGCGTGCTCGCCCAGCGCCGGCCCGGGTGTGTGCACTATTCCGGCTGCGCCAGTGCGCCGGCCGGGATCGTGCTCACCGATTGCCAGGATGTCTCGATCAGCGGTATTGTCGAGACGCGCGGTATTGGCGGCTGGTGCAGCATGCTGTCCAACTGCGACCGGGTCGCGGTGCGCGACTACCACGTGCTGGCTTCGGTGGTCTGGTCGGCCGACGGTTTCAACCCCTGCAACAGCCGGGATGTGACCGTTGAGCGCAGCTTCATCCGTTCCGGCGACGACGGCATCGCCATCAAGGGAAACACCGGTGGCAACGTTATGACCCTGCCGCATATCCCCCCGAGCTCACAGCCGCCGGTGGAGAACATTCTCATTCGCAACTGTGTCTTTTGGAGCGACCATAACGAAGTGATCGTCATCGGCTGCGAGACCCGCGCCCGGCACATTCGCAACATCCGGATCAGCGACTGTGACGTCATTTTCCATTATGCTCATGAGGGCTTGGGCGTCTTTGGCATCATTCCCCTCCACGGCACGGAAATCCGGGGTATCGTCTATGAGAACATCCGTGTCGAGCACTGCGAGGAGCAGTTGTTTTGCTTCCGATTTATCGACGACATCTGGGGCATTCCGGGAGACCAGACGTTTCCCGGCGGAATTTTCGACGTCACCATCCGCGACGTCACCGTGCGGTACCAGAAGGATGGGCCACGCAGCGAGTTCACCGGTTACGCGCCGGACAAGCGGATCGAGAATGTCACGATCGAGAATCTGCGCTATGGCGATAAACCGATCACGGATGCGACCGGCATGGGGTTGAGCACCCATGCGCATGTGGCGGATATCTGCTTTATCACCCCTCTGCCACTTCCGGCGCCCAGTGAATCTCGTAGCCATCGGACGTGACCACGACCGGCAGCCAGAGATAGCGGCTATCGATAAAGTCCGTCGGGTTCCAGAGGTCGAGCATGGCCAGGTAGCGATCGTCCGACAGGCGCAGGACAAAGGTGCTCTGGCTTCCATAGGTAACCTCGGGCCCCAGTCCATTGGCCACATCACGAATTGTCCGGTAGCCTTGTTGAAGCTGACCTTCGGCCGCTCGATCCGGCATCCCCGGCAAATCGGACTCGCGGGATCATCGTTCACTGCCAAGGCAATCCCTTCGTCCTGCCAGTGGATCAGATCGGAGGACGAATACGCATGGACTCCGTGCCAGGCCAGCCGCCCCTCCACACCCGCGATCTTGTCCTCGCCAAACCAGTAATATTGCCCGCCATGCGCCAGAATGCCCCCGCCATGCGCGTTAATGTGAACACCGTTGTCATCCGGCCACAAATCCCCATTTCTCATGATACCTCCTCCTGTTTCCATCGTGTCTTCGTTGCATCCCAAGGCTCCCAATGCTGTACAAACGGGGCCCGGTCGGCCTTCCTGCCTGTGGCACACGCCAACAATCGCTCTCGTGAATTCATAAATTTCCCCCTTGGCTTCGCTCACAAGGTCTTCACACGACCGATCCAATATCTGTCCGTCTTTGCCAGAAGGCCGCGCCTGTGTGGTGGGCCGCATCATCCCATTCCCGGGCGGTCTTCACAAGCCGATGTCGTAGACGGGACAATATCGGCTGCGACTCTGCCCGTTCCGCGAGGTTCCGCATTTCGAAGGGGTCGGCAACCAGATCGAACAACTGCGTCGCGCCGCAGGCGTATTCGATCAGCTTGTGCCGCCCGTCGGTCAGGCCGCGGATGCTGTTGTCGTAGGCCAGATACAGATCCCGGCGAAGGGCGGCGGTCGGATCCCGGAGGCAGGGCAGCAGGCTGACGCCTTCCACCGAGTCGGGAACAGGCGTGCCGGTCAAGCCGCAGAGCGTGGGGAAGACGTCCAGCAGGTACACCAGCGCGTCGCTCTGCCGCCCTTTTGGAATGCCGGGGCCGGCAAAGATCAGCGGAACCCGTACGCTGTGATCATACAGGTTTTGCTTGCCCATCAATCCATGCTGGCCAACGGCCAGTCCATTGTCCCCGGAGAACACGATGATGGTGTTTGCCAGCGCGCCTTTCTTGCGCAGCGCGTCGAGGACGCGGCCCAGGGCGGCGTCCAGATGGGAAATCATGGCATAGTAGTCCGCGATGTGCCGCCGGATTTCCTGCGGGATGCGCGGGATGGCAGCCAGCCTTTCATCGCGGATGCGCAGCGCGCCGGTATCGATGAGATGCTCAGGGACGAAGTTGGACGGCAGTTCGATCTTGTCCGGATCATAAAGTTTCAGGAACTCCTCAGGCATGCTGCGCGGGTCGTGCGGAGCCATGAGCGAGGTATACATGAAGAACGGCCTCGCGCCGTCCCATTCCTCGATGAAGCGGATGGAACAGTCGGCGAAGAAGAAGAGTATGTTCGGCTTATTGTTCATATGTACACTTTGAAGTTGCGGATCCTTGATATGCGGCAGGGCATGACTCGCAACCCGATGCGCCCCTCGGAGAGCGGCGGAAACTTCGAGACATCCCACTCAAAGCGCTCATCCCTCCCGTCGCCGCAAACGCCCAAGGTCATGACGTTGCCCACACTGATTACAGTGAGCCGATACGGCACGTGCAGCTTGAACAGACCGGTGCCCCAATGGGTTCCCTCGACTTCCGTCACCTTCTGGAATGGCACGCCGACCGGCGCCGGATAGCGCCTGGCGCGGATGTATTCCCCCTCCACGTCGGGCAGACCGACCGAGTAGCTGATGTGCAGGGCGTTCATGTAATTGAAGTACAACGGCATCCGCGCCCGGTTGCGCAACACCGCCCAGGCCAGGATGTCCTTTTCGTACGGCGCTTCCCCGATGCCCGTCGCTTTGAGGTAGATGATATTCACGCCCTCGACAGCGCGGTCGTGGCGCGTGAATTCGTACTCGATCTTCACATCTCCGACAAAGCTGTCGCGGGTCCAGAGCACCATGCTGTCGCCGTTGTTCTTGATGTCCGGCCCGGCGCGCAGAATCATGCCCCCGGGCGTGTTCTCAACCGTGGCCGTATCGCCATCCAAAAACCACTTCGAACGCCAGTCGCCGCCGCCGTCATCGGCAAAAGCCATTCGCCAGTTGCCATCGTGGCTGCTCTCATGCTTGTGGACTGTCATTGCTCGCGGTTTTACTTTCTAATTGTCGGATTCCGTTTCCTTGTCGGCGGCCTTATCCGATTTCCGCCCCGGTATCTTGCCGCCCGCCCGATTTAGCTTATCGACCACTGCCTGAAGGCGCTTTCGCGCGGCGACCGCGTCTTGGTTCTTCGAATTGGCCGACACTTGCGGCTCGGTGAAGGGCGCGTCTTTCATATCGAACAACTTGCCCGACTGATCCATCTTCCACTTATCCTCGCGGATGTACCACAACGGTCTCCCAAAGGAGACACCCACAAAGATCCATTCCCGCGGATTGCCCGGCTCGCCGCGCAGTACCGGCAGGAAGCTCCGGCCGTCATTCCAAACCCCGGCATCCCGGCCGCCAGCATTCCCAGTCCGGTCATTCGCATAAAGTCGCGTCGGTTCATCTAGTGCCTCCTTGTTTATGTTGCGTCAGTACAAAATAAGCGCTTGCCGTCCACGAATAGGCGCGATCCCGAAGCGGCGCACCGTTGTCGGCGGCATAGTTCTCGGCAAAGCCGGCGACGCGGCAGTTGCCGACGAAATCAGCGGCAATTTGCGACGCCATTCTCGATTGCCCCATCCGCCGCAGACCGTCGCAGGCGAGCAGCGTGTAGGGCGCCCATACCGGGCCGCGCCAGTAGCCGTCGCGCTCGTGAAGCGGGCTTTTCAGGGTTTCCGTGGCCAGACCGGCGACGCAGCGAAAGCGGGAGATGGCCTTTACGCAGGCTTTCTGCTTGGCTGCCGGCAGGCGGTCGCCGAGAACCACCGTCATCCATGGCTGCAGGGCGTCGCCGGGCTGCGGGAGGGCGCCCTGTCCCGGCCGGATCGCGCGGGGTTCGCCCGCGCGCCATTGCAGGGCCAGATGCCGCTTCAGCAAGCGCGCGGACTGCTCACGCCAGAGCGTGGCGTCCCCGCTATGGCCAATCCGCTCCGCGACTTGCGCCAGTGCATCGAGCTGCAGCACCAGATACGCGGCGATGTCGGGTGTGGCCAGCGGCATGCCGAGGTTCATGAGGGTGCTGTTGTCCGCGCCCGTATCGTTGCCGTGATGAATCTCCGGCAACCCGTCGCCATCCTGGTCGCGCGCGTTGAGCCACCAGCGCGTCCAGCGTACGAGCGGATCGTAGGCTTCGCGCAAGCGGGCCGTTCCGGGATCCGCCCACTCGATCATCCGCGCCAGGGTCCAGCCGTGAACGGGCGGCTTGACGAATTCCCAGCCACACCCCTGGGGGTTGAAGCTGTCCGGGAAGCAGCCGTTGGCATCCTGCTTGTCCGCAAACGCCTGGAACTGATCCCAGGCCAGGTCCGGATGACCGCCGGCCAGGGCGAGGGCGTTGAAGCAATGGTCCCAGCTCCAGACCCTGTTCATGCCGTGCTTGGACATCAACATCACCGGACGCGTCACGTTTCCGCGCGGCGGTGCCAGACAGCTCCACAGAATGTAACCGGCCAGGGCGCGCGTCTCATCGTGACCCGGCAAGGCGGCCGGAAATGGTTTCAGAAAAGCGGCGAATTCTGCCGCGCGCCGCGCCACCACTCCGGCAAACGGCTCGCTGTGCGAGGTCGCCGGCCATGTGGACTGCATATCCTCGATCGCCAGTTCCGCCCACTCGCCGGTGCGCGGAACCAGTTCGATCACGCCACGCTCGACCCGGTCGCCTTTCCACGGCGCATCGAGCGTCATGCGTCCGGCCAGGCGCGTGAC
>CAZOJL010000021.1:0-14792 GCA_964580075.1 uncultured Akkermansia sp. | reverse complement strand
GGAACAGACGCCGGCACGACGCGGGGATCAAAGGTGCAGACCGGCGTAACAGATCTCTTCTTCATGCGATTCCCTCGTCCTTCCAGTTGTAAAGATCGGTTGATGAGTAGCCGTGTACGCCAACATGCGCGACATTGCCGGCCTGGCCGGCGATCTTGTGTTCGCCAAACCAATAGAACACGCCCTTGCTGAAGACCACACCACCGCCGTGGGCGTTGATGTGCGTGCCGTTATCATCCGGCCAAAGCTCGCCCGGTACGAACTGCGTCCTGGTCTCTGCTGTGCGATTCATAAGGGTCCTTACGCTTCGTATCACTGCATGTACGCAGATATCTCCAGGTTCAGTTTCAGGCAAATGGCGGCTGTCCAGCCCTGCTCATAGGCGCCCAAACCCTCACCCGTTTGGGAATTGAAGAGTTCTCGAATGTTGCCGTCGCGGATGATCGCTCGATAGAGGACCACTCGAGCATTCATGGCCTCCCTGTGATACGCGGCCTTGTCGAGCAGGAGCAACATGAGGTACGCGACCGGCAGCCAGGTCGGTCCCCGCCAACATTTGTCGGGTTGGTAGCTGACCTCATTATAGGCCACAGACGGGAAAGGCATGCTCCCGAAGAAGCTGGCAGGATTCAGAAGTTCATTCCGGATGACTTCTCGCATCTCCGCATCGGCAATGGGGACGCCGGCAAGCATGGGCAGAAAGCAAGCCGGTGTCTTGATCTTGACCGGTGTGCCATCCGCCACGCTCCGATCCCAGAACAACCCGGTATCCCTGTCCAGCAACGTGGTGACCATGAGCCTCGCGTAACGATCCGCATGCAGTTCCTGCCGGTCGGCTTCGTCAGGGTCGTCCAGCATTCGTGACAACTCGGCGCAGGCTCTCATCTGCATAAGGAGATAGCTGTTTATGTCGCAGGCTACGGTGGGCCCATCGTCGAAGCGCGGCGAATCGTCCCATCCCGTTTCCAATCCGTTTCGCGCGGTTACAAGGCCAAAACGCGTCATTCTTTGCGATAACCACCACTGTGTGTTTCGCTGGAGAGCCGGAAGAAGGCGGGCCGCCAGATCAAGGTTGTGTCGTGCTTTTACCAGGCGAAGTCCGGCCCAACCCACAAGTGGCGGCTGTGACTCATGGGGTCGCATCCAGGTCGAACACAGGAAGTGGGCCATCTTGCCGTCAGGGCGGAGGTTTTCCGTAAGCAGCAGAAGACTGTCCTCGGCCAGTCGGGGATGCATCTGCTCCAACGCAAGATTCTGAAAGCAACTGTCCCACAGGTAATGGGTCGGGTAGTTCCCCCTGCTGGGAAAAGCGGAAACCCGTCCCGACAGGAATCCCGGAGCTTCGGCGCTATTACTGAGCAGGCCATGTGCGCAACGGGCGAGCACGGAACACTCGCGCTCGTCATTGGCTACCAACGTCAAGTTGCCCATGGCTTGTTCAAGCCATACCTGACTGCGACGTACGGCATCTGCTGCGCTGTCGCTTGCGGCTTTGAGTCGGTTCAAGATGGTCTCGTGATCGACAGCCAGCATTCGGGCGGAGAACGCCAGTACGATCCGACCGCTGGCATCCGGCGCTATTTGAACCTGGCCGGTGATTCCGTCGGAACCGCTTGACTGGCCGACGATGACCCTGAGACCAAGAACAAAAGGGAAGCGCCGGTCGGGGTCGCGCGCATCGCCGGTCGGGAAATACCCGTCGAAAGTGTGGATGTTCCCCTCGTGCACGGCACAACGCAGTTCCTCAAAAGCCGAGTCTTGTGAAACGCGGAAGTCCAGCCTTCTCACGCCCTCACATTCAACGATCCAAGTGTTGTGATCACAGAATGCAACATGAACCGTGCCATCTTCCAGAAACTGGGTAACCCCAGTCGGCGAGCACTCCTGTCTCTTCACAGAAGAGGGTATGGACAAGAATGGATCAAAGCACCGTGTCGTTTTGCGGTTGTAGTGAAGAAAAAGACATTTAATGCCGCCCGTATGGTCAAATCCAAGCCCAATATCCGAATAGAAAGGAGAGAAGGACGTCATCGGCGTCGAATAATCCAGGGTGCTGCCGACATACTTGACCAGACTGTCGCTTGCGATCGTGACGGGATACTTCATGCTGACTACTGACTCCTGAATTCTGACTTCTCAATTGCAGACACCACAGAGGGGGCAACTACCTCCATTGATTTCATGATGGAAACACGCGACGAATATGGCGTTCCAGCAGATTCACGGTGACTTCCCGCGCGATAATTGCGCGATGTTCGCGAAGCAGTGCGCGAAAGCCATCGCCTGCCTCGGCCGCAACGCGGAATGCGACATGCAGCAATTGACGAAAATGCGGATTGTAGTGCGGGCAGTGCTGGTCGTGGCGCAGCGCCGCGGCAAAACGGGGACCGTCCCACGTGGCGACTTCCGTCGGTGCCGGCAGGCGCGACGGCTCAATATCGAGGACCGGTGCATACGGCTTTGAAAGCTCCTCGCGGCGCGCAATGGCCTGCCGCCAGAGCTCCTTCACAAAGGCCAACCCATTGCCGCCGACCAGCGCCAACCCGACAACCTCCTCCAACCAGGTCGTGCCGGCGGTCTTGAGATGAAGTCCCGCTCCGGTTCGCGCGAGAATCTCCCGGATCGGACCATAGATGGCAAACTTATCGCTGCCGGAATGAACACTTAACTTCAATCCCTCATCGAAGCCAAGTTTCTGCCGGGCCAGCGCCAGCACGGCGATATCCTGCTCGAACTCGCGCGCAAACTGGCGTGGATCGCCCACGTAGTCCACGCCCTTGTTAAAACGGCCCGAGAATCGGGGGGCCAGGGTATCTGCCGGGACACCTTCCATCGCCAGGCCGGTCAGGATGACGAGCAAATCCTGCGGCGATTGCGGGATATCGGTCTCGTCCAATGAAACCTCAACCCGGAATCCGCGCTCCCCGCGATGCGTTTGAATTCGCCGGAATATCCGCCCCGCCTCGGCCACGGCTGCGCCATACTTGCCGGCGGCGGATCGTACCGACGCGCTCCCGAGCGCCAGCTTCTCCCCGCCGCTGTTTGGCAGTTCAGGGGTTGACCCGAAGAGTTGTTCCACGCGTCGCGCCAACGCCTCCATCGCCGACGGCTCGCAGGCCTGTCCGATCTGCTCGGCCACATCCAGCGTGAAGAAATCACACGCGTCCAGAAACCGCTCCACGTTTCCCAAGGCAATGTGGTCGGCATCCAGCCAATAGGGATCGGTCCAGCCCGCCTCCTTGACTGCGGCGTCCGCCGCCGCGCGCGCATCGGCCGGACAAGTTCCGATCAGATTGTGTTCGCGGTTCGACTTGTTCCAGACCGGCGTCACCACAATGCCATCCTGCCGCGCAGCCGCCAGTGCGGCGAGTAGCGCGACGCCTTCGTAACCGAACCGATCGCCGATGCCGATCGAAAAACGACCCAGCGCGCGGATGGTTGTGCTATGTCTTGATTCGTTCATTTTCCTTTCTTCCGGTTGCGTAGGCCATGTCCGCGTACAGCGTGGCGGTCCAGCCGTAATCGTGGAAGGCCTGATGCATCGGACTTTGCTCCGGGGCGCACTTGCCTTTCCGCAGAAGCTTTGGCGGATCAACCTCCCCACGATCGTCGTAGAACTCGAACAGGACTCCGTATTTGTCGCAGGCTTTTTCGATCTCCTGCATGGTTTGCGTCCGGAGCGACGCCGCTACTTCCTGCATGCCGTAACGCTCGAAGCCCCGGATGATCAGCCAGTTCAGGTTGATCCATACAGGCCCTCGCCACATGTCCTTGGCATAGTGCTTCGTGTCCTTTGCGGCAATGGAAGGAACCGGAAAGGCGGTGCCGAACATCGCCGGATCGGCGAGGCATTCGGCCAGCCGGTTGGCCTGCGTCCGGGAAGCCGCGCCGCAGATCAGCGGCAAAAATCCGGAGCTGGCCAGGACAGGCGAATGTTCTTTCCGCTCGATGTCATAATCCATGAAGAATCGGGCCTTCTCGGACCAAAGCCTGTCGTTAATCAGACGACACAGGTGAGCGTGCTTCACTTTCCACTTCGCGGCGTCGGCACTGCGATTGAGCGAGACCGCAAACTCCGCCAGGATCTCGCACTCCAGCGCGAGGAAAGAGTTAAAGTCCACGGCGTCCATTCGCGCGGCAACGTCGAAGCGCGGCGAATTGTCCATGCCGCTCTCCCCGCTGCGGCAATGCGGGTCGCCGTCGATCTTCCACTCCACCAGTCCCGATCCATCGAGGTCGCGATGGGCCAGGTCCCATTCCACATACGCGCGCAGCTTGGGATAAATAGTCGCGATCCACTCGCCATCCGGGGCGACCTCATGGACAAGTTTAGCGGCCAGGGCCAGAACCGGAGGTTGCGTGATGTCCGATGTGCCGGACGGATTCATCATGTGCGCGATAAAGCCATCCGGCGCCTGCATATCGAGTACCGCGGAAATGGCGTCCCGGGCAATTGCCGGGTCAACGTGGCGCCAGCCAATGGCATGGAAGGCCGAATCCCACAACCACATGTGCCAGTGCGGCCAGCGATCAGGCGTTGTCCAGCGGTGCCGAATCCGTCCCTCGGGCGTATAGACCTGGGTCTTCATGACGGACAATGCCTTGAGCAGTGTACGCGCCGCCGCCGGCGACAGGCCAGCCGGAAGGCGCAGCGCATCGAGCCACCGGCTCCGGGCGCCAAGGGCGGCATCGATGTCCGCCGCGATTCTGGAACCGTCGAAATGAGAGGCGGACCCGATCAACGTGCGATGGGCGTCAACCGCGACAGATATCCTCGGTTCTGTGTCCACCACCTTGCAAGGTCCTTCGATGAGCAGGTGATACGTGTCGAGAAAAGCGCCACGTGTGCCGCCCACACGAAACCAGTCGCCGGCAACGGTGTTGTCCGGGTCGGCCTGCGCCGGAAACCGGATGTGGCAACGGGCGGGGAGTTTGATATCAAGGCCCGGCGCATCGAACGCCGTTCGCGCCGTCAACGCGTTGCCTGCATCCGTAACGCCATCCAGCGCGGAAAAGGCCATCAATTGTCCGCCGTGCCACTCGCTTCGTCGCAGCGCATCCGTGTTCATTGTTCTCCGTTTCCTTCCCGGTTCATATCGCGTTTCACTGGAATTCCACGGCGTCGAGCCAGGCACCGCCCTGAATCATGTGCCCCGTGGAATTCGGATGCGTCCTTTTAAAAACGCAGCGGCTCGTTCCCCGTGGGCATGGGCGGGTAGTCCGGAATGCCGATGTTTTGGCAGAGTTCGGAGATCTGAAACGGGCGGTTGTTGGCCATGGATTGGTTTGCCGCCGCCCCGACTAGGATGGACCAGGCGCCGGATCGCTGATCTGCCGCACGTTTGTACGGATCCGCCGGCGGCGTGTGGCTGAATACGTCACGAACCAGCGGGTCGTCGCCGCCGCCATGACCACCTTCCGCCTTCCAGATATCGATACTGTACGCCGGCTTGCGGATCGGGTAGACGCGGATGTAGGTGTCCGCGCTCTTGAGCGCGCCCGGAACGCTTCCATCGCCGTTGATATACACAGTCTCCTGGCACATGTGCTCCAGGCGGCCCTTGGTGCCGTTGAAGGCGACCGCATACCCCTCCCATGGCATGAATGCATTGAGGGAGTAGGACATCTTGGCCCCGCCGGCATAATCCACCACCACGTTCATGCTGTCCTCGATGTCAATTTCGGAACTGAAGACGCAACGGTCGCGGAAATAGCCGTCATGTTGCTCGCAATCAAGGTAGATCTCCTTGAGGCCGTTGTTGGCAGCCAGGTCGAGGCCGAACGGACACGTCCCCAATTCCGGGCAGCCGTGACAACGTTCCTGACGCCGGGTCAGGCCAAGCCGGTCCGCGGTTTTCGCCGTGTAAAAGTGGCGGTGGCCGGAGGCGTACACGCGTTGCGGCACGTCGGAGAGCCACCAGTTGACCAGATCAAAGTGATGGGTGGCCTTGTGCACCATCAGGCCGCCGGAGTTGGCCTTGTTGCGGTGCCAGCGGCGGAAGTAGTCGGCTCCGTGGTAGGTGTCGAGCATCCAGTGGAAATCCACGGAGAGTACCTCGCCGATGGTGCCTTTCATCAGCAGGTCCTTGACCTGGGTGCGGGGCGGGGCGTAGCGGTAGTTAAAGGTCACCCTGACCTTGCGGCCGGTCTTCTTCTGCGTGTCGACGATGCGCTGGCATTTCTTCGCGTCCGTGGTCATCGGTTTTTCGGTGATCACATCGCAATCGAGTTCCATGGCGCGGCATATATATTCATCGTGGAAGGCATCCTTGCACGTGACGATGACCGTGTCCGGCCGCGTCTCCTTCACCATGCGGTCGAAATCCTTGTAATCATAGAGCGGCACATCGAGGGCCGTGCCGCCGTCCGCCGACGTCCACTGTTTCACCCATCGGGCCATCATGTCGAGGCGGCCCTTGTTGTTGTCGCACAGTCCCACTAGGCAGGCTTCCCCGGGAAATCCCTTGGCCGCCGCCTCCGTGTACATGAAGGCGCGTCCGCCTACTCCTACTTGCACATATCGCTTCTGCTGCTTGCTCATAACCTTCCTTTCTCTCATGTCTGCATCATGGGGTAAAACGCAAAGTGGGCCTCCGGTGTGCCGTTGGCCAGATTACCGTCGCAGGATTGCAGTAGTTTGCCGCGCAATTCGGTCAGTTTCTCAGGATGCTCGGCAGCGAGGTCGCGTTCCTCCCGGTAGTCGTCCGTAAGCCGGTAGAGTTGCAGGGTGAAGGCCTCGCGCAGTTCGTCGAGTGACGCGCCGAAGGTGCCGAAGTCGAGTATGCGGTTCCGCCGCACGAACGTGCGCAGCTTCCAGCCGTCCCGGGTTACCAGCGAGGGTCCATAGTGGCTGGAGTAGACGATGTGGTCGTGCTCCGGCGCTTCGGGGTCTGCCCGCAACGCGGGCAGCAGGGAGAGGCCGTCGGTGGCGCCCTGTGGCAGCGGAATGCCGGCGAGATCGGCAACGGTCGCGAGCATGTCGAAATTTGCGATCAGGCGCTCCGAGACGGACCCGGCCGGCACATGACCCGGCCAGCGCGCCAGGAATGGAACACGCGTAGCGCCTTCCCAGTTGGAGGTCTTCAAGCCGGCCATGCCATCGTTGCCGTCGAGGATGTCCCCGCAACGGTCGCTGTGAAACTTCGTCGTCACATCGTCGAGCCACGCTTCGTCGAGGGTCTGGCGGGCATAGCAGCGCCCGGGCTGTTCGTAGCAGGGCCAGTGGCCGTTGTCGGACGTGAAAATCACCAGCGTTCGCTCTTCCAGACCCAGCGACCGAAGCGTGTCAAGAATCAGGCCGACTGTACGATCCAGCCGCAGAACCATGGAGGCATATTCCTTTTCGACCTGCGTCAGGGCGGGATTATTGGCCACCTGCGGGTCGAGGTCAGGAAAATAGACCGGTCCGTGCGGGAGTTGCGTCGGATGGTAGAGGAAGAATGGCTTCTCCTTGTGGCGGCGCAGGAACTCGACGATCTTCGCATCGTACAGATCCTGGGAATGCACAGCCCGGCCGGCGGCATTGTGCTCCACCTCGCCGTTCGGGAAAGGCCCGTAATGTCCCTTGCCGAATGTCGGATCCGTGTTGCCGGGAATGTCCACGCGCCGTCCGTCTTCAAAGACATAGGGCGGATAGAATCCGTGACACTGCCCATGATCGTAATAGCCGTAGTGGTAATCCCAGCCGTGGCGGCGGATTTCGCGGTCGCAGGTGGAAAAGCCCCATTCGAGTTTGCCGATCTGTCCGGTAATCAAGCCCGCCTGGCGGGCGATTTCGGCGAGGAAGAGATCGCCCTCGCGCGGACGGATTCCGGTGTTGCAGAGCAGTTCTTCGATCTGAGCCTGCGTCATGCGCCCGGCCAGATACTCGTTGTAAAGACCCGACCGGTTGAAGGTCCAGCGGCCGGCATGCGCATCGTGGACGCCGGTCAGGAGGGCGGCGCGCGCCGGCGCGCACAAGGCGCATCCGTAGGCGCTCGTACAACGCATCCCTTCGGCGGCCAGGCGGTCTATATGGGGCGTACGATAATGGCGCTGGCTGTAGCAGCTCAGCATGCCACGGCCCAGATCATCGGCATAGATGAATACGATATTCGGTTTCATCTTTACTTGCGTCTCGTTGTCTCCCGGATTTCCCCGCCTGTATTGTAATCCAATTGCTGCAGCTCGCCGGGCTCAACCACCCGTTGCCGCGTCATCCCGGAGCAGGACCATGCTGCGGGAGGGGCATCGGTCCGCCACGGACGGCGTTCCCAGTAGTAGCCACGGAACGGATCGCGGGTGCGGTTCATCCAATCCAGCAACTTGTCATGCAACCCGTCGCGAATGGCGGCAGAACCGGGATCCATAATCAGATTGGTCATCTCCTCCGGATCGCGGTCAAGATCGTACAACTCGTCGGAAGTCAGCAGGTTGACCACGAGTTTGTGCCGACCGTCGCAAATCGCGCGCATCAGTTGCAGTCCGCCAAAGCCGTCGTGATCCGTCTCGTACCGTCCGAACTCGATGAACACGGCGTCGTTCACCCGCACGCCCGGATCGCGGAAACAGGGCAGAAGGCTGCGTCCTTCGAGCATGCCAAGCGGCGGTTGGCCGAAGTAGTCGAGAATTGTCGGCGCCACGTCAATGTGCGAGACCGGAAGCCGACTCGTCGCGTCGGTCGGCGCCTGCCCGGGCCAGCGCACGAGGAACGGGATATTCGCCGCTTCCTGGTAAGCAACCGGACCCTTGTTCCAGAGCCGGTGCGAACCCAGCATGTCGCCATGGTCCGAGGTGAATATCACCAGCGCGCCCGGCGCGAACCGGTCCACCGCGTCGAGCACGCGGCCTATTTCGTCATCCACGAATGCGTTGCAGGCGAAGTAATCCGGAGCCCGGATCTCCACTTTCGCGGCATCCGAAGTCAGGGCTCGCCCGGCCCAGATGCGTTGATGTTCCGGCTTGTCGGTCAACGGGTCGGCGACGTTGGCTTTCTTCGGATAGACGAAGTCGCGGAACATGCTCGCATACGGCTCGGGCGCCAGGAATGGACCGTGCGGCTCGTCGTAGGAGAGCACGAGCAGGAAATCCTCCGCGTTATGTTTGTCGAGAAAGTCAATCGCCCGATTCGAACAGCGGTGGCCGAAGGTGAACTCGCGTGGCACGCCAGGGTTCTGGTTGGCCTCCATTTGTCGGGAGAACTGCCGGTCGGCGGGCGAAAGTTCCTCCAGGTAATTGCGCATGTCGTACCAGTAGGCCGGATCCCATCCGTCGGGACACTGTCCGGTACCGAAATAGTCGCTGCCGTCCAAATGCCACTTGCCAATGTAGGCGGTGTGGATATCCGCTACCTGAAGACGTTGCCCGATCGTGCGGGTGATCTCGCCGAGCGGCATGCTGTTAGCCCAACTGCCGGCCGTGTGCGGAAACTGCCCGGTGAACAAGGCCGCACGCGCCGGGCCGCAAACCGGCTGGCAGGTGTAGGCCCGGTCAAACCGGATGCCTTCGGAGGCAAGGCGATCAAGCCGTGTTGTGCGTAGCTCGGGGTGACCGTAGCAACCCAGCATGTTCGTGCCCTGGGTATCGGTCATGATAAAGACAACCTGACGTTTCATATTGGATCCCGCCAGCCAGTAGTCCGTGCAACACTGGCTACTGGCTGGCGGGGCGCGCTTTCTTCATGTGCAGGACAGGGGGAGTTTGACACGGGCCGGGCGGTTTCGCAAGGCAAAAGGGATTGCGCAACGGGACGCAACGGGACAAGGGCGGGCGGGTACATCCGTAGCCAGCATGCCTATCACTTTTCCTTGTATGCCAAGCCGACGATGAGCTTGAAAGTGTTGGTTCCGATCGTCAGTTTCTCAAACGGTCCTGGCATGGGATTCTTGCCGCGTGAATTGCCGGCCAGCGATGAGTGACGCTTCGAACTCGCGCATGGCCGATTCATGCTCGGCAATGATCTCTCGATACTTCCCGTCCGATGCAAGATTCCGGAGTTCCCAGGGGTCGTTCTTCATGTCAAAGAGCATGACCTTGTCAACACGCTTCAGGCGTTCCCCTTCGGCGGTGATAAACATGGAAGGATTGCCGTGAAGGGTTAGAAAACTCTCATTGATGTGCGCGCGAGCTTCCGGGGATGACCTTGCATAGCTCATGACATACTTGTAGCGTTCGCTGCGGATCACCCGTCCGACTTCCCGCAACTCAACAAACACGCTCTTGCGCCAATCCGTGGCTTTTCCCTCCAACAGCGGCCGCAGACTCATGCCACGACAGTGAGGCGGCGCGGGAATGCCGGCATAATCGCACACCGTCGGCATAACGTCGACGCCGCTCACGAGGTTGCTCGTGTCGAGATGATGGCGGCGTATACCGAACTTCGGCCCGTATACGATGAGCGGCACCTTGAGCGATTCGTCGTAGGGATGCCACTTCTGAACCCTCGCGTGACGACCGAGACCGTCGCCGTGATCGGATGTGAAGAGGACGATGGTGTTATCGCCGCCGGCCTGGACCGCCCGCAGCAGACGCCCAACGTTCCGGTCGAGCCGCTCAACCATGCGGCAGTAATCATAGATATAGTTGCGCCATTCCATGTCGCTAAAGGGGATGCGCTCGCCCCATATCTCCTCGAACTCGTAGTTCTGATTGGGCGGCAGGGAGGGAAGCGTCTTGCCAAGTTGGAAGAAGTCGGTCGCCCGCGTCCTGCCGCCATCGAGCGACGGCGTCCAATAGCAGATGTCGTGCGGATCTGTAAAGCCGGCGACGGCCAGAAAGGGCTTACTGCCATTGTGGTTGCGTATGTAGGCCTCCACGCTGCTCGAAACGCCATAGTCCATGTGCTGCCCCCACCAGTCCGGTCCGTTGGGGAGAGTATCAAACCCGGGGATCTTGCAAGGCCCACAGACAGTCGGGTTCACCCAAGGACCGCCGGCATGCCACTTCCCGCAATAGACACGGTCGTAGTCGGTGTGCGTCTCGAACCACTGCCCCATATTCGGCACGGACCTGTCGATGCCGACGTCGTTGACGACCACACCGGTCTCCAGGGAAAAGCGGCCGGTGAAGATGCTCGACCGCGCCGGGCAGCAGACGGGATTGGTGCTGTGGGATTCGGTAAAGGACACGCCGTGTGCAACCAGCTCATCCAGCTGCGGCGTGTTGACCCAGTGGCTCAGCCACGAACCGTGCTCGAAATGGGTGCGATAGGCTCCGATGGCGTCGAGATTCATCTGATCGCAAATAGCGATGAGTATGTTGGGTTTCCCGTGTCCGCCAGCTTCGCCAACACCTCGGTTGTCGTCGATCATTGAAGATATCCCGTTTCCGTGCCGTCAACGCTCGCCAGGACCATCATCTCCATGCCGGAGATGCAGAACAGCACTCGGCCCACTGCATCGACGTAGTAGACCCCCGGAATCGTGCCAATGCCGGTGTGCTGGTAGCAAGAAACCTCTATCGTGCCGCTACGGGTCTCTGCATTCCGTGTGCCGCAGAACCGTATGGTCTGCCCCGGGCACACCTCGTCGTACTCGTCGACCAGTGTGAAGTGGAGTTCGTCCATCCCGAGCATACGTATGCGCCCGACCACGTCGAGGAGGCCACGCTTGCAGAGATAGGGCCCCTGCGCCTCGACCGTACGCCGCCGGTTCCCTTCCTCCACCAGAAGGCCCCCGCCATTCACCTCCACTCGTTTCGTCATCCCTGAGTTCAAAATGGGTGTGCCCTCCACCGTCTGCGACACCTTGGAACTAACCCTCCAGGATGTGGGCGCACGCAGCAAGTCCCCTCCCCCCTGCATCTCGGCGGTCGTAAAATAGCAGTACCCGTCGGGACAGTAGCGGAAACCTTCGATCCGGAGCAGCCCGTTAGCGTGATGCGTGAGGGACAGCCCTCCCTGGACTTGATCCCACCCGAAAGTTTCCATTTCGTGATAGAGGTGCGTCCAGTCCCCGTCGAAATTATACCGTCCCAAGGGAGCGCTAAGCCGCCTGAATGCTCTGGCGATCAGCGATGCCCCATCACTCAGATCCTGCATCAGCGGCACGCTCGCCTCCTTCTTCTTTTCGACAAGAGCAATCACAATGCGCCATCCTTACTCGACCCGCACCCGGACAGGTCTGCGTTTGTCGTCTCACGGCGTTGAGCTTCCTTCCTTGTAGCCCGGACCGACTCTGAGCGTAAAGGTGTTGGTTCCACTTTTCAGAGTCTCAAACGGCCCCGGCGTCGGATTCTTGCCGCGCGTCGTGCCCAGGAAGTCGGTGGTGACATCCATCGGGGTTCCATCGGGGTTTTCCATTCCGGCGCCGGTCAGGAAGTTCGTGCCCAGCATTTCGCTGGTGATAATCGACGTTGGCACGCCTGGGAAGCCGGCGTCCACCGCAAAGGTGATCTCTGCGCCGTCGGGCAGGGATTTCAGCGTAAAGCCAGGATCGAAAGCGGAAACCACACGCGACTGGGCGCCTTCAAAGGACGGCTTCTTGGCGTCCTTGTAATACACGTTGAAATCGGCCCGGTCAGGGTGCTCGGTCTTTGTCTTTTTCGGCGGAGAAAATCCGACGAAAATGTTGCCGAAGAAGCGGTTGGCCCCAGTTTCCATGGTCCATCGGTCGATTTCGTCATACGTGTGGGGTTTAGAATATTGAGCGTTGCGGCCATCCACGTGCATGAAGAAATGGCCTCCGATCATAAGATTGTGGGCCAGCAGGACCTGATGCGACTGCACCTCGACACCACGGGCCACAAACACGTTGTTGTCGACGAGGTTACCACCGACGCCTTTTTCTAAATACAGGGCCGACTGGGCCGTGTTGTAGATGATATTCCCCGTCACCCGCAGGTTCTGATTGGCCCAGTCAAGCCAGATACCATGATGATTACCATTTCCTCCACTGTACACACCACGGATAACGTTGTTCCTAATCGTGAAATCTGACGAGGCGTGAATCTTGATGCCGGCCGTTTCATATCCGCCAAACTCCATGAGCGGGTTGATCTCCTCGATCAGATTTCCTTCGATCAGGCTCACGCCCCAGCCGCCCCAGCCGCAGATGCCGGCTTGGCCGCAGTTTCGGATGATGTTCCCGCGGACAATATGATGCCCCATCGTGGCGTAGTTCCTTTTCCAGTCGTTCAGCAAAGACCCGCTGACAATACCGACCGTTCGCGAATCCGATATGACGTTATTCTCGATGATCCAGTGCCCGCCGCGATAGGTGGTAATCAGCCCTTGCTGGTCAGTAACCGTAGGGCACGGAGGCGACCCGTTCGGCGCCCCGTGCGCTATGTGAAAGCCGCGCAGCGTAATGTAGTTCACGCCGCCATCGACGATGGGGCGGAACACGGACATCCGCATGGTCACTTCGGCCAGGCCGGCATTGGGATCTGCCCCGCCAAAGTTGGCATAGATTACTGTGCTGCCATTGTCCTGTTTCACATACCATGTTTTGGACGTCGCGGTAACGTCAGCTAAGGCGAACTGTTCCCGGTATTGCTCCCCTTCATAAAACACCTGCCCCCGGTGAAACTTATTGTTTCCGTAGGTTACCCGGGGCGCAGTGACACAGACTGCGTAGGGATTGAAGGATCCAAAGACTGTGTTGGAGATGCTGACCTGATAGGTGTTTCCGCTATGCACTGTCCAATTGGTGAATGGGTCGGAGCCTTTCCAGAGCACCTTCTCCCCCTCAGCGGCACGATAGGTGATCCGTTGCGCCTCCGCGCTTCCCCCACGGGGCGGGATCACCTCTTCGCGATACGTTCCCGCTTGGACCGTGCACACATCCCCGGCCTGCATCACCGTGGCCGCCTTCTGAATCGTGAGGAACGGCTGGGATGACGATCCGGGATGGGAGTCGAGTCCGCTTCTGGACACATGGTACTCGGTTGCCCCCGCAAATCCGATCGCATGGGCAACGGCAGCCAAGATCAGACATATTCTTACGTTCTTCATGAATCTCTCCTGGCAGATTGTCGGATGTAGCCCTTATTTCTGCAATGCGCATGAGATATCGTATAGCCACTCAGCTCTTGTTTACAGGCACAGCGACAGGTTTCCCGCCGACCCGCTTATAGACCTCGCTGCCGACGCTGATAAAGGCGCCGATGCCGTAAATGACGGTGCTGTCAGGATCAAAACCGTGCCGAGAAGCGCCGACGGGCTGAACATTGATTAATCGGCCTTCACTAGCATCCCATAGGCTATACAGAGCGAACAGCACGCCACATCGGCGTAGCCACGATACGTTCCAGAAACCATAAGCGTTGGCATTTAGTATGGGGTGGGGAGTGGAAATAGTAAATCCCCAATTCAGCCGCTTCTTGGCATCAAAAAAACGCTGGCCTTGGGAGCGGTTTTGCCTGTAGCCTACAGGCATATGAAAAAACCAAACCACGAATTAGCGCGCTTGAACGCGCTTCTCAGCGCCCCCGAGGGAGCACTCCCAAGGCCAGCAAGAACAGCGTACACCACGCTGCGTCAGATCGTCCAGTGGATTCCTGAAGGCCTGATTGATCGGCTGGCTCGGGAGGAGGGGCCGACATCTGGAAGTTCCCGGCATTCAGCCACGTCCTCGCCCTGCTCTATGGGCACATTTCGGGAGCGTCCAGCCTGAACGAGATTTGCGACGCATTCCGGCTGCATGAGCCTGAAGTCAACCGGATCCGTGGCGCGGTGCCGCCGAAGCGCAACACCTTCTCCAACGCCAACCGCACGCGCAACCCCGACATCGCTGAAAAGTGCTACTGGGCCGTGTTCAAGAACGAGAAGGCGGTCAAGTGGCAGGTCTGGACGGGGCTGCTCACTCACCTGCTGC
>CAZOJL010000020.1:0-30508 GCA_964580075.1 uncultured Akkermansia sp. | reverse complement strand
CAACATATTCCCGTCGCACGCCGCCCTTGGCCAGCATCAGAGTCAGCGTTCCGATCGTCGCCGACAGTTCTCAAGCATCGATCCCCCTTTCTCCATGCGCGCCCCAGTTTTTTTCCGTTTCGTTTCACCCGAGTTCCATTGACTATTCTCATCCTCGGTCGCATAATGAACACAACTGATCATGGTATATGGGCCGTATCTTGCCTGCGGGTCCGGTGGCGTCCTGTTCGTTCCTGTGTGGGCTATGGGATACTGAAAGAGGTATGAAATGACAACATCATTCTCAGAAGCATGCAAGAACATCGAGGAGGAATACCAGAAAGAGGAATACCAGAAAGATGGGCATAAGAATGGCTGGCGGTTCTTGATGTGCCCGGCTGATCGTCTGAATGCTAAGACCCAGATCGCGCTTCTGACGCTGAATCCCGGTGGTGGTTCGTCAGATAAACAGAGAAAATGTGAACCGTCTTGCGAGAATGGGTCAGCCTACGTCTGTGAGTCGTGGTGCGGTAAGCATCCTGGCGAAGCCCCCTTGCAGAAGCAAATCCGTAAACTCTTCGAAGCGATTGCCGCTGAAATCGACAAGGCGGGAGACGGCGACAATCTTCTTCAACAAAGTCTTGCGGCCTGCTACATCCCTTTTCGGTCGAAATCGTTAAACGACTTGCCTAATCGAGAAGCAGTGAAGGTCTTCGCCAACAAACTTTGGCGGGATCTTTTTGACGAGATCGACCCGCTGCTCATAGTGACGATCGACCGCATTACGACAAAAGCGATTAGGCAGATTCTGGAGAAAGAGCTGAAATGGCCTGCCCCCGACGTGAAGACATTCAAGATAGGATGGGGCGCCGTTTCTGCCGATGTGATTATTTTCAAAGCTGGCAAGAGAAAACGCGTCATACTCCGGCTTCCGCATCTTTCGCGCTACCAACTCTTTGGACGCACGAAGGGGCCTGAAAAACAGGTCAAGGACGTCATTGCTTGTGCCGTTCGTGAGTCGTCCCTTCCCAAACGGGCGAAATGAAGGATGGAATCTATGCCAGTCGGTGTCTTCTTCTCGTCCGGCACGCAGCGTCTGCGCGTGATTCGCGATGGCAGCAGCATCTTGAGGAGCGCAAGCGTTCCCAAACCTGTCGTTTTGGTGGATACGCGCGAGCAGATGCCGTTGCCGCTCTATGCCAACCATCCGAACTGGATCGGTGGCGAGCGCCGAGCCACTTTGAAGACAGGTGACTATACCCTGGAGGGGATGGAGAACCTGGTGGCCTTGGAGCGTAAAAGCATCGCGGACGTGGTGGCCTGCACCGTGGTCTCCCGTCAGCGGTTTCTTTCAGCCTGTGCCCGGCTCTCCCTCTTTCGGTGGAAGGCCATTCTGATCGAGGCGACGCTTGAGGACGTAAAAGGGGGATTCGCGCAATTCGGCATACCCTCCGACGTTCACCCTAACGCCGTCTGCGGCACCTTGGACGCGATCGAGGCAAAGTTCGGCATCCCAATCATCTATGCTTCGACGATACAGTATTTGACGACGGAGCGAGCCGCCAGTTGGCTCTCAAAACACTTCACTTACTGGTGGTTGGAGGAGCATGGCCACGGACGGGTATTGATCGATTCAGACGGACTATGACATCGCGCCCTGTTCGATCTCATGTTTACACGTCACATCCTGTCGCGCTGCTAATTTGCCTCCATGAAAAACCAGAAATTACCGATTGCCAATTATTGGAAACCGCCTTACACTTGCCGCGTGTGGGATAGTACGCTGTTCGTTCGGCAACAAAAAAGGAATGACTAATGAGTTCATACCACATCGCGAAAGATGGAAAGCCGACAGCCCCCATTGACGAGGAAACCATTCGACAACAGATCGCTACAGGCACCCTAACCACATCGGACTTATGCTGGTGCGAAGGGATGGCGGATTGGCAATCAATCGGAATCGTTTTCAACTTGACTCAAGAGGGTGGCGCGCCGCCATCCCCCAACAGTCGGACAGGAGCGTCACCTTCATGTCCTCATCAACTGACGAAACTCCCCGTTGCGGTTGCGATCCTGCTGCACTTCGTGACGTTTGGCATATTCACGCTGATCTGGCTGAACGTGATGCACGGAAAGATCTGTCGCGTTAGAACTGATGATCCATCGGCAGGCAAGGCAGTGGGCTTCTGCTTCATCCCTTTCTTCAACTTGTACTGGATATTCTTTACTTACCGGCGTCTGTGTCTGCGCATCGACGAGCAGCGCGACCTGTATGGCCTGCCCCCCAGCAATCTCAGCGGCTTGGCGACCACGGCATGCATCTTCCAGATCATTCCGTACATCAACTTTCTGCTCGGCTATACGATCTTCACTCCAATCTTCATTGGGATGATGCAATCGAGTGTCAATCAACTTGTCCACACAAGCGCCATGTCCGTACCGCGAACCACGCTGCCCGCCTCGTCGGCACCCGCACGCGGTCTGTCCGGAGGGGTGATTGCCGCGATCGTCTGTGCCTGTCTCATTCCTGTCATCGGCCTGTTGGCGGCCATAGCAATTCCATCCTTCGTCAAGGCAAGAGACATGGCCCAACGAAATGCCTGCATCACCAACATGCGCTTGATCGATAATGCCAAGGAACAGGCGGCACTGGCGAACGCTTACAAGGATGGTGAAGCCGTTCCGGAGGAACAGGTTTCTGAGTACCTGAAGAACGGGTTTTCCGGATTGGTCTGCCCAAAGGGTGGTCGCTATACAATCAAGCCACTTAGCCAAGAACCTGAGTGTTCAGAGCACGGATCGATGTCTACCGCAATGCAAAGAAGATAGACGCGCGGATCGGGATAGCCCCCCCTTTGCTTAACCATTCCACACTGTCCTTACGGCAACCTTCCATCTTGGCTAAATCGGGATTGACTATTTCCACCCACCCTTATAACATACGCTAAATCTGTGGTTTACGGAACGTTTCGTGGTAACGTCGAGATGTCGTGCTGTTCGTTCCCGTATAGCCTATGGGCTGCTAGTGAATCGTATATTATGTTGTCAATGGACACTAATAATCAATCTGGCGCTGCGGCTTCGGAGGATGTGAACAACCGTGGCGCGAAGCAGCAGTTTTTTCCAGCGACGAACTGGGCGGCGGTGCTTCAGGCCGCCCGGTCTGATTTTTCGATCAGTGGCAAGGTGCAGGACGATTTGTTCCGTGTCTATCTTCCCGCCCTGCAGCGATACCTTCTCCGGGCTCGACGTCTTTCTCCGGATCATGTTGAGGACATTCTTCAGGGGTTTGTCGCTGACAAGATTCTGAGGGGAGGTCTTTTTAAGAAGGCGGATCAGGCGCGGGGGCGCTTCAGGAACCTCGTTCTGAAGTCGTTGAACAACTATGTTGCGACATGGTTTGCAAAACGGGCGCGTGACCCGATGAAGGATGCGGGCGTCGAGGATATCCCCGATATTCCCGTGGTCGCCGAGCAAACCGTGCATTTCGACGAAAACTGGGCCCGCCAGACGGTGACGACCGCCCTCGAATGCATGAAGGTGGAGTGCCAGGAGAAATCCCGGAGCGACGTCTGGGATGTCTTTTATTGTCGGGTGGTACGTCCGGCCTATCAGGATGCGCCCGAAGTCCCTTATGAGGAACTCGTCACGCAGTTCAACCTCTCATCCCCGCGTGAGGCTATCAACCTGCTGGTCACGGCCAAGCGCATGTTCGTGCGGTGCCTCCGGGAGACCATCGGGCGCTATGCGGCGAATGCCGCCGATGTGGAAGGCGAGATGGCGGACCTCCGGGGAATTCTGATGCGGTCACGCAACTTGGGCGGTACGGCGTGGTAGTTACGGATGGAGGATCTTGCATGGACACCGAAAAAAAGCCTTTGCCCGTCTGCTCCAGTCTCTCCGCGCTGTGCGCCATGATGGACGGGGACGAATCCGCACTGGCGTCCTGGTCGGCGCATGACCTCGCCGCCATCCTGACCCACCTGCTCTCAACACCTGTAGAGCAGGAATTGGCGGCGGAGAGACGGGAATCGCCTGAAGGCGGAACGTTAAACTTCGAACAACGAACAGCGTGGACGTTCGGGGAAACGCTGGTGCGGCGGGATGTACCTCGGGAGATGCTGATGCGGATCAAGGATTACGCCAAGCGGGCGATGGACGCAGGCGACGCCCTGCCGCGGGATGCCGCAAAGGCGCTCTACGCGGCGATTATCGCTCACGCGAGGACCTGCGGCTATGCGACTGTGTCGTCGCTTCCACCAGCCAGTTTCGAACGCTTGGGCCGCTGGTGTTTGGCGCAAAGTTGGGCACCGCCAGCGATTCGGACGGCCGTCAGGGAAGCGGTGAAAGTATCATGAGAATTCTCAAGGAAGGCGATGTCATCCGCGAGACCTACGAGGTCGAGCGACTACTGGGCGAAGGCGCGTTTGCCGAGGTGTACCGCGTCCGCCACCGGTTCATGGGGCGGCAAGCTATGAAAGTCTTTAAGGCCGCCGGCGCCACTCTCAAGGAGACCGAGGCCAACATCGCGGAGGCGATCCTCCTCTCCCACATGAAGCATCCGAACATCGTCGAGGTTTTTGATGCGAATGTGCTGAAGGCGGAACGGAACGTATTCGGCTACTTCACTATGACCTATGTGGCGGGTGGGACGCTGGAACGCTACTGGCGCTCGTTCGGTGCCAACTTCATGCCCGTCGCCCAAGTGGTCGAGATCGCGCGGCAACTCTGCCGGGGACTGGCCGTTGCACACGCCTCGTCGCCGCCAATCGTACACCGCGACATCAAACCGCAAAATATCTTGGTGGGCTACAGTGGCGACGGCTTACAGGTGCGCCTCAGCGATTTCGGGCTCGCCAAGGCGGTCAACCCGCTCACGCTTCTCGTTAGTGCCAAGGGTACCCTTGGGTTTAAGCCGCCCGAATCGCTCGACAACCAAGACTCTCCTGCCGCCGATATCTGGGCGATCGGCACGACACTCTACCTGTTGCTGACCGACCAAATGCCCTTTCCGCTCCTCGGCGACCGCGATGTCGCCGACGCAAACCGATTCCTGCGCCCCGTACGCCCTCCCAGCATCTACAATATCGCCGTGGACGCAGGATTGGAGTCTATCCTCTTTCGATGCCTGGCGGCAGACGCAGCCGACCGTTATCCAAACGCCGTTGAGTTACTTAGCGATCTTGAGCGGTGGAACCCCGCCGCCGCGGCCGCCGGGGCGAGCCGTTCCTCTTTCGCCGCAAAATCCAGCGCAATCACCCCGCCTGCCCGCGACAGCCAGGCGGATGCTCAAAAACTTGCGTCCGAGGCCCTTCAGGCGGCGGGTGACCCGGCGAAACTCGCCCTCGCCGCCGACATGATGGAGGAGGCCATGGGCAAGGACATGGCCATCCGAGACCGCTACGAGTGCCACGTCCGCCTCTGGCGCAAAGGCATCATGCACGTCTCGACCGCCTGTTTTGGCGAGAAGAACAGGAACGCCCCGCAGCGCGGAGTGAAGCCGAAGACATAAGCAGTACTATGTTTCAACGTCATGGTGTCAAAAAAACCGATGTCCACGCAACCTGACTGAGAATGCTCGGTAGTATCGATTGAACAGTCAAACGATTTGGGATGTGGGGGTTTATGAGCGTAGCAAACGGTGCATCTTCAGGTGTCCAACTCTGCGAAGAGTTACTGGAACTGGCGACAGTGGACCTCTACCGGAACAATCTTTTCCGCGTACTGGCCGTCCCCGTGAACACCGGGCCGGCGGAAGTGCGGCAGCGGCAAAAGCGCCTGGAGATGCAACGGAAACTCGGACTTTCAGCAGAGGTGTCCTTCACCGGGATATTCCCGCTGACCCCGCCGCCCTCATCTGAAACCGCTGCGAAGGCGATGGAGAGGATGAACGACCCGCTCGCCCGCTTCTTAGATGAGTTCTTCTGGTTTTCCGCACCGCCAGGCGATGCAGGCTTAGCGGCTTTGGAACGTGGAAATGTGACGGAGGCCCGCAACCACTGGAAGCGGCAGCCTTCCGGTTCGGCCAATACCGTCCATGGCTTGCACAACTTGGCTGTAATGGAGCATATCCTGGCATTGGAGAGTACGCAATCGGAAGGGGCCGCCTCCGCCGCGCTGGCCGCCTGGAAGAACACACTGGCGGCCGAAACCTTTTGGGATCATGTCCGGTCCCGTGTCGGCGAGATGAACGACGTCCGCCTGACCACTGGATTCGTTCGCCGCCTTCGCGACACCCTTCCCCGCATGAAACTGCTCATCTTCGCCCGTCAGGCGGTCGCGGCGTCAGAACAGGGCGACACGAAAAAGACCGCCGCTTTGCTGAAAGTAATCCGTGATTCGGGATTTGACACTGGGATTGCGGACGAAGTTGTCCGCGAGGCGCTCAAGCCGCTCCGCAACCGCATCTCCGCCGCCGTAGCATCGTCCAAGAAACATTGGACCAAGACACCTCAGCATGGCGACAGGTTCGCCCGAGAATTGCACCAAACCGTGCAGCCACTGCTAGCCATCCATGACCGCGTTGCGGACAACGACCTCGCCAGGCAGGGCGTCCACGACGAGGTAGGCGAGGCAATGAATCTGGCGGAGGTCGCCTACTGTAAGGCAACCAACAACTGGGCCGAGGGCGAGAAACTGCTGGTACTTGCCCAGAGCGTGGCGATGGGCCAACGACTGCGCGACCAGATCACGGAGAACATCAGAATAGATCAGGAAAACGCCAAGAACGGCAACGATTGGTGTGCGCCGGGCTACTGGGATCTCGCCCCGGAAGTCGTCGCGGACCTGGAAAAGGCCCGCGCCCACGCCGAGGCGGGAAACTACGACGCCGCGTTGGATATCCTGTTGGCCATGGACAAGCGGATCGGCTTCCCACTAATCCGCGTCGCCGCCTACAGCATGAGCCTCAAGGCTATTCGTGCCAGCAATGCAGCTCTCGGTGAGTATAATGCCGAGAGCGGCGTGATCAAAGAGATCATGGACAAACTCCGTGCTGGGAATGGTAGGTACCGTCTTCCGAGTCCGCAAATGAACGCGTTTATGGTTCCTCCCTGCCTTGCTTGCGGGTCCACTAATTATACTACTTGGACAAATTTCACCTTTAATGGCGACAACCTGTTCATGTGTTCTTCCTGCTCTTCGCGTAATGAAAGGCAGACCGAACAAAAGAAGCGCACGCTTAACGCCGCCTTGCAGGCACCGCTTGACTATATGGCACTTGCGGCAAAACTTGACCCGCAGGATCCGGGGATTTGTAAAAACAAACCGATCGGCGAGAAATTGTCAACCCAAGCTGGAGGTCCTGGCAAGGGCGACGCGAATGCGCTGGCGAAGAAACTGGCGAAACAGCGCGCGCGGCGCACGGCGGTTGCGGTGGGCGGTGCTGCGACTGACACCTGCTTCTTCTGTGGGCAACACTCAGGCGACGCCACTGCCTCCATTACCGTCGCCATGCACGGGCCAGTGACCCGCATAGAGTTCCTGTTCGGCAACGGCACATCTTACGATTATGCCGATGTGACCGTCTCACGCTGCCCCGAGTGCTGGTGGCACCACTCGGAGTGGCCAAAGAAGATCGAAGCTTGGCATGAAGCGGCGTTGCACGCGGCCGATCCGGAACATTTCCCGGAGGCGTGTGCCATGGAAGCGAGCGCAAAAAATCTGGCCGAGACGCTGGCAAAGGGCTCCGCTCTGGCAGGTCAGTCGGTCGAACGCGCACGCGTCGCCTTGGTGCGGGCAGTTGCGAGCCAAGGCTTATTCTCACGCCTCTTCGGACGCCCGAATCCGGCTCGTGACACGGCCAACGCCGCGTTGGAAGCCGCGCAGCGGCAACAAACGATGGCCGTTGGGCAGTCTCAACAAGCCGTCGCCGATCACAAACGGGTGCAGGCCGAACTACTGGATCTTCGCAAACGTGCAGTCGCCGCCTATAAGACCGCGAACCCGCAGCCGGGGCTTCCCGCCGGTATTCGACCGGAAAGCGGTTTTCTACAGGCACCCGTCATCGCAACACAACAGCACAAATCCTGGACCTTTGGTGAAAAACCTGATGACGATGGCGGCGAAGTTACACCGAAGGGTACGGTTTCACGCTCGCCGGTGTTACGAGAATTGGACGCACCGGAAGTAAAGTGCAGCGAGGCGCGTGTCAAACGAAATCAGGGAAAAAAGAGCAAGCCGCCAACATTACCTCCTCCTTTGTCTGGCACGCACGCATAACAGCAGGGCGACTGGTCAAGCATCAAACTGTGTCAGTCTTGTGGAAAGGGTAATCCTAAGGGTGTATCGGTCTGCATAAATTGCGGAAAGGACTGTTGATATCTCGGAGCAAGCACGTGATCCATGATCAAAGTGCCCGAAACGCGGAGTTCCAGAGACACAGTGAACACCAAACAGAGCCGTCTCTTTGGTTTGGTGCTTCTGTGTTGAAATACTTCAAGATGGCGCAACATCCGCAGTTTTGTGTGGTAGTACAACTTGAACACAACAGCTAAAAGGAGACCAGTATGGCGAAGCGAAGTGGAAAGAACGACAAGAATAAATCAGGCAGAAAGGCCGCTCTGCAACCGGTTCGTGCGGGCGGACTTCAGGCCATCCTAGACGATTTTCGTCAGGTGCAACATCCGATCGAGTTTCGAATTGTGCTACCCAGTAGTCCCATCCTGCCACCTCAACCGGCCACAGCGCCTACGAAGAAAAGCCCAAAAATCCAAGAACCTGTACGGGAGAGAAGTCAGCAAGAAACCTCGCTGATTGCGCTGGCAGAAGTGGCAACCTGTCTATGGTACCTCAAGACCAAACATTTCAAGAGGGAATGGCTGAACGAGGATACGACGGATGACGACCCGCGAACCCGCCGCACACTCGGTAGACTGAACAAAGGCGCGGATGCCCTAAAGAAGTGTGGTCTGGAGGTGGCGGACCCGACAGGCAAGCGCTACCCCACAGGCGGTGAGGCGATGATGCGGCCACTCGATTTCGTGCCGACCCAGGGACTCACTTATGAGAAGGTGACGGAGGCGGTGATGCCGCTGGTCTATTGGCACGGTCGGCTGATCCAGCGTGCGGAGGTCTTTGTGGCGGTGCCACCGACGGCGGACGTGAAGGGAGATACCCCTGTTCCGATGGAGCGCAACAATGCCAACACGGGCGGAGAAGCGGAAGATCAAAGCGCAGAAGGAAGAAGGACTCCGAGTGGGGATGGACAACGAACGACCAGCAACGAACAGCCTGCGCCGAAGGCCGAATGTCCGACGGTAGAAGGACCTGTCGCGCCGTCCGAAGTTTCCCCTGTGACTTTGTGCTCCTGCGATAGCACCCAACAAAAGACTGGATTAGCCGCCAACACGACAAACAACACCGCTTCGGCGGGAACAGGAGAACAAGCATGAAACGGACGACCATTGACTTTGGAATTGACCTCGGAACGACAAACAGCACGATCGCCGTCGTGGACGGCGTGGACGCCAAACCCATCCCCAACAAGGCGGGCTCGGTGATCACACCCTCGGCGGTCTGGATCGACAAGCGTGGCAACCTATACGTGGGCGAGGAGGCCAAGGCGCACGCACTCAAGGACGACCCCGAAAACGGTGATCTGGAGTTCAAACTGCGCATGGGCAGTTGCGAGCTCAAGAAGTTTGTCCGCAGTGGGCGCGAGATGCTTCCAGAGGAGCTTTCCTCCGAGGTTTTGAAGTCGCTCAAGATGGATGTGCAAACCAGCATGGGTGAGGAGGTCCGAGCCGCCGTTGTTACGGTGCCCGCTGCTTTCGAACTGCCCCAGACGGCCGCCACGCGCCGCGCGTCCTGCGGCACTTCGGACGATGAAGTTAAGGCGGGGCTCGCAAGAATCGCCGGGGCGGGCTTCAAGCAGTGCATCCTGCTACTGGAACCGGTTGCAGCCTCGCTCGCGTACGGCTTTCAGTCTGTCAGCGACAATGTCTATTGGCTGGTCTTCGACTTCGGCGGCGGCACCTTTGACTCCGCCCTGATGCGTGTGCGCGACGGCCTGATCCAGGTGGTCAACCATGACGGCGATAACCACCTCGGAGGGAAACTGATTGACTGGGACATCACGACCGCGAAACTGATTCCCGCCGCGACTCGCAAGTACAACCTGCCTGACTTCCAGCGCGGCAATGCGAAGTGGCTGAAGGCGATCGGCACACTCAAATACGCAGCGGAAAAAGCCAAGATCGAGGTCTGCCGCACCCGAGCCCCCTATGAGATCTACATCGAGGGGCTTTGTGAGGACGCAGATGGAAAGAGTGTAGACTTCCTGTACACGCTGACACCCGAAGATGTGATCGAGGTTGGCAAGCCTTATGTCGAGAGGGCGTTAAACCTCTGCCGCAAGGTACTGAAGGACAAGGGACTGACGGGCAAGGAACTCAGTAAGGTGTTGATGGTCGGCGGATCCACATTGAACCCGTGGATGCGCGAGGCGGTTGCGAAGGAACTGGGCGCAACACTCGAGTTCAGTATTGATCCCGTCACCGTGGTGGCACGCGGCGCAGCGATCTTTGCCGGTACTCAACGCATAATCGAGATGGGTGGTGCAGAGGCGTTGCCCTCCGGCACATGGCGCATTGAGATTGAACACGAACCTGTCGGCAAGGAGGGGGATCCAGACATCGGTGGTCGCGTCTTCGCACCGGCCGGGCGCGACCCGAAGGGTTGCACGCTCGAATTCGTGGATATAAAGACCAAGTGGCGATCCGGGCGTATCACCCTCGGCGTTGAAGGGGTCTTCATGACTCAACTGTTCGCCGAAGAGAAACGGCGCTGCGAGTACGACATCGAGTTGTGCGATGTCACCGGCACACGCCTGACGGTATCACCTGAACGCATCGCCTACACCATCGGCCACACGCCAGACAAACCGCCGCTGTCCCAGACCATCGGCATTGGCCTCGCGAACGAGGAGATGCTCCCCTACATCCAGAAGGGAACCAAACTCCCCGCACACGGCACCAACGATCACCGCACCGTTGTTGCACTCCGCGCCGGCCATGCTGAGGATGTGTTGTACATTCCGATCCTCGAGGGCGAGAACACGCGCGCTGTGCGCAACCACCTGATCGGCAAAATCACGATAACCGGCGCCGAAATCCGCCGCGACTTGCCCGCAGGAAGCCAGGTTGAGGTTAAGGTGATGATTGACGAGTCGCAGCAGATCCGGGCGCAGGCCTACGTTATGGCCCTAGATGAGGATTTTCATGTGCAGATCTCTCTCCAGATGTCACACGAGTCACTCGACGAACTGCGCAAACAGGTGGCCGATCAGCACAAACGGTTGAAGGCCGCCCGCGAAAAACTCGGAAAGAACCGCACCCTCAAGGCCGACGCCGCCCTGGCGCGCATCGAGGACGAGCAATTACTGCCTCAAGTGGATGCATTGGCCACCGCCGCCGCGCAGGACCCGGACGCGCTCCAGCAACTCGACCGCAGAGTGCGGGACCTTGCCGCCGCCGTGGACGAGGTCGAGGATGCATCCGAATGGCCGGGACTCATCGAACTGGCCGAAAAGAACAAGAAGGACTGCGAGGGTATGGTCAAAGATCATGGAGACTCCTCCGACAAAAATCGCCTGAATTCGCTTATCAATGAGCATCAACGTGCCGTGGACTCCGGTGATCCAGGACTACTGAAGAGGGTCGCAGATGATTTCGACGGCCTCTGGTTCACGGTGGTGGATCGCCTGACGGCCTACCATGTCGGCCGCTTTAATCATCTGGTTGAACGGCTGAAATCCATGCGGGATGTCGCGCAGGCGGAACAGGTTGTCGCGCAGGGTCGACGGGCCATCAACAACAACGACGTGGATAGCCTCAAGGCCGCCAACCGGCAACTCATCAACATGCTCCCTCGTGAAGAACAGGCAAAGGTGGATCAGCGCGTCGGAGGCGTAATCTAACCAACTCGGTAATAACGACTATGAATGAACAGGAAGAACAGGATGTCAGTGATGGGGGCGTCGGCTTTCGTCTGATGGAAGCCCGCCTTCTCGCCCGCAGGGGGAGGTTTGCCGAGGCGACGACGCGCCTTGCCGAAGCGTTTTCGCTTGGTGAATGCACCGAGGTAGAAGCGTTAGACCTGAAGGCGCGGATCTGCGCCCAACAGGGCCTTCTCCTGCAAGCTGAGGTTTGCTGGCGCAAGGCGCAATCACTGGACGCCGATAACCCCGTCTACGCCGATGCGCTGACTGCGTTGCGTCAGCGTCAGCTTCCGTTCGCAACTGGGCGGCGGTTGGCGGTACCAGCGGGAATCGCCGCTCTGATGCTGCTTCTGATCGGTACACTGGCCGCCGGTCATCGCCTGACACAACGCCTGAAGGCGATGGAGGTGATGATCGGAGAGTTGCGTGCCCCTGTTGACCGGACCGCCGAAGCGATCACGATGGCGACCGCCGCGCTGTCGAAGGTTACCGACGCGGATGTTACCTCCCGTCAAACCATCGAAGACACGCAACAGGCGATTGGTGATTTGCGGCATGAAATGGATCGGTCTTTCAATTCGATTTGTGTTGCGATCAACGGCCGATTGGCGGAGGCCAAACGTCAACACGAGACGCTTGAGGCGAAACTGGGGGTTGCGGATGCCAGGCAAAAGACACGGGACGAGACATTGGATTCGGAACTCCAGAAGACGCGAGAGTCCATCACGGCGCTTGAGTCCGCGCAAACAGAGAAAGAACAGATTCCGATGCAAACGAACGAGTGGAATCGTGTATGGAAACAATGACCGTCTTGAATACCGGGATTCCGAGATGAAGAGAATTCCAGGAACCGGTTTTGACTTTTTGCCATCGAAGGAAACCGATTAGTTTGCTGTGAGCGGAGTGTGCGATGAAACCGATTGAGAACCGCGCCATGGACCAGCTGCCTGACAAACCGCCGCTGTCCAATACCATCGGCATTGGCTTCGCGAACGAAGAAATGCTCCCCTTCGTCCAGAAAGGAACCAAACTCCCCGCGCACGGCACCAACGACTTTCGCACCGATGTTGCTCTTCGCGCCGGCCATGCGGAGGATGTGTGGTCCTTTTCGATCCTCGAGGGCGAGAACGCTCGCGCCGTGCGCAACCACCTGATCGGCATGATCACGATCACCGGCGCCGACATCCGCCGCGACTTGCCCGCAGGAAGCCAGATCGAGGTTAAGGTAATGATTGACGAGTCGCAACAGATCCGGGCGCAGGCCTACGTCCCCGCTCTGGACGAGGAATTCGTGGTGCAGATCTCGCTCCAGATGTCACACGAGTCGCTCGACGAACTGCGCAAACAGGTGGCCGAGCAACAAAAGCGACTAAAGCAGGCCCGCGAGAAACTCGGCAATAACCGCTCGCCCAAAGCCGCCGCCGCACTGGCACGAATCGAGGACGATCAATTGTTAAACCAGGTAGAATCGCTGGTCGTCGCCGCCGCGCAGGACCCCGACGCGCTCCAGCAACTCGACCGCCGGGTGCGGGACCTAGCCGCCGCCGTGGATGAAGTTGAGGATGCTATGAAACCGATTGAGAATGACAACATGGACCGACTAGGTCAGGAATACCGCGAGGCGGTTTACGCCTCAATCCAGACGGCTCTGGCCGTGGCGACGACGCGTAAGGACTTCGAGGTCATCGCGGCCCAGTGCGAGAGCATTGCGGGATACCGCGACGCAGACGACATCCTGCGCGACGCACGCCGGAAGATGGAGTCGCTCGCGGGCCAACCCGATTTGGACGAGGTTATTGCACAGCGGACGAAGGTTCGTGCGAAGAGACGTAAGGCATGTCTTATCGCTTTTGCGGCACTGGCCGTTGCCGGCGCGTTGGCAGGAACCGGAACGGTCTTGCACCGGAATACCTTGAACCAACGCTATCAAAACGCCGTCTCGCTGAACCGTGGGGTACTCGAACAATATGGCGAAGGCGAATTCGCAGCAGCTAAAATGGCTTTCACGAAGAAGAAATACGGCGCCGCCTGCAACCGGTTGGCAGAAGCCATTCGCAAAGCATCAGAGCGCAAGCGTGTTGTAGAGGCGGACCAGAATCGGCTGGCCGCCGAGTTGGCACGTGAGCGGTTCAAGGAGGAGGAACGCAAACGGGTGGCCGAGATGGAACGGCTACGACTGGCAGAGGAGAAGCGGGTGGCCGAGGAACGTCGGTTAGCCGAGGAGCAACGGTTGGCTGTGGAACGTCGGTTAGCCGAAGAGAAACGGTTGGTTGAGGAACGCCGGGCGACCGAGGAACGGCGGTTAGTCGAGGAACGGCGGGTAGCCGAGGAGAAACGGTTGGTTGAGGCACGCCGGGCGGCCGAGGAACGGCGGGTAGCCGAAGAGGCGGATCGCAAACGGATGATTGAGGAGACGGAACGCAACCGGCTGGCCGTGTCGGCCGCGCGCACCATTGCCAGCAAACCGGACTATACCAAGCGGCAGGAGTACTTGGCCGAATTCAGATCCCTGATCAAGGAGTTGCGCCCGCAAGAGGTGAAGTTGCTGACGGAAGACGTCGAAATCATTGCGTTGGCAGAGAAGACGAATTTAGCCCGGCAGGTTGTGCTCAATCTAGACAATCAATGTCGGGATGTGATCGACCAAAAACTGTCGGAAGATCCGAAGCTTGCGCCGCTCGTGGTCAAACGCCGCGAATTACAACAAACCTTGAAGGCTTATCGGCAAGCCTCGTTGGCGGCGACCACCACCGCCAGCAAACCGGATCTTGTTAAGTTGCGGGAGATGTTTGCCGAACTCAGCGTCCTGACCAAGGACTTGCGTCCGCAGGAGGATAAACTGCGGACGTCAGATATCGAACTCAAGGAACTGGTTGAGAAGAAGAATGAGGCCCTGCAGGATTTGATGAGTCTGGAAAACCAAAGGCAGGTCTTGATCGACCGAAAGTTGTCGGTCGATCCGACGCTTGCACCACTCGTTGCCAAACGTCGCGAATTACAGCAAACCTTTCAGGAAATGTTCCCCTCTGATACGGAGCGTCAGCGGTTTGTTGCGGAGGGCGCACGGCAGGCAGGGGATAGTATCTCGGTGGATCTAGGTGACGGAGTGAAACTGGAACTCGTGTGGTGCCCGGCGGGTAGTTTTACGATGGGCAGTCCCGCCGACGAAGCGACCCGTTTTAACGATGAGACCCAACACAGGGTGACATTGACCAAGGGGTTCTGGATGGGCAAGACCGAAGTGACTCAGGCGCAATGGGAACAGGTGATGGGGTCGAAACCGAGCAAAATTATGGGTGCCGCGCTGCCGGTTGAACGAGTCTCGTGGACCGATTGTCAGGAGTTTATCCGCCATGTCAACGCCCGCGTGCCTGGCAGTGGGTTCCGCCTGCCAACCGAGGCGGAGTGGGAATATGCCTGCCGCGCCGCAACGACCAGCCCCTATGCCGGCAATCTGGACGACGTGGCCTGGTACGATTCAAACAGTAGAAGAACAACGCATCCGGTGGGCCAGAAAACCCCCAACGCATGGAACCTTTACGACATGCACGGCAACGTAGGGGAGTGGTGTGCAGACTGGTACGGCGACTACCCATCTGGCAGTGTTACAGACCCCGCTGGCCCCGGGTCGGGTTCGCTCCGCGTCTTCCGGGGCGGGAGCTGGTTCAACGGCGCCAGGGCCTGCTGCTCGGCGAACCGCGGCAGGCGCGTCCCCGGCGGCCGCAGCGACGACCTGGGCTTGCGCCTCGCGAGGACTCTTCCATGAACCTTGACGGTGCTCAGTGTATTAGACGCCTGCCTCCGTGCGCAGCCGGAAAGGCGGGCGTCGGGAGGTGCAGGGGGGCTTGCCCCCCCCGCCGTTATTTTATTGACCGAATCGATTTTACCGATTCGCTCGAAAAGGATGCTGGCCATGCAACCACGTATCATAACCCTGCGTTTCGACAACACCCTCGCCGGTTTCCCGGAGGTGCCGTTGCGCGCCTTCCGGCGGCGGTCCGCCGTGTGCGCGCCACCTGACGCGGAGAGAAGACACCCGGGGCTGCCACCGAGGCGGTGGCGCGGTGAAGTCTCCGGCGGGGGTAGGCAAGTGTTCGGGAGTTTTGTATGACTAAGGTCTCCACATCCATGGCTCTGGTTTGGCAACTGGCGGCACGGGAGGCGATTGCGGGGAAGTTCCCCGTGATCGAACCGGAACATTTTCTGATGGCATTGCTGAAACTTGCGGAAGTGCCGCCGGAACAGGTGGAGAAACTGTGCCCGGAAGAGATCATGATTGGCAAGGAATTGGCAAGGGACACGTTGGAAGTGCGACATGCTGTGCAGGCAATGGGCGTGGACAGCACAGTCACGCGCCGGAAACTACGAACGGCGCTGGGCAAAGGCGATGCGACCTACGACGGCGGGGAGATACACCGGTCTGAGAAGAGCCGCGAAATGTTCAATGAAGCGACTCAGAAAGCGGACGAGGACGGCTGCGATGTGCTGATGCCGTGCCATCTCCTTGCGGCGCTTGCCGCGAAACCGACCGATGCTGTCCGAAATGTCCTTGGCGAATGCGCGGGTCCACTGTCTCAGGCGGGCAGGCTTTCCGGCATCATCGCCGAATGGGGCGTGGATTTGACGGCCCTGGCGTCGAAGGGCGGCCTTTTCCCAGAACCTGGACGTGCGGCGGAAGCAAAAACACTGTTCAAGACGCTGGATGGAAAGGCGAAGAAGGGTATCTTTCTGGTCTGTGATACACCAGAGGCTGCCCGTGAGGTGATGATGGCACTCGCCTGTCTTACAGTGAAGGAGAATGTTGGGGGCAGACGTTTGAGAATCGTGGATTGCACACTCAAACCTTCAACGGCTGCAGTCGAAACTCCTAATGGCCAAGATTGCCCGACATCAAAAAGCGAAAGACCCACGTCGAATGAGACGGTGCGCATTATTCATCGAGTATTCACAGAGGCGCCCAGATGCCCGAATATGGTGGTCTGGCTTCCCGATCTCGATGATGCGCGGACGGCGCCGGATACATTGTCTGCGCTCAAGGCGGTTGTAGAAAAAGATACGCCGATGTGGGTTTGGCGGGTAGACCGAAAGACTCTCAAGGAACAGATTCAGAACGATGCACACTGGCGGCGGACAGCGGCTGTAATGTCGGTGGCGGACATAGTCGCGGGCGGGATACCCAATGAACTGTAAAAGGCAGGAGCCTTTTGTCTCCTGAATGACGAGAGGATCACTATGTTCACAGACCGCGCACAAAAGATTGTTGATCTGGCAAAGGATTACGCTTTTTCGAGCGGAACGGCGAGCCTGAATCTCAAGACGTTCCTCGTGGTATTCGGCGTGAGGCCGGAGGCGGGCGTCCTGCTGGCTGAGGTGCTGGGGATGCTGCCGGAAGCGTTGCGGTCGGCCTGTCCCGCTCTGCCGGAACCGGCGGCATGCCCGGGAAAACTGCCGCTAGACGAGGGCGTAACGGCCATGCTGGCGGTGGCCAAGGAACTTTCGGAGGAGGTCCCGAATCCGCATCAACCTGCGTTAGTGGACTTGCCACATATCGCGTGCGCACTGGCGTCGTCGCGGGATGCCTGTCTCATTCTGGCCGTCACGCCTTTGATGCGAAACGGAACGTTGATGCGTCTGACTGCGTGGTACGAAAAGGAGGCCAAGACGCCGGGGATTAGGGAACTGACTGAACGGTTGCGGCAGATGCGCCTGGATCTATTGACAAAGGTGTTCGGCCAGGATCACGCGGTCCATGCGTTCGTTGAGGGCCTGTTCAACGCCGAGGTGGTGGCGGCTGCAGACTCCCGGAGGCGCGCGCCCCGCGCGGTCTTTGTTTTTGCGGGACCTCCGGGAGTAGGGAAAACGTATCTGGCTGAAATCGGCGCGTCATATCTTGACCGCCCTTTCAAGCGGTTTGACATGAGCGCCTATTCCGGCTCCCAGCAAAACGAGCAACTCGTGGGTATGGCAAAGGCTTTTCGTGGCGCGCATCCGGGCGTTCTGACGGAATTCGTGGAGAAAAATCCGGATGCCATTCTACTCTTCGATGAGATCGAGAAATCGCACATCAACACGATTCAGTTGTTTCTCCAGATTCTGGACGTGGGGTCGTTAGAGGACAAGTTTCACGAGCGCAACGTCAGCTTCCGGGATACGACGATCATATTGACAACCAACGCCGGTGCCAAACTCTATGACCGCCCTAACCAGAGTGGTGTACACACGGCGAATGCGAACTTTCACCGCAAAACAATCTTGGATGCCCTGGAAACGGAGAAGGACCCGCGCACGGGCGAGCCATTTTTCCCGCCGGCTATCTGCTCCCGCATGGCAACAGGATATCCGGTGCTCTTCAATCGTCTGCGAGTAAACGAACTCGATCGCGTGGTGCAGGCGGAGTTGGGGCGGGTGGCGAGTTTGCTGGAGAAACAATACTACAAGTCCGTTTCGTTTAGCGACCTACTCTCCCTATGCCTGGTCCTGCGCGAGGGGGCGCGCACGGACGCCCGGACATTGCGGTCGCAGGCGGAGATTTTCGTCAAGACGGAAATTTTCAAGTTTTGCCAATTGTTCAAGACCGAACGACTGGACGAGGTTTTCGATCAGGTGCAGAAGATCGAGTTCGTGCTGGATGAGAGCGATGGACCGCGCGATGTGGAAATCGGGCGGATATTTGAACCGGACGGAAAACCCCGCATTCTGTTGATTGCGGATCGGGACATCACGGCGCTTTACGGCGAATTCATTCCGGAGATCGAGTGGCGGACTGCGGCGACGCAGGAACAGGCGCTGGAGATTCTTGCAAACGAGGACGTAGACATGGTCCTCCTCGACATCTGGCTGGGACGATCGGAGCGGGATGGGTACATCGGGATGTCGACCACTTCGTTTGACCATACGCCGCTTGCCGCCCGCTCGCTTGACAAGGGTCAGGAACTGTTGCGAAGCATCCGCAACCGGTTGCCCAACATTCCGGTCTATCTGCTGGCCTTGGAGAGAAGCCGAAAGGGAGATGCCGGCATTTCTGGCTCGGCTGATGAACTCTTCACGGCCTGCATCCGGGGCGGAGGGGCGCGGGGCATGTTGGCGAGCCGGTTCGTGGACGATATGGATCCCGGATGGCAAACCTATCGTTCGCAGGTGGCGGAAAGCCTGGTGGCGACCTGCCGTAGGTTACACCGGGAGAAGGCGGCGGACAACCTCGCTCAGGAGCGAAAGGCGTTGATGTTCGACACCGTGCCGCATATTGATGCCGCAAGTAAGGGAATCAGCATCCGGTTGCGAAATCTGCGGCTGGCCCGGGCCATCGCGGCGGCGGATGCGGGAGAAGTGATGGAAGATGTAGAGCGGCCGAGCACGCGATTTGCGGATGTGATCGGCGCGGATACGGCGAAGGAGGAACTCAGATTCTTCATAGATTTTCTAAAAAACCCCAGGCGCTTCGCGGCCCTCGGCCTCAAACCGCCCAAAGGGGTGTTGCTCTACGGGCCGCCGGGGACCGGCAAGACGATGTTGGCGCGTGCGATGGCGGGCGAGTCAAACGTGGCGTTTGTCGCGGCAACGGCCTCCAGTTTCGTGACGATGTGGCAGGGAAGCGGGCCACAGAGCGTGCGCGATCTGTTCGCGCGCGCACGGCGGTATGCACCGAGTATCATCTTTATTGACGAGATTGATGCCATTGGCAAAGTCCGTTCCGGGACACCGGGATCCGGTCATGGCGAGGAAATGGCCCTTAATGCATTGCTCACCGAGTTGGATGGTTTTACGAGTGTGTCTCCTGATCGGCCCGTGTTCGTTTTGGCCGCCACCAACTTCAAGACAGAACCAGACGATGAAAAGTCGCCTGAACGATCGGCGCGGACACTGGATCCCGCGCTCGTGCGGCGGTTCTCGCGAAAGATCCTCGTGGATCTGCCGGACACGGCGGCCCGTAAGAAATACCTGACCCTACGGTTGGCTGATGCGAAGAACGCCAGGATATCCGAATCCGTGCTCGATCTGTTGGCAGAGAAGTCCGTCGGGATGAGCATCGCCAATCTGGAACAAGTAATAGAAGCCGCAGGTCGCGCGGCGCTGCAAAAGAATGTTGAGATCACGGATGATCTACTGGTGGAGGTCTTGGATACTGTACGCGAAGGCGATGCCAAGGCGTGGTCGCCGGAATTGCTCGAAAGTACGGCTCGCCATGAGGCCGGGCACACGATTATGTATTGGTTAAGTGGATGGTGGACTCCGGAGGTAAGCATTGTCGCCAGGGCGGATCATGGCGGCGGCATGAGACACTGCGAGGCGGAGATGAAACTCGAGTGCCAATCGCGAGATGAGTTGCTAGCCCAAATCCGCGTGTCACTTGGCGGGCGTGGCGCGGAAATGCTCTATTACGGCAACACCGCTGGTCTTATGACCGGGCCCTCCGGGGACCTGAAGAAAGCCACACATCTTGCGCGAGTGATGGTCTGCTGCCTTGGCATGGATGAGGAATATGGTCTGCTGGCCACACCGGAATTCCTCGAACATGCGCAAATCCTTGGCAGCCCCCTCTATCTGCGGGTCAACGAGGCGGCTAGTCGGATTCTCACGGAGCAGATGGCACTCACGCGGCAGCAATTGGAGGAAAATCGCCAGCATCTCGACACCGTCTCCCGGGCACTACTGGCGAAAAACCGCTTGTATCGTAAGGACTTGGAGGAACTTCTCCCACCGATAAAGGGGAAAGGTTAACTATGCGGGATGAAGAAGAGAACGGCGCAACGCCTTCACGTTCGGATGTGACGGGAGCGTTTCATGCCATATGGGCGCAGTCTCGCGGCAGCGTCTCCCTGCTAATCATCTGGTTTGCCGTCGGTTTGGCGATAGTGGTTGCGCTGCTTGACGGCCTCGGGATCGTGCACATGGCAACGACGGCGGCTTTTCTTGGGCTGTCTCGTGTCGGCATTCTGCAACATGGTTTGCTGTATCAGTTTCTTACTGCTCCAATGCTACATGGCAATGTGACCCATCTGCTGTTCAACATGCTGGCGCTGTGGATGCTAGGCCCGTCTGTTGAACAGGCGATGGGCCGGTCGCGGTACGTCCTGTTCACGGTTGTCTGCGGCTTCTGCTCGATGCTGGGTTTTCTTCTTCTTTCCCGCGACCCCAATGCCCTTGTCATGGGGTACTCCGGTATTATTTTTGGCATTCTGGTCGCCCAGGCAATCTACTTTCCTGAAAACCGGATCTTAATGTTTTATTTCTTCCCCATGAAGATGAAGCATGCGGTGTTCGTTCTTGCCGCCGTCGAACTGTATCTTACGGTATCACCCGAACAAGCCGGTATCGCGAATTCGGCGCATTTGTTTGGGGCACTTGCGGGATGGGGATTCTTGAAAATTGCGCGGCGCAGGGTTTCGCAGAAACATCAAGCAAGGATATCGGTGTCGACTAGCGCGAAACCAATCCGGCGGTTTCGGACAGGAACAAGGCCGACTATTCCACGAGAACTCTGACCGTCAGCACTATTAACGAAAGAACGTTGAACGGAACTCTACGAATAGGCGACTATGACTCAGTAGCAGAAAGGATAGTCCAATGCCAATGATCAACGGGAAACACGTCATCTTCGACTCACCAGAAACGGAGGCGTCCTTCAACCGCGTGACCGGACGGAGTTCAGGGGGCGGCGGAGGCGCAAAGGCCGTCATTGTGATTATCATACTTGCCGTCATTGGCGGCTTGATCTGGTGGGTAGTGAAGTGAAAGGGAATTCTCAAATGACCAAGAACGGAACCAAGGAACAGGTAGCACAACTGCTGGCTGGTCTCGACACTATCGAACGCAACATGGACCGTCCGGCAAGCGTCCAAGAACTGAACGCAAGCCTGGCCAATCTAACTCAAATCGAGACCATGCTCCCGAAGGCGGAGGTTTCGGAAGATGAACGCAACCTCCTGCGAGACCGGCTGATGGCAGTCAAAACCAAGAACACGAAGAAACTTAACGCCGCATTGCCGTGGCCCATGGTGGTCATGACCAAAGTCAACCACTGCAAGGACAAACCAGCCCTCGCTGACCTACTCGATCATTCCATCTATTGGGTCCGACAAAGTGCGGGCTTCGCCCTTCAATTTGCTATGGATGGCCTTTCGAAGGACTCGGAAGCGATCAAAAATCTTTACACCTCGCTTCAGCGACTTTCGACACACGCCGACCCCGACGTGAGATGGCACGCAATCGATCTGTGGCTTCGCGTTCCTGTTGAGATCGCAACGCAGAGCGGACTGTCTTCCAGTGCTCAGCAGTGGGTCCGAGAAGCCCTGGCCGACTCCGAACCCGAGGTCCGGTCATCCGCCATAAGGGGCTTGCTTCTCTACAAACCCGATGGGTACGAATCACAACTTAAGGCTCTTGAGACCGGAGACCCGCACGAAGCGATTCGCGAACAGGCAAACCACTCGCATACTCAGGACAACACTGAGACAAAGCTGGAAGCCTGCACGGTCTGTCGCAGAATCCCCCCAAAACGTTTTGCTTACCTTTTCAGTAACTACTCTGTCCACGCGTCGGATGACTACACCATGGCAGGTGGCGCATCCAATCCCTTCCTCGATGCATCCTGCATCCCCGTGCCACCGAGGAATCCTTTTGATCCGAACGAATGGAACACCGTTCGACAGCAACAGAGAGCAGAAGGGATCGCGATGTCGCGCGAGAATAGAAAGGGAAAACCAGCCTGGGATCCCGCGTGGGTTGTATGCGGACACTGCGCGAAAGCGCTCGGCGTTCAGCCCGATGATCTGGCCAAGGCGCATGAGGAAGCAGCCAAGCATTTCCGCGGGGAACCCGCAGTCGGCGTACTCACAGCGAGTGGGACAAAACTGAAGCAGCAGGTAGAGAGTAATTGCTTTGTGTGTTCAATCGTCCTTGATGTCTCTGCGCCCGAACTAGACGTATTTCGGGACTTTCGCGACCACCGCCTTGGTATCACAGTCGCCGGCCGCGTGTTCACCAAAGCATACTACGCCGCCGGCCCGTTTCTGGCGACATACGTTGCGAGGCGGCCATCGCTCCGCAGAACTGTGCACCGCGCACTGCTTCAACTCCTCCCGTATGCGCAGCGCGCAACCGAGGCGCAGAAGATGCCCCCGCCCAAGAGTCCAAAGACAGAAGCCAGCAGGCGACGCAGCGAAATCACTCACGCCGTGTAGATCATTGCTGGAGACAACAGTAGACACAGAAAGGATGGGCGGCATGAGTAACGAACAGGACGCTCTTCAGCATATAAGGACGCTTGAACGGCCGCAGTGGATGTTCTGGGGCGACCGGAAGGCGGCGGTGCAGGCCATCGCACACCTTGGGTCCGCAGCAGGCGACAAAGCTATAGCGGTTCTCGGCGAAGTCGTCAGGAAGCCGGGCATGAAATGGGATGCTCGCAATGGGGCGTCTCGGGGACAGTGAATCTGTGTCTAAACTATTGCAGCGCCAGCAAGATATTCCCGTCACACGTCGCCCTGGGCCAGCATCAGAGTCCGCGTTCCGATAGTCGCCAGCAGATGTTCGGTAAGCAACCGCAACGATTCCTGATCTCCTCCGAGGTCAAATGCGCCTACTTTCATGGCATCGAGGTCGCCAAGCCGATTCCATCCTGTTCAATCTCATGTTTACACGTCACATCCTGTCGCGTTACACTGCATCTTGCCCGTGTTCCTGAGAAATGAGCGAATATTATGTCTGAATCTATCGGCTGCTTCCCCTCTGGCCAACCCATTCGGATCGTCACGCAGACGGATCGAACGCCCAAACGGGTCTTTGTCCTCGGCGTCTACGCCAGTGCCGTGCATGCCCGGTGGATTGGAGAGGATGGCATAACCCGCATCACCGCTCTGGCGGTGGCATCCGAACCTGAGATTTTCTGGACAGGGGAGGGGAGTGAGCAGCTCATCGCCACTATCACCCCGCCGAACGCTATCGGCACCCTCAAATCAGCCGGCCAGAACCTCAATGGCCCCTCCGGCCGGGCGCTCGACGAACATATTCTCGCACCGCTCGGTCTCACCAGAAAAGATGCGTGGCTCTGTGATCTCGTTCCCCACAGTTGCATGAATCCAGGCCAAGAGGCGGCTCTAAAACGTGAAGGGCTGCCTGTGCCAAACTGGCCAAGGGTGCCTGAATGTCTCGCGGATGAGGCCCGCCGTTCCGAGATTATGACCGAACTGAACACGTCGGAGGCGCAAGTGCTCATCACCTTGGGCGATCTGCCTCTCTTCTGGTTTGCGCGCCACTTCGGATCGAAACCACGCCTTTCCAGCTATGGATCCGACATCAGCCACTATGGCCAGGCGCACACCCTCCGCCTTCCGGACCGCACGATCACCCTCCTCCCGCTTGCCCATCCCCGTCAAATCGCCCGCCTGGGCGCCCATTCGGAACACTGGGCCTCCATTCACGCGTCTTGGAAGGCCGCCCCGCCATCGCATCTTCCAAGCCTGCAGAACCAGTAGCAGGTCCCTTCAGCCCCGGCCCGTTCTTCCGGGCGTAATTGAGCGCCCTTCAGAACGGGCCGCTCACATCCGGCAGCTTGGCGATGGCAAAACCAATCCTTACGGGCGGCTTGACCGGGGAGCGGATACCTGCTTTAATCATTCCGTGCTCCAGATCGCCAGCACCAAGAACAGGCCGCAGGGGGGGGGTGTTGTAACTTTGTTGTAACTTATGACCCGAAAGGGGAGTATAACAGGGGTTGTTAAGGACAGGGGGAGGGGACAGGATGCAGGCGGAAATAGGGCAAAAAGTGGCAAAAAGGCCAATAAAACGTGGTTTTTTAAGTGGCGCCCCTGGGGTGACTCGAACACCCGACCCGCGGATTAGAAATCCGCTGCTCTGTCCTGCTGAGCTACAGGGGCGCGACAAGGGAACAGGATATCCAAAACGGACGTGGGGGGGAAGTCCTGATTCCAGAAAGCCAGGACTTGACGGCAGGCGTCCGGCATGAGGGAATACGGGTACAAGCAATCAGGGGAGTGTGCCGCATATGGGAGTTATCAGCATGACCGGCTTCGGCCGCGGGGAGGCCAACGCCACCGGGATTCGGGCGGTCGTCGAGATTAGCTCGGTCAACCGTAAGCAGTTCGACTGCCAGGTTGCGCTGCCGCGATCGCTGGTCGGACTCGACGGGGACATCCAGACAGTGGTTAAATCTGCGGTCTCGCGCGGTCATGTCAAAGTGGTTGTCACGCTGGCTGTCGATGAGGCGTCCGTGGACACCGCTTCCGTGGATATCGCCAAATGGCGCGCGCGGGTGGCTGCCGTGCGTGCGATGGCCGGGGCGTTGGGCCTGCCCGACGACCTGTCGGCCTCCAGCCTGCTGCAAATCGCCGATTTCGCCGCCGTGTCGGAGCGGCCGGTTGACTCCGCTGAAGCGTGGGCCGGCATTGAACCCGCCTTGCGGATGGCGCTGGATCGCCTCGTCGCGATGCAGCGACGGGAGGGCGAGGCGATTCGCACCGACGTCTGCGTTCGGCTCGCAGCCCTGAAGGCGATCGCCGCCGAAGTCGCCAGCCGCGCGCCCGAAATCCCCCGGCAGCATCGAGATGTCCTGCACACGCGGATTACCGAGCTGCTCGGGGAGCGGGGCCAGGCGCTGGACGAGCAGACCCTCGCCCGCGAGGTCGCGCTCTTCGCCGACCGGTGTGATATCAGCGAGGAATTGACCCGTCTCGCCAGTCATTTTGACCAGGCCGACGCCTTGCTGGGCGGCCGTGAGCCCTGCGGGCGCTCGCTTGACTTTCTGTGTCAGGAGTTCTTCCGCGAGATCAACACGGTCGGTTCCAAAGCCAACGATGCCGCCGTCACCCGGTGCGTCATCGCGTTCAAAACCGGGCTTGAAGCCGTGCGCGAACAGGTGCAGAATATTGCGTGAGGAAAGACATGATCGCCATCATTGATTACCGGGCCGGAAACCTCACGAGCGTCAAGCTGGCCTTTGACGCGTTGGGCGCGGAGTCCGTGGTGACGTCTGATCCCGCCGTCATTCGGGCCTGCGCGCGGGTGGTTTTTCCGGGCGTCGGCGCGGCGGGTTCGGCGATGCGGCACCTCGCCGATCTCAACCTGATCACCGTGCTGCGCGAGGTCATCGCCGCAGGGACGCCGTTTCTCGGGATTTGTGTCGGCACGCAGGTGTTGTTTGACTTTTCGGAGGAGGACGGCGGCACGCATGCGCTGGGGCTCCTGCCCGGACGGGTGCGTCTTTTTATCCCCGCCGACAGCCATGACAAGGTGCCGCACATGGGATGGAACCAGATGCGGATCGTCCGCCCCCATCCGCTGCTCGAGGGCGTCTCCGACAACACCGACTTTTATTTCGTGCACAGCTACTATCCCGATCCCGCCGACCCGGCGGTGATCGTCGGGGTGACCGATTATGCGGGCACGTCTTTCGCCGCCATGGTCGGCCGCGCCAACCTGGTTGCCACGCAGTTTCACGTCGAAAAGTCGGGCCGCCCCGGCCTCCGCATCCTGCAGAACTTTGCCGTCTGGAACGGCGCTGAACACCCCGCATTGAACACGGAACACGGAACACCGGATCGTGCAACGCCGGCTGTTGCGCGATCATGAGGCCATCCATGCTCACCCGCCGCATTATTCCCTGTCTGGACGTGATTCACCGCCGCGTCACCAAAGGCGTGAAATTTCAGAACAATGTCGATTTGGGGGATCCGGTCGAACTCGCCGCGCGCTATTACGAGGAGGGGTGCGACGAACTGGTGGTTTACGACATCACCGCGTCGGCGGAGCGTCGGCCGATCGACATTGACATGGTGCGTGAGGTGGCCCGCGCCGTGCGCATCCCGTTTGCCGTGGGGGGCGGCATTTCGAGCCTGGACGACATGTCGCGCGTACTGCTGGCGGGCGCGGAGAAGGTGTCGGTCAACTCGCTTGCCGTCCACAATCCGGCGATCATCGCCGAGGGGGCCAGGGCCTTCGGCTCGCAGTGCGTGGTGCTGGGCATGGATCCCGTGGCCAATCCCGATGCGGCGCGTTTTCCGAGCGGCTACGAGGTGACCGTGCGGGGCTTCCGTGAGAGAACCGGCATGGACGCGGTGGAGTGGGCCCGACGGGCTGCAGGGATGGGCGCGGGGGAGATTGTGGTCAACTCGGTTGACGCCGATGGCACCCGGCAGGGATTCGAACTCACCATTACGCGGCGCATCGCCGAGGCGGTCCGTATCCCCGTCATCGCCTCGGGCGGCGCGGGAACGCCCGAGCACATCCGCGATGCGTTCTGTGTTGCCTGTGCCGATGCCGCGATCATCGCGGGCATGATCCATACCGGCGACTACACGATCGCCGAGATCAAGCGCGCGCTCAGCGGATTCGGCGTGCCGGTCAGGCGGACGTACTGACCTGACCGCCTACAAATGCCCGGTGCCGCCGAGCAGTTCGACGACCTGTCGCTGTACGTCGCCGATCTGGTTCAAGTGGAGGCGCGGATCGAGCACCACGAAGGAGTCGCCGGTGGTGCGGTGTTCGTAGATCCGCAGGATGGTGCCGTCCGGCTGCGGCCTGGCGTCGCGTTCGACGAGCTGTTTCCCGCGTTCAAGCATGACGGCCAGCACATAGATTACGTGTTGCATGCCGGGGTCTCCCAGCGTCACCAGGCGCCGCAACAACGTTTCGGCTGTCTCCTGCTTAACCGGCTCATTCCGGACCACCGCCGGGGGTTTCTCGTAGACGCCATCCCACACGCTGAACGGTTCCCAGTCGCGTCCGCCCGACTGCCAGCAGGCGGCGCAGGCGTCCACGCGGTCATAGCCCTGCTCCGTCTCCTTCAACGCGGAAACGCAGGTCTGCTTGTCCGCAAAGACCGACCCGCAGAGCACGCAGGCGTGACCGCGCGATTTGATGTTCCACTCTTGCGCCATGCACCACCGTTTATTCGTCCGAATCCGCTGTGGCATGCTTGGCCGCTTCGGCGATGACCTTCTGTGCGACGTTCGACGGGACGACGTCGTAACGGGTGAAGGCCATTTCGAACGAGCCTTGTCCCCCGGTGATGGAGCGGAGTTCGGCGGCGTACTTGAAGATTTCGGCCAATGGCGCCTCGGCGGTGATCACGTGCATGCCCTTGACCGAGTCGAGACCGAGGACGCGGCCGCGCTTGTGGGTGAGGTCGCCGTTGATCGTGCCGAGGAACGCCTCGGGAATGGTGATCGTCAGGGTCATGATCGGTTCGAGCAGCACCGGACGCGCCTTGCTCATGGCATCGCGGAAGGCCCTGCCGCCGGCGATCTTGAATGCCACCTCCGAGGAGTCGACGTCGTGATACGAGCCGTCATAGACGCTGACCTTGACGTGTTCCACGGGGCAGTGCGCCAGTGGGCCGGCTAGCATGGCATCGACCAAGCCCTTCTGGATGGCGGGCAGGAAGTTGCCGGGGATCGAACCGCCGACGATATCGTTGATGAACCACTCTTCCTCCTCAGGGCGCTTTGGGCTGACACGCAGGTAGACCTCGCCATACTGGCCACGGCCACCGCTTTGCTTCTTGTGCTTGTAGTGACCTTCGCCGGTGCCGGTGACCGTCTCACGGTAGGGGACTTTGGGCATGGAGAGTTCGACCGTCACGTTCGACTGTGACTTCATTAAGCTCACCGCCACGTCGATGTGGACATCGCCGAGTCCCTGGACCAGCATTTGTTTGGTTTCGGCGTTCTTCTCGACATGCAGGGTCGGATCCTGCTCGCACAACCGGTGAACCGCAGTGCCGAGCTTGTCTTCGTCGGCTTGCGTCTTGGCCGAGATCGCCATGTAGTAGACGGGTGAAGGGAACTGGATCGGAGGAAAGACGCATTTGACGTTCGGCGCGCAGAGCGAGTGTCCGGTTTTGGTTGCTTTGAGCTTGGTCAGGGCGACAATCTCGCCCGGGCCGGCTTTTTCGAGGGGAATCTGTTTCTTTCCGATGATCGTGATAATGGCTCCTACCACCTCCTTGTTGCCCGTGGAGGCGTTGAGCAGTTCCATGCGCGGGGTCAACGTGCCGGACACAATGCGTACGTAGTTGAGTTGCCCCAGGAACGGATCGATTACGGTGCGCCAGATGAGACCGGTGAAGGGCGCGCTGGGATCGGGAGCGATCATGTTGCCGTCGACATCCTCGTAACTGCGGGCGGTGGGGGACGGGAGGAGGCGACAGATACCGTCCAGCAATTCCGTCATGCCGACGTCGGTCAGTGCGGAGATGCCGAAAATCGGGTGAAACCCGCCGGTGATGATGGCATGATCGAGCCCCTCGGCGACTTCTTCGGGGCACAGATCCCCGCCGTCGAGATATTTTGTGAGGAGCGCCTCGTCTGTTTCAGCCGCCTCTTCGATCAGCGCGGTCTTGATGGGCACGAGCGCTTCGGGGAGGTTCGGGGCGGCGAGTATATCGATGACGCGCGCCTTGCCATCGGGAACGACCACGGGGAGACAGTGGTTTCCGAACGCCTCTTGAATGGCGGCGACCGTTTTGTCAAAGTCGGCGTTTTCCTTGTCAAGCCCGGTGACCACAAAGCTGCGGGCCATGAGACCGACCGCTTCGCAGGTTTCCCACGCACGGCGGGTTCCCACCTGGACACCGGCGGTCGCATCCACGGTGATGAGGACATTGCCGACCGCCCGAACCGCGCCGACGACCTGGCCGTGAAAATCAGCAAATCCGGGGCAGTCGGTGAACACGAAGCAATACGTGCCGATCTTGTTGGAATAGATTCCTTCAAAGTTTGATGCGAAGATGGAGATTTTCCGCGTTTTCTCTTCATCCGTGAAGTCCGACACGCTGGTGCCGTTGGGCACGGACCCCATGCGGTCGTTGAGCCCCAGTTTAAAGGCGATGGCGTCGGTGAGCGTGGTTTTGCCACTGCCCGAATGGCCCAAAATGGCAAAGTTCCTGATGTTGGCGACGGCAATGTCCTTCATAAGACGGTTTCCCCTGTCTGTTAAACGGTTGAAGCCTTGTTGTTTGGTATCCTTCTCCTCTGCATCTGAGAGTCGGCCAGGCGGACCCGCGCTGTCTCGCACGGAGGCCGCGCGCCACACGCCGGATTGGCGGTAAGCGCAAAGCCGACGTGAGATTCATAATACACGTATTGGATGATTCGTGCACGAGAAAATCATTTTGATCGCATCCGACCGGTCGAAAACGCTATCGGGTTCTGGGTCGACTTTCCGTTCTTTCGTCGATTTCGATTACGCCGAGATCGTTTGACAGGGACGGCAAAAAGAGCGATTATCTATCAACGGGCGCTTCGGTACGTGTTTCAGGTTTGCGGGGGGCGCATCCCTGTTTTATTGACCTTGCGATGTGGACCTGTAGGCCGCAACTCCGATTGCGGCCCATTCCAAGGCCGGAATCGGAGTTCCGGCCCACCGAACTCAAGCCTGTAATGAAACAGGGATGCGCCCGTTTGCGGGCTGGGCGCTGTTTTGGTGGACGCGGCAGGAAGAATGCCACCTGCAGGCGGTTTGGTGAGAAGCGGGTGGACGTCCCCTTCTCTGCTTGTGTCTGTCCGGACTGTCTGGGTGCTGTGAAAGGCCGGATGACCCGGTGGCAACCCGAGGAGCACGAAATGAAGCATTCTA
>CAZOJL010000019.1:0-30596 GCA_964580075.1 uncultured Akkermansia sp. | reverse complement strand
GAAAAAACTAACTGCCAACGATCCTGAGTCGAAGAGTCCTGACCTGGTGGCCGAGAATCTGGCGCAATTGAAGGCGCTTTTCCCGGAGTTGGTCACCGAGGGGCGGAACGGCGCGTCGGTGAATGTGGACGTGCTCAAGGCGCTGGTTGGTGACAAGACCGTGACGGATGCCGACGAGAAATATGGGCTAAACTGGCATGGCAAACGCCAGGCGCGGCAGTTGGCGCTGACACCCTCCACCGGCACGCTGCGGCCGTACCCGGAAGAGAGCGTGGATTGGGATACCACGCAGAATCTCATGATCGAGGGCGACAACCTGGAAGTGCTCAAGCTCCTCCAGAAATCCTACGCCGGTAAGGTGAAGCTTATCTACATAGACCCGCCCTATAACACTGGAACCGACTTCGTCTATCCCGACAACTTTCAGGATAATATACGAAATTACCTCGAACTCACCGGACAGGTTGAAGCTGGCCGGAGGCTCTCCTCTAACACCGAAGCCTCTGGCCGGTTCCATACGGATTGGTTGAGTATGATTTATGGCCGGTTGAAACTCGCGCGGAATCTTCTCTGCAATAATGGCGTGATCTTCATTAGTATCGACGATGGTGAGTTTCCGGGTTTGCGGCTTGTCGCTAATGACGTTTTTGGCGAAGAGAATTTCATCGCTTCCTTTATTTGGAAAAGTCGCCAGAACAAGGATAATCGCACGTTGACCGGAGCGTCCATAGATCATGAGTATGTCTTGTGTTACGGGAACGCAATCAGAGGTGACGAAAGAGATCGAAGTCAATACTCTAATCCTGATGCGGATAAACGTGGCGATTGGACTAGTGGCAATATGGTTGGGATTGCCACCGCTGACAGTCGCCCTAACCTCCATTATGACCTGGTTGATCCTGACACGAGAGTCAACTACGGGTGTCCAGATATGGGTTGGCGGTATGATCGCACGACTATGGCCCGATTGATCTCTGAGAACCGTGTGCTTTGGCCTGTCGAACCTGGTGGCCGTCCGCGGCGCAAGGCGTTTTTGTCTGAATTGGATTCAGACTTCACTGGTTTTTCCACGATCCTCGGCGATGGCATCTTTACTCGGGATGGGACTGCTGACATCGACGATTTGTTTCATGTTCGGGTGTTCACTTTTCCGAAACCTGTCAAACTACTGGCCGACCTTGTCGAGCAGGGAGCGAGTGATAGTGACATTATTTTGGACTTCTTTGCGGGTTCCGGCACCACGGGTCATGCTGTCATGCGGCAGAATGCGACCGACGGTGGCAGTCGCCGGTACATCCTTGTTCAACTACCTGAGGCTCTTGATCCAGAGAACAGGGATCAGAAGACGGCTGCCGACTTCTGCGATAAACTCCAGAAGCCGCGTAATATTGCAGAATTGACCAAAGAGCGTTTGCGCCGTGCTGGAAAGAAAGTACGGGAAGAAAACCCGCTGTTTGCCGGAGACCTCGGTTTCCGCGTCTTCAAACTTGCATCCAGCAACATTCGGGCATGGGATCCCGGCACCGCCAAGTTGGCTGACACGTTGGCAGCGCATGTCGAGCACCTGAAGACCGAACGGACCGAGACCGACATTCTTTTCGAGTTGCTGTTGAAGCTCGGACTGGACCTGACGGTGGCGATTGAGGAGAAAACGATTGCCGGGAAGAAGGTGCAGAGCGTGGGGGCCGGGACGTTGCTGGTCTGCCTCGCGCCGAAGATCAGCCGGAAGGACGCGGAGCCGCTGGCGCTGGGGATGGTGGCCTGGCACAAGGAATTGACGACGGCGGGCGAGTGCACGGTGGTGTTCAAAGACGGCGCGTTTGTGGATGACGTGGCGAAAACGAATCTGGCGGCCATCCTGGAGCAGAACGGGCTGGGGAATGTGAGGAGTCTGTAAGATGAACGAGGCGGAACTACTTGGCATTTTGGACCGGTTACGCGCGTTGCCGCGCGAAGTTGGCGCCGTCGAGTTCAAGGGCAATGTTCAAGATCCGAAGGAAATTGGCGAATACCTTTCCGCATTGGCAAACTCTGCGGCGCTGGAAGGACAGGAGCGTGCTTGGATGGTTTGGGGCGTCGCCAATGACACGCATGATGTGGTTGGCACGGTTTTCGATCCCTTCACCAAGAAGGGCGAAGGGAATCAAGACCTGATCATGTGGTTGCAGCAGATGACCACACCGCGGGCGGATTTCACGTTCCATGAGTGTCGTCATTCGTCAGAGAAGGTCGTTTTGCTGGAGATTCATCCGGCGCGGACTGCGCCCATTGCGTTCAATAACGTTCGGTACATTCGCATTGATAGCCACAAGACCAAGCTCTCGGACCACCCGGACAAGGAAGCGCGGTTGTGGACGAAACTGGGGCAGAAGGATGATTGGTCCGGGGAGGTCGTGTCGGACGCCACGATGGCCGACTTGGACGAGGAAGCCTTGCAGGAAGCCCGCAAGCGGTTTATCGAATACCAGATCAAGTCCGAAGCAGATGCGGCACGGCATGCTCGCATCCGGAATGATACGGCAGCGTGGGATGTGCCAACCTTGCTCAACAAAGCCCGGCTGGCAAAGGCAGGCCGTTTGACGCGGGCGGCGATTCTGTTGTTGGGAAAAGATGAATCCGCGCATTTTATCAGTCCGGCTGATGCGAAGATGAGTTGGATTCTGCACAATGAGAGTGGCAAAATCGTTGACTCACAGCACTTTGGATGCCCATTTTTGCTGTCGACGGATCGCCTTTACAAACGCATTCGGAACCTTGTGGTGGAGCGAATGCCGGATGGAACCCTTTTTCCGGAAGCGTTACAGCAGTATGACGCCTGGGTGATTCGCGAAGCCCTTCACAATGCGATTGCGCATCAGGACTACCGGTTGGGCGGCAAGATCAACGTGTCCGAGTTTCCGGATCGCATTGTACTATCGAACCTTGGGCTTTTTATCCCGCCAAGCATTGAATGGATGCTGGAACACCAATCACCGCCAGAACACTATCGGAACCAGTGGTTGATTGAAGCCATGATTCGCCTGCGGATGATGGATCAGATCGGCAGCGGCATTCGGCGTATGTTCACAACCCAACGAGAGCGTTTCTTTCCTTTGCCGGACTACAGAATCGAAAGAAGCGATTCTCGGTTACCGCGCGTGGAGGTTTCGATCCCGGGGCGCATTCTCGATGCCCGCTATACCCGGCTCCTGATGCTTCGCAGCGATATTCCCTTGTCAGACATCGTGTTGTTGGACAAGGTTCAGAAGCGCGCCCAACTCACAAGACAAGATGCGCCTCGATTGCGCAAGGCCGGGTTGGTGGAAGGTCGCTACCCCAATCTCTTCGTTAGCGCAAAAGTAGCGTCTGTCACTGACCAAAAAGCTCAGCACATTCGGCAACGCGGCTTTGATAATCGCTACTACCTCGATCTGGTCCGTGGTCTAATTCAAGAGCATGGCCCGGTTGATCGAAAGGAAATCAATCGTCTGCTGCTTGGGAAGCTCCCCGAAGTGCTGTCAGATGCGCAGAAAGATTCCAGGGTTCACAACCTCATTACCACCCTTTCCAGAGAAGGCGAGATTCAGAATAATGGGTCACGCCGCTATCCAAAATGGGTTATTGCTAATGGCATTTAAAACGAGAAGAAAAAGCAAGACCGCCAGCATGCAGGTAAAGCGTAACCAACTACTGCGCAACGGCTTGTTATTGTTTGAACCGCAGCAACCAGTAATACTCTAGCAATAGACCTACACCATGAAACTGCATTTTGAACCAGATTTGGACTTTCAGCGCACGGCCTTTGAGTCGGTGTGTGACCTTTTCCGCGGGCAGGAAACCTGCCGCACGGAGTTCACGGTCGTGAACGGGGCCTCAGACCCGCAGATGCGGCTGCAATTCGCGGAGCATGACCTAGGCGTTGGCAACCGTCTGACGCTTTTGGATGACGAGGTCCTGGCGAACCTGCACGACATTCAGCTTCGGAACGGGCTTCGCCCATCGGAGGGGTTGTCATCCGGCGATTTCACGGTGGAGATGGAGACCGGGACCGGGAAGACGTACGTGTATCTGCGCACGATCTTCGAGTTGAACCGGCGGTTTGGTTTCACCAAGTTCGTGATTGTGGTGCCGTCGGTGGCGATCAAGGAAGGCGTTTACAAGTCTTTGCAGATGACGGAAGAGCATTTTCGGGCGCTCTATGCGAACGTGCCGTACGAATATTTCCTATACGATTCGAGCAAGCTCGGCCAGGTGCGCAACTTCTCCACAAGCCCGCACATTCAGATCATGGTGGTGACGGTTGGCGCCATCAACAAGAAGGACGTCAACAATCTCTATAAGGACAGCGAAAAGACCGGTGGTGACAAGCCGATTGACCTGATCAAGGCCACCCGGCCGATCCTGATCGTGGACGAGCCGCAGAGCGTGGACGGCGGGTTGGAGGGGCGCGGTAAGGAAGCGTTGAATGCGATGAGTCCGCTTTGCACGTTGCGGTACTCCGCGACACACGTGGACAAGCACCACATGGTTTATCGCCTGGATGCGATCGACGCATACGAGCGCAAACTGGTCAAGCAGATTGAGGTGGCATCTGCCACGGTTGAAGGTGCCCACAACCGGCCGTATGTGAAGGTGGTGTCAGTATCCAGCAAGCGCGGTTCGGTGACGGCAAAGGTTGAGTTGGATGTGCAGCGGGCAACGAGCGTGCAGCGGGAGGTCGTGACGGTTCAGGATGGCGATCTGCTGGAAATGACTACCGGACGCCCTGTGTACCATGACTGTCGCATCGGGGAGATTCGTGCGGGGGGCGGGAAAGAGTTTGTTGAGTTACGGTATCCGGGCGGGGAGAAATACCTGAAACCCGGCGAGACGCACGGTGATGTGCAGGCACTGGCCATTCAGCGCGAGATGATCCGGCGGACAATCAAGGAGCATCTCGATAAGGAAAGGCGGTTGCGGCCCCAGGGTATCAAAGTGCTCTCGCTCTTCTTCATCGACCATGTGGAGAACTACCGGAAGTACGATGCGGACGGCAAGGCCGTCAAAGGCCCGTATGCCATGATTTTCGAGGAAGAGTACCAGCGGTTTGCGAAGCATCCGGACTATTGCACACTCTTCAAGGAGGTCGACTTGAGCCGTGGGGCCGAGGAGGTCCACGATGGGTATTTCTCTATTGACAAGAAAGGTGGATGGACCGATACCGACGAAGGAAATCAATCGAGTCGTGACAGTGCGGAGCGGGCATACAACCTGATCATGAAGGACAAGGAAAAGCTCCTCAGTTTCGATACGCCGTTGAAATTCATTTTCTCGCATTCGGCTTTGCGCGAGGGGTGGGACAATCCGAACGTTTTTCAGATTTGCGCCTTGCGCGAGATGGGTTCCGAGCGCCAGCGGCGGCAGACCATCGGGCGCGGGATGCGGTTGTGCGTGAACCAGGACGGAGTACGGGTGCGCGGGTTCGAGGTCAACAAATTGACCGTCGTTGCGACCGAGCGTTTCGAGCAGTTCGCCGAAAACCTGCAGAAGGAGATCGAGGAAGACACTGGCCTCCGGTTCGGGATCGTGGAACAGCATCAGTTCGCGGCGGTGGCGGTCAGGGGTGCGGATGGGGTTGACACGCCCTTGGGATTCGAGCAATCCAAGGTGCTTTGGGAGCACCTGCGGACGCAAGGGATGATTGATGGCAAGGGGAAGGTCCAAGAGGCACTGAAGCGCGCATTGCATGACGATACGCTGGTGGTACCGGAGAGGTTTGAGGCACAGCGGGATCGGATTGCCAGCATCCTTCGGAAACTAGCAGGCGGATTGGTTATCAAAGATGCCAACGACCGGCGGCCGGTGCGAGCACGGCAAGCGATTTTGCACGGACCTGAGTTCAAGGCGCTATGGGATCGAATCAAGCACAAGACCACGTACCGGGTAGAGTTTGACAACGAAAAGTTAATTGTGGGCTGCATTCGTGCGCTGCAGGATGGCCCTCCGATAGCCAAGGCACGGTTGCAATGGCGAAAGGCAGACCTGGCGATAGGCAAGGCCGGGGTGGAAGCGAACGAACGCGCCGGGGCGTCAACGGTGACCCTAGACGAAACGGACATCGAGTTGCCGGATCTCTTGACCGAATTGCAGGATCGGACACAACTCACGCGGCGCACGATCTGCCGCATTCTGGTGGACAGTCTGCGGTTGGATGACTTCAAGCGCAACCCCCAGCAATTCATCGAAATTGCTGGCGAAGCGATCAACAGGAGCAAGCGATTGGCAATTGTGGACGGGATCAAGTACCAGCGGATCGGTGACGGCGAGTATTACGCCCAGGAGCTGTTTGAGAAGGAAGAGTTGACCGGATACCTGAAGAACATGCTTACGGAGACGAAGAAATCGGTCTACGAGTCGGTGGTTTATGACGCGGAAACCGAGTGCACCTTTGCGGACGACCTCGAAAAGAACGACGCTGTGAAGGTGTACGCCAAGTTGCCGGGGTGGTTCCGGGTGCCGACGCCGCTGGGCACCTATAACCCGGACTGGGCGGTATTGATCCAGACTGACGCGGGAGAGCGTTTGTATTTCGTGGTCGAAACCAAGGCCGGAATGTTCACTGACGATCTGGGCGACAAGGAGAGCGCCAAGATCGAATGTAGCAAGGCGCACTTTAAGGCTTTGGCGGTGGGCGAGACCCCTGCACGGTACGTGGTGGCCAACAAATTCGCGGATGTGCTTGCGAGGGTGTAGGGTTCCTGCGGCGTGTATTTGAAAGGTTTCAGAAAACTGGTACACTCGCGGAGCGCACCGACAAGCGGCCGGGCATACCCGGCACACAACCAATGACTGAACGGTACGGCGTACCGCCGCCCGTTAGGCGTGTCGTTCGGTCAGGGACATGAAATATGGCGGAATACGGTGAATGGAATCGCAAACGGAAGGAGGGGCCAGTCCCCAGTTTCCAGTGTCCGGTGTCCCTTTCAGGATTGTCCCCGTGCACCACCGTCGTTGGCGGGCGGGCTCGGAGCCGGGTCATGGCGACGACGCCGATCGCGGGAACGGTGTCGGCGACGGCCGCCGTGGAATCCGACGCGGGGAGCATCATCGCCCGCACCCGATGCGGCACGCCAGGCGTCGTCACTTTCGTCGCCGGCTTCCTCGTCCGGATTCAGAGGATGCCCCGTGTGGGTGGCGGCAGCCTCCCACTCGGCCAGAGCGGGCGTCGCCACGTTTTCGGCACGGCAGACGATACGCCACAGGGCGAGCGCCTCCGGGAAGAGGTTGCTGCGGATAAACCGTTCCCGCCGGGCAGCGTTCTTGCGCAGTTCGTCAAAGTAAGGGAGCATATCGAGCAGATTCGTGGCGGTGAAGAAGACCGCCTTGGGAATGCGCAGACGCCGGACAAGCGGCTCTAGCGACACGCGTGCCACATGCAACCGGTTGACACGCCTCCCGGCGGCCTTGTGGTGCTCGTCAGTCAGCGCCTTCTGAAAGGCCGGGTAGCACAGGACCGCAAAGCGGAGTCCGCTCGAGGCATCGTCCGCCATCGGGTCGGCGTCGAGCGCCCGTAATGCCGCCCAGAGGGGCGACTTCTCCCGTCCGCTGTGGGTGATGAACGCCGCCAGTTCGGGGATGATGTCGCCCAACAGCTCATAATTCCAGAGGTGGTGGAACGCCGGTTCGGCGGATCGAAACGCGAAGAGTCGCAGCACCTCCTCCAGCAGACGCGGAACCGAGGCTTGCGCGATTTCGGCATGATGGCGGCGGATGGCCCGGCGGCTCGCCCAGTCGATCCGGAAGTCGAGGCGGGCCGCGAACCGGACGGCGCGCATCATGCGGACGGGATCCTCACGGAAGCGGACGTTGGGATCGCCAATGCAGCGCAGCATCTTGGCGTCGAGATCCTTCAGGCCGCCGACATAGTCGATCACCGAGAATGTCTTGATGTCGTAAAACAGGCCGTTGACCGTGAAATCGCGGCGCAACGCATCCTCTTCCGGCGTGCCGAAGGTGTTGTCCTCGTGTTGATAGAGGGTCGTATCGCCGGTTTCTCCGACCTGGGGTTGCCGCCGGAAGGTGCTGGTCTCGATCACCTTCCGACCAAAGACGATGTGGGCCAGGCGGAAGCGGCGTCCGACCAGAAAGCAGTTGCGAAACAACTTGCGAATGGTGTTCGGATGGGCATCGGTTCCGATGTCGAAATCCTTGGGCTTGCGTCCCAACAACAGGTCACGCACCGAGCCGCCGACGAGAAAGGCGGTTTGGCCCGCGTCCGCGAGGCGGTAGAGTACACGCAAGGCGTCCGGATCGATATTCTTGCGTGAGACGCAGTGTTCGCTGCGCGGTCTGATGATCGGTTTTTTTCGCGAAAATAACATCGGTGCCATCATGCTCCCTGCTACGAGGTTGACCCTTCGGACACGTGACAGGCTGCGGCACGATCGACCGGTTCGTCCGACCCGATCGCCGCCTTCTGAAAAGCAGGCGCCTTGATCCGTTTCGTGAGCTTTGTGCGGGGTCTCCGTTCTAGGCTTCGTGAAACGTCGGTGACGACACGAAGCCCGAACGCATGAACCATATCAAAAAATCCGGCCGTTGCCAATGTCCCTTCTCCAGCAAAATTAGAATTGCTGCCCCGCGAGAGGATGCCTATACTCAACGATTTGCAAGGGAGTGCTAACGCGTGAGGAGCGTGCCATGGGTGCAACGGTGTTGATTCTGGCGGCGGGGATGGGGAGCCGGTATGGCGGATTGAAGCAGATCGACCCGGTGGGGCCGGATGGCGAGACGCTCATGGACTATGCGGTCTTTGACGCCGTCCGCGCGGGCTTTGACCGGATCGTTTTCGTCATCCGCCGGGATTTCGCCGCGGCGTTTGAGCGCGATGTGGCTACCCGATATGCCGGGCGTGTCGCCGTGGACTATGCCTATCAGGACTTGAATGACCTGCCCGCCGGATTCACGCTCCCCCACGGTCGGGAGAAGCCGTGGGGCACGGCGCACGCCGTCCGTGCGGCGCGGGGTGTCATCAATGAGCCGTTCGCGGTCATCAACGCCGATGATTTTTACGGACGCGATGCCTACACGCAATTGACCGCTTTCTTCGGGGCCCACGCCGCCGGGGACACTCTCGCCCACTTTGCGATGGTCGGCTACACGCTGCGCGCGACCCTCTCCGAGCATGGGCCGGTGGCGCGCGGTGTCTGCCGGGTGGGAGCCGACGGACTGTTGGCCGATGTAACGGAGATGACCCAGTTAACCGCCGCGGGTGCGGGCGTGGAAAATCGACCGATCGGCGGCTCGCCGGTCAGCCTCACGGGCGATGAGGCGGTTTCGATGAATTTCTGGGGCTTTACGCCGCGCCTGTTCGACTTCCTCGAGGATCTCTTTCCCGCGTGGTTGCGGACGCACGGCGCGAGCATCACGCATGAATGGTACATTCCCTTCGTGGTGGCTGATCTGATCCGACGCGGACTCGCCGACGCGCGGGTCTTGCGCACGGATGGCGTGTGGCAGGGGCTCACCTACCGTGCGGAACGTCCTGCGGTCGAGGCCCGCCTGTTGCGGTTTGCCGCGGCGGCCGACTACCCGCGGCCCCTGTGGGGGTGAGACTGCACGCCTGCAAAGCGATGCGCGTGATGGACAACACGTTACAACCACACCTGCCGATGCCGCCTTCGGATACGAGGAGCGCGGCGTCCGCGCCGGATGCCCGCCTCGCGCAGTCTGTTCGATTTGCCGCCGCGACCGTGGACCGGCTGGCGTCGGCAGCGCGGCGCGGGGTGGCGGCGGTCGGCGAACTGGTTTTCCCGCGCGTGTGCGTGGGCTGCGGCGGACGCTGCGACCGTGCATCCGGTCACCTCTGCTGGGAGTGCTTCCGTCTTCTGCCGCTCGTGGCCGGATCGTATTGCGAACGATGCGGATGCCCGATCGAGACGGCAGAGACGCATGCGTTTCGATGCGGCGCCTGCCAGGCGCACCCGCCCGCCTTTGACTGCGCCCGTGTCGCCGGGCGCTTTCAGGGCAGCTTGCGCCGGATGGCTCACGCGTTCAAATACAACCGGGCGTTGTGGCTGACGGACGATCTGGCGGAGATCGTGCATGGCTGCGTGGTGGCGCAGTTCGACGCGGCGGCCGTTGATGTGGTGGTGCCGATCCCGCTGTTCCGCACCCGCGCGCGCAGCCGGGGATACAACCAGGCGGCGCTGCTCGGGGCGGCTGTCGCGCGCCGTCTGGATCGGCCGTTTGCCCCCCAGGCGCTGGTCCGCGTCCGCGACACCGGCACGCAGACACGGCTCTCGGCTGCCGCGCGCCGGATCAACGTGCGTCACGCCTTTACCGTAAACGGGGACGGATGGGTTGCCGGACGAACAGTCCTGCTGGTGGACGACGTCATGACCACCGGCGCCACGCTCAGCGAAGCGGCGCGCGCGCTGAAGGCGGGCGGCGCCTGGCGGGTCTGGGCCGTGGCGGCGGCACGGGGATAAGGCGAACATTCAGGACAGAGAAAGCGGGATTTTAACACAGAGAAAGAGAGGGGATAGTGTTCAGTGTTCAGTCGGGCCGCTGGCCTGCGGCGGGTGAAAGAAGCATGCGACAGTGTCTTCTCGGGGTCGGTATCGGTATCGGGGTCGATTTCGAGAAGAACATTGGGGAATGTGTGTCGTGGCACAAGCTATTGCAGCGCCATGAAGTTGTTCCCGTCAAGCGCCACGCAAGGCCAGCACCGGAGCCGACGTCCCGGTATTCGCCAGCGGATGATCTGACGATCCGCCGTTTTCCGAGCGTGTCACTGTTTCTCTGTCCCCAGCGTCTGTCCGTCCGCATTATCACACTTCGCGAAACGTGATAATGACGGGAGCCTCAATCAATCAAAGCTTGTGGAATCTGCCGTTCCATCTGCCGTTCCATCTTGCTCTCTCAGGTTTTTCGGAGTATCGTCTCTGCTGCCTGCTGCTGACCGACCACCGTTAACTTTGCCGCTCACAGGAAACCACTCATGCCACGCCGCCGCACGACAACAACCAGCGAAGACCAACTCAATCTTGCATTGACCGGCGATGGTTTCTAAGGCCCAACGGAAACGCACGGCTTGTTATCCGGTACGTACCTCGCTCGGCACATACGGGCATCCGGACAATTCGCATCAACGGTGGAGGCAACCGCTGCCTACGATCTCGTCTGCCGTCTCGTCCGGGAGAACGCCGACGCCTTGCGCCGTCGCGGTGAAGCTTTCACCTGCTCCACACTTCTGGAACCCATCTTGGATGCTCTGGGGTGGCGCCGCATTCCGCAGGAGTCGATGCCAGGCAACTTGGGAACCCGCAAGAAACCCGATTACTGCCTCTTTTCATCAGAAGAGGCCTTCTCCGCCGCAGCCCAGGCGGACGTCCCCACCTTGTTTCGACTCAGCGCCACAGTCCTGGAGGCGAAGTCTTGGCAGCACCCCCTTGACCGCATATCAACAAAGGAAACGCCCGGTTGGTTTCCGAGCCAGCAGATTCAGGACTACCTCAACCACGCCAAAGACGAAACAGGCCGGTGTTATTTCATTTGGGCCATCCTCACCAACGGTTCGGAATGGCGTCTGTATTGTGAACACGCGGCGGCCGATTCGTTCTTCGCCTTCCACCTGGTACGTGAAGGACAGGTCTGTTCCATAGAAGATTTTCGCCTTTTCTTAACCCTGTTTCGCGCCGCCGCGTTTGAGCGCGCCCCGGACCGGTCCTGCTTTCTGGACAACGTCCGCGAGCAGTCACTCCGCGTTCAAACCGATCTGGAAGCGAACCTCCGCAAGCGAATCTTCGGTGTGCTGGAGGATCTGGGCAGCGCCTTCGTGAACCAAGCGGAAAACCACCTTTCCGAAACGGACTATCCGGCCGTCTACGAAGAATCCCTCATCTTCCTTTACCGCCTTCTATTCATTCTCTATGCCGAAAGCCGCGACCTGCTGCCCGTGCGCCTGTTCGGCCCCGGCGCCAATCGCCGCTACCTGCGTGATTACTCGCTGGCACGCTTGATTGATCGTCTGCGCGACCATTCCACCTACCAGGATAATGATTTCTATGAACTCTACGACGACCTGACCCAGCTCTTTCACATCATCAATGGCACGCAAACCAAGCAGAACAAGGCCCTCAACGTCACCCGTTACAACGGCGGCTTATTCAATCACACGCAACATCCGAAACTCGCCGAATGGCGCATCGGCGACAAGGACTTGGCTGATATTCTGCGCCAATTGGTTTTTGCCCAACCGCCCGCACGTTCTGGTGATCGCCAACGCCAGTTGAGCATGGACGAGACCATTGACTACAGCACCCTCGAAGTGCGCCAACTGGGCGACATCTACGAAGGGTTGCTGGGCGCGCATTTCGAACGTGTCGGCGCCCGATTGGAACTGCGCAACGAAAATGGCGAAAACCATCGCAACGGCATCTACTACACCCCGGACTGGATCGTCCGCTTCCTGGTCCGCGAAACCCTCGCCCCGCTGTTGAAGGAGATCGAGGCCACGGCCGACGTGCAGCGCGCCATGGCGGCCCATTCGGAGGAACGCCGCCGCGACAACTCTTTCGCCTTGTCAGTTTTGCAGATCAATCTGGTTGATCCTGCCATGGGCAGCGGGCACTTTCTCGTTCGCGCCACCGAGTGGTTGGCCGAACAGATCATGCAGCACCCGACCACCCAACCCATGACGATCCAGATCGTCCCGGATGGCGAGCGCCGCATCAGCCGCGATGAGATTGTCGCGCGTCACAAGATTCCCGTCTCGCCCGGCATCGCACAGGAACGCGCCGAACAGGCCTATTGGCGCCGGCGTGTGGTGGAGGCCTGCATCCACGGCGTGGACATCAACCCCATGGCCGTGGAACTCGCCAAACTCTCCCTCTGGCTCACCTGCATCGCCGCCGATGAACCCCTGAACTTCCTCGACCATCACCTGCGCCATGGCAACGCCTTGCTGTCGGTCGCACCGGACGAGCTGAAGCGCGCGCCGATTCTCGACCAGACCGAAGAACACCAGACCTTCGACCTCGGCGAAACCCTCCAACCCCTCCTCAGCGGCGTCATCCGAGATACCCTCCAGATCGAGACGCAACCAAGCACGGAGATGGAACTGGTTAAACAGAAGGAAAATCTCTGGAAGGCTGCTCGCGAGCGCCTTCTGCCGTTCTTCGACATCGCGGATCTCTGGATCGCCGCCCTCGATGGCATCCCCATGGACGAACTTAACTATCGCACCGCCGCCAAGTTCCGCATCGCGCCCAAGACCCTCTCGCCGGACGAAACGAAGACCGCCAAACGCTTCATGAAGTCCATCGCGGATGACCTCAAGTCTCGCAAAACCACCCTGATACCCTTCCATTGGCAACTCGAATTTCCGGATGCCTATTTTGACGAAACCGGCCACCCGCGGCCACCCGATCGTTTCGGCTTCGATGCCGTTCTCGGCAACCCGCCGTACGTTTCCGTTCACACCGCCACGGAACCGACCAATCGCCGCATGCGCGACGCGCTCGAACGTCGCGCCGGATTTCTTGAAGACCTCTATGTCCACTTCACCGATCTCGGCTTCAACATTCTCCGCCAGCGCGGCCGCTTCGGTTTCATCGTATCAGACACATTCTTTACCCTCGCCTCCAAACTCCGCATGCGCGAGATGCTCCAAACCCAATCACTCGATTGGCTGGGCCAGTGCGACCCCTTCGACGCCACCGTGGACGCCGCTATCTTCGTCGCGCAGAAGGAACCGCCGTCCAAGGAACACCGCTTCCGGTTTGTTCAGGCCCGCCCCTTGAAGCGGCCAGACGGCACCAGAACCACGCCCGAGAAGAAACTGAAAAAACTGCCGCGCGCGGACGAAATCATCTGGCGCGAACCCGCCACCATCACCCAGGCCGGCGAAGTCCTTCACACCACCGAAGGTGAACTGCGCGTCCACGACCTGCCGCTGGCCTTGCCGCTGGCCGCTCACAAACGTGTCTTCTTTGAACCCCGCCACGGCACGCTGGCCCTCTTCGACCGGTTCAACCAGCAGGTGAAGAACCTGGTGGAAGAATGGTGGGAACGCATCGAAGACTCTCGCAAGTTCGCCGCCAACCTTCCCGCACTCCAGACCTATCACCAATCCTTGCGCCCCGGCGATGTCACCATCGTGGGCCTCATCGCCGAGGGCGGGCAGGGTCTGGCCACCGCGAACAACGCCAGATTCCTCGCGTATCTGGAAGGCACACCCCAGGCGCGAGAGATCGAGACCAAGGCAGCCGAATGGACGCGCAAATGGGAGGCGGACACCAAGATCGAACCCATTTTCACTAACCTTATCCGCGAGGCAGGCGGCAATCCCGACCGGCCTTTGGACGACCGCGCCGCATGGGAAACAGCCGTTCACGGCCTGCGCGAACAGTGTACACCGACCCAACTCGGATTTGGCCGCACCGCTCTGTTTCGGATCGCTCCTCAGCAACTCATCGCCACCGAAACCGATTACCCGTATTCGTTTGAACGCCGCAGGGCCGAACTTCTGGAACACTGGCGCGCCCAAAGCGCGCTCGCCAGGTTCTGGGACGACCGGATGGAGATCGCCGGCGATTGGATCACACACGCGCAATTCCGCACCGCCGTGGATGTTTCCCCGGAAGATTTCTGCACCCTCTGCCAGCATATTCAACTCTGGGTCGCTCGCGAGAACGTCACCCTGTCGCACGGCTCTCGAATCACCCGGAACACCATCGGCCTGCGTTCCAGCGAAGACTACACAGATCCTGCGGACGCGCCACGCATCGCCACGATCTACAACGGTCTCTACGGCCGCGCCCAGTTTGTGCCGTTCCGCAAAGGCGATTCGGAAGGCAACCGGTGGCTGGATGACGATCCACTACATATTGATTGGCGACACGACTCGGCGGCATTCCTCTTTGGCAACAGCGGCAGAAAAGCCCCGAGGATGCCGGTTGTAAGGAATCCCCATCTTTACTTCACAACTGGCGTCTCGTGGACGCGAGTGGCAAACCATGTTGCTGTTAAAGCACGACTGCAACCACCATGCGTGTTCGATTCGGATGCAGTACGGTTGACTCCCATTGTGGGAACACTCCAATCGGACACGTTCTTGGCGATCTTCAACAGCGACATTTTCAGTTTCATCAAGATGCGGTTTCACCAACACACGGCAAAGTGGGAAATTGGAAACCTACGGCAGATCCCAATCGTCATGCCGACGAAAGTGCAGGAAACCCGACTGTCCGAACTGACCACACTCGCCATGTCCGCAAAACGGCACGAATTTGCCGCGACGCCGCCGACCAACGACTTGGTGTCCCGTGTGCGCGAACTGGGCGAGAGTCTGCGCAATCGCGCCCCGGCCTACTTGCGCCCCAGCGCCCAGGGCCTGCTCCTCGAAACCCCTGCCGATTGCCTCGAAATCATCGAGAAGACGGTCAACTGGGAAGCGGAGAAACTCTACGGCGTCGAAGGCCAAGGGCCCTTCGACGATTTCTGAGCAAAGCAGTACTTATTTAAACTCAAAATAACGATGGACGCGGGCGCGTGGCGGGTGTATGGTCTTGTTGGCGCTGGACGTGGGCCTTGTCGTTTCCGTCCTGCGGCACAAGTTGTGTTGCCTGACGTGAACTAGGAGATTGAGAAACGCATTGGCGATGCCGCGTTTGACGCGGGTCTTGTGATCGGCCGTGTGATCTCCACGTCGTGTTTCGGTAGGGCGGATCTCACCGATACGCCGATGCGGAGTTCGCCTTTCGTCCTCAATGTGGGGCGGGAGGGTGTTTCGCTATGAACCGGGATGTAGCGGATGGCCTTTGAACTGCGACAGAAAAGAAAATGACAAAACGCCCTTGACCAGCGCCGGGTTCGGGTTCATACTCCGCACCATGAATTGGAGGTGACTATGAAGACGGTAGAAGGCATCTACGACGGCAAACGGATCAGCCCGCTTGAACCGGTACACATGCCCGCGAACGTCCGGGTCTTCATCACTTTTCTCGACGCGCCTCCGCCGGCATTGCCGGTCACCCTGATACAGGACGTCGCCGGCTGCCTGGCCTACCGGGGTCCGGCCAAGACACTCCTCGAAATGGAACGCGCGATTGAGAAGGGCGCCAAGGAACATCGGCCATGACAATACCTGAACCTATTGCGAAGTTGCGGATCGAGTTGGAAGGTCTGTACGGCGCACGTCTGCGACAGATCGTACTTTACGGATCCTATGCCCGAGGGGAGCAGACCGCAAGATCGGATATCGACGTGGCCGTGGTGCTCGCAGATGTCGTCAAACCCGGCCGCGAAATTGATCGCATGATGGATGCCGTGCATGGGGTCAACCTCGCGTTCGATACACTGGTGTCGGTTTACCCGGTTTCGGAGCGGGACTACGCGACGTTGCGAAGCCCGTTGCTCATCAACATCCGCCGCGAGGGAGTCACGGCATGAACGAGACCGAAAGTCTGTTCGATCGGGCGCGGGTCTATCTGTCCAGTTCGCGCATGCTCCGCGACACCGGAGATTACGAATCGGCCGTGTCGCGATGCTACTACGCGATGTTCTATGTCGCGGAGGCCGCTTTGCTCTCGCGCGGCGTGACCGGCAATTCACACAAGGGGGTGATTACGGAGTTCAATCGTGTCTTCGTCAAGACCGGCGTGGTGCCGAGCGACTTGGGGCGCGCATTTGGGCAGGCTTTCGAGAAGCGGCAGTTGGGCGAATACGAGTTCCGGCGCGTGATCACAGCCGAGGATGCGGGGGAGATCGAACAGAAGGCGGTGGACTTTGTGGCCCGCGTCACGGAACTGGTGGCACGACGAGTGGAGGCGGCGAGTGAGGATGAATGACAAAACGCCCTTGACCGGCACAGGGAACGGGTTCAAACTCCAAACCATGAACGGGCAGTATTCCTGGTTGCGGGACGTGGACATGGACATGGACAACGGCACGTTCGACGCCTTGGATTTCAGGAGTTGACACTATGTATAGGCGTCCGTGGTTGAATCTGGCATCATTGTGGCGGAAACAGGACACGTCAAAAGCGGTGCCAACGCATCAGCAGCACGTACCTGTAGGTAGCCTCTTAACTCGGTTGTGATGACCCCAACAGGCATCACTTGCATCGCTTTCTTTGATCCCCGCCGGTGAGAGGGTTCCAATACTGAATACTGCGCTTACAGAACCGACGCAGGAGGTTTTGCAAGCGCCTCACGTGTTAGACCCGACCGAAGACCGCCCGGTGCAGCGTGCAATAGACGGCGCCACGCGGGCTGAGGCGACTCTCAAAAAGGGTCACCCCCTCGGCAGTCCACTGAACAAAATCGTCGGCCGGCGCCACATCCAGGGCTTCGAGAAGCGCGGCATTACGCGTGCGGCTTTCACAGCGGGCCAAGGTAATGTGCGGGTCAAACGGTGCGCTGGGTTTCTCATAGCCGAGTTTGCCGAGCGCATGCCAGAGACGATCGTGGAGGGTTTCAATCACCGCAGCGGGTTCCACGCCAGCCCACAGCACGCTCGGATAGCGGCGGCTCCCGTAAAAGCCGAAACCGGCCACCCGGCACGGGATGGGCTCAACCTGTCCGCACACGGTATCGATCGCGTGGGTCAGATGCTTGAGGAATGACGGCGCCGCATCGCCCAGGAAGGCAATGGTCACATGCAACTTGTCCGCCTTGTACCACGTGCAATTCTGGGCCAGCGGGTGAAAAGGGGTGCACGCATCCACCAATGCACGGCGGACAACGGGGTTCAATTCGAAGGCTATAAAGAGACGCATGTCGGCACTATACCGTATTCCGCGGGGGTCGGCAAGATGTCGCTCGTTCCAGTTTTCTGCGTTTCCCCCTTGTGTTTTAAGGCGGAATGCCTATACGCTACTCACACGTATACGGACGGGGATCCGGGAATCGGGATCGGAGGGGATGTCGGATGACACGCGAGCAGAAAAGCGAACGGAAATGGGTGGCTGCGGCGGGTGCGGTGGCGGGCGTGGCGGCCCTGGCAATCGCGGCGGCCGCCGTCTGGCTGGGTCCGCTGAACCAGGACGAGGGGTGGTATCTTTATGCGGCGCTGGAGACCGCTGCGGGACGGCTGCCGTATCGCGATTTCTTTTTCACGCAGGGACCGATGCTGCCCCTGGTCTACGGATGGCTGGCGCCGCTGTGGTCAGGGGCGGGCGTGCTCGGTGGGCGTATCGTGACTGCCGGTTTCGGTCTGTGCGCAGCGGCACTGGTTGCCGTCCTGGCGGCGCGCGGCGCGGCGCCGCGGGGGCGGCTGGCGGCGGGCGTCACGGCCTTTGCGCTGACCGCATGCGGAATCTATCACGGCTACTTCATGGCGATCCCCAAGACGTATGCGCTGGCGGCACTGCTCCTGGCCCTTGGATTGCTCATGCTCACCCGTTGCGGACGGGGCGTACGCGCCGGGCTCCTGTGGGCGGCTGGAAGCGGCATGCTGCTGGCCGCGGCGGCCGGCACGCGCATTTCTCTCGGCGCGTCTCTGGCGGCGGCCGGAGTGTGGCTGCTGGCGCAGCGACGCCGGTTGGGATTCGCGTGGATCGCCTTTGGCATCGGGGGCGTGATCGGTCTGGCCCTGGTCTATGGACCCTTCGTGATCGCGGCGCCCGAGGGGTTCCGGTTTGCGCAGACGTTTCACCTGGGCCGCGCGGGCGGCGGAGCCCTTTTTGTGGCCGGCTCAATGGCCCGCTTGCTGCGTGGCTACCTGCCGCTCGCCGGGGTCGCTGTCGTGGCGGCGGCCTGGCGCCTGTTCAGGTGCCCACAGCAGGACGCACAGAAACACGAAACGAACGCCGTCCCCTGGCCCTCTCTCTGGCTCACGGTGGCGGTTACAGTCGTGGCGGTGCATCTGACGAGCCCCTATCCCTATGACGACTACCAGGTGCCCGTGATGCCCCTCCTGGCGGCTGCGGCTGCGGTTTGGTTGATGGATGCGGTGGGCCGGAGCGCGGCACCCGCCGCGGCGCGGGCTGCGGCCGTGTGGGCGGTCCTGACCTGTTGCGGTCTTGCCGCCGCAGCCTCACCCCTGGTGCAGGAGTGGTTTGTGATCCGGCAGGATCGCTTCTGGGTCGTGCAGAAGGATGCGCCCGACCTGGCCGTGCTGCGGCGCGTGGGCGCGTCGCTCAAACGCCCGGAAACGCGCGAGACGGCGCCTCTACTACTGACCCAGGACGTCTATCTCGCCGTGGAGAGCGGTCGGCGGGTCCCTTCCGGACTGGAAATGGGGCCCTTCGGCTATTTCCCCGGCATGGATACCGATCAGGCACGGCGATTGCTTGTACTCAATAGCGCGCGTTTGCTTCAGGTGATTGAAACAACCGAGGCGCCCGATGCCGCGATCAGTGGCTACGCCTTCGCAATCAGCGCGCCGGCGATGAACGAACTTGACGCGGCCGATCAGCGCGCGTTGCGCCAGACGCTGGCCCAACGCTACGATCGCGTGGGCGAGGTGCGTGACTTCGGTCAGGGCTGGACGACGCTGCAGGTGTGGGAGCTTAAAGCACATGGCGATCATCGAGCAGGGGAAAAAGACGCTGGGCCAACGGATCCTGAAAGCCGGGATCGCGGTCGGGATCGCCCACCTGCTCTTTAAACTCGCGGGGCTGATTCAAGCCAAGGCGATGGGGTACTACCTGCCCGGAGCGACCTACGACGCGGTGTACGCCTTTGCCTTTGAGAATTGCATCTTCAGTCTGTTCCTGATCGGTGAAGAGGTCATCGGCCCGTCGTTCCTGCCGATCTTCATGCGTGAATATGACGAGCGGGGGGATACGGCCGCCTGGCGTTTCGCCAACACGATTATCGTCGTGCAGGTCCTGATCCTGATTCCGATTGTCGCCACCTTGATTCTGGCGCCCGGCTGGGTGGTGGGGGTTTGGACAGAATGGACGGTCGAGCGGAACGCCGAGCAGATCCGGCTGGGGCGCGACGCGATCCGCATGCTGGCGCCGGCGCTATTCGGGTTGGCCCTGGGTTCAACGACCTACGTAATCCTCAACGGCTACAAGCGCTTCTTTCTCGCGGCCTTCGGCGATGCGGTGTGGAAGTTTGCCGCCGTCGCGGGTGTGCTCGGCGGCGCGTTGTGGTTCGGGCGCGAACATGCCGTCACCGGTCTGATCGCGGGGCTCATTCTCGGCAGCGTGCTCAAAGTCGGCACGCACCTGGTCGGCTTGCGCAACAAAATCCGGCTCATCCGTCCGCGAATTTACCTGAACGATCCCGCCGTGCGCGCCATGCTCTGGCTGGCGCTGCCGCTGATCATCGGCATCATCTTCGCCAAAGTCCGCGACGTGTTTAACAACGTGTATATCCTGAGTCCGCTCGATGCGGTCGGACTGATGCAGGCGAATTCGATGGGGCGCAAGCTGCAGGGCACCATCCACTGGATGGTTCCTTACACGCTGAGTATCGCCGCGTTTCCCTTCTTCTGCGAGCTGGTGGATCGCCGGGATCATATCCGCCTCGGAGAGGTGATTACGCGCGCTGGCCGGATGCTGCTGGCGGTTTTCATCCCCTTCTGCGTCGTGATGGCGTTCGTGGCGACGCCACTGACGGCCTTGATTTTCAAAGGCGGGGAATTTCAGGAACTTGCGGTGCGCCGAACCGCCCTCTCCACCGCCTGCTACACGTTTGTGCTCCCCGCTGCCGCGATCGAGGCGCTGGCGATGCAGGCGTTTTTTGCGAATCGGCGGATGGTGTCGGTGATGGTGGTTGGCCTTGTCTTCTCGCTGTTCAGCATGGTGGTGAGTTGGACGGGGTTGCGGCTATGCCAGGGGAATGATCTGCTGTTGCTGGGGGTCATCGCGGGTGGTTTTGCACTGTCGCGCACACTCAAGAGCGTGACCCTGATCGGACTGCTGCGCGCGTCGGCGCCGGTTTTTCCGTTGCGGCAAACGCTGGTCTTCCTGGCCCGTGTGGGTCTGGCCTCCGTGGTGGCGGGTGGCGGAGCGTGGGTGGCGCTGCGGGGAGCGGACGGCCTGCCCGCGGGATTGATACAGGGACGGACGGGTGATCTCGCCCGTTTGGTGGTTGGCGGCGTCGGCGGGCTCTTCGGCATGGCCCTCGGGGCGCTGCTGTTCGGGGTGCGCGAGCCGTTTGAAATGATCCGCTGGGCCATTGACAAAACCAGAGGCAGGCTGTGCCACCGGTTCACGTGAGGAGCGCCTTATGCGCGTGGATGAGTTGCGGGTAAATCCGTTGAATGTGACGCCGACACGGCCGGGCCGTCTCGTGCTCTACTGGATGAGTCGGGATCAGCGCGTCGAAGACAATTGGGCGCTGCTGTATGCGGCGTCACGCGCCCGCGAACTGAAAGCCGGCCTGGCGGTGGCGTTCTGCCTGGATCCTCAGGATCGCCGCGCGGCATCCCGTATCGTCGCCTTCCTCCTGGCCGGCCTGGCCGAAACGGCTGCCGCGCTTGAGTGCCTGGGAATCCCCTTCGTCCTCCTACATGGCGAGCCCGTCGAGGAACTGACGCGCTTCGTCACGACAAGCAAGACGCGAGAGCTTGTTTGCGATTTTGACCCGTTGCGCCACAAAACACACTGGCGCAGGACGCTGGCGGCCAGACTCGATATTCCCGTGGTTGAAGTCGACGCCCACAACATCGTTCCCGCGCGCTGGATGAGTGTCAGACGCGAGGTCGGGGCGTGGACATTGCGGCCCAAGATCGAACGGGCCTTGCCGGGTTTTCTGACCCCCTTCCCGACACTCACACGCCAGGGACGCGCGTCCGAGCGCGTGGCGCGTGCCTGCGTGGCATCCGCCGGCATGGCCGCCGGATTTGAAATGCAGCGTCCTGACGTGGCGACGGGTGATGAACCGGGCACGGCGGCGGGACGGGCGCGCCTCCAGCACTTCCTCGCATCAGGCCTCGCGCGTTATGGACGCTCATCCAATGACCCCCACACGGTTGCCTGTTCGCGTCTCTCGGCCTATCTCCATTTCGGGCAGATCTCCGCACAACGAGTCGCGTGGGAGGCTTCCCAAGCGCCCGCCGGGGGGGGGCGTGACGCGTTTCTTGACCACCTGATTGTCCGACGCGAACTGGCCGACAATTTTTGCCTGTTTGAACCGGCCTACGACGCCTATGCCGCCGCTCCCGCCTGGGCGAGGGCCACGTTGGAGCTTCACCGCCTTGATCGGCGGGAGTACCGCTACGACGGAGACGCGTTTGAGCACGCGCGCACGCACGATGAGCTCTGGAATACCGCGCAGCGCGGCCTGGTCACGCGAGGCGAACTGCACGACGGTTTGCGGATGTACTGGGCGAAGAAGATTCTGGAGTGGAGCGATTCACCGGAGACAGCCCTGCACACGGCCTTACGACTGAACGACCGCTACGCGCTCGACGGCCGCGACCCCAACGGCTATGCCAACATCGCATGCGCAGTGCTGGGCGTCCATGATCGGCCGGGGCCTGAACGACCAGTCTACGGCATGGTGCGCGTCGCTTCGTGTTGACGGAACCCGTCCACAGCCTTATGCTATGAGGGAAACACGGTGGTGTGGTCGGCCCACAGTCGCCAGATGCTGACCCACTTTGCTGCAGTCACGGCTTGGATAAGGCCACCTCATGGCTGACATCAGATTTTCCTGTCGCCACTGCGATCGACATCTCGCGGCTCCTCCTGATATGGCGGGGGAACCGTTGTCGTGTCCGGCCTGCGGACGCGCCATCCGCGTGCCGCAGATCGAGATCGAACAGCCATCATCGGACCGTGTATCCATTCCGGCCCCCAGAAGTGTTCCCACCCCCCATTCGCGGGAACGCGTGGATGTGCCCACCCGGCCTGCAAAGGTCGCCCGACCGCTCGCCGAACCGCACCCGGAAATCCCGCTCCCATCCGAAGCGCCTCGTACTGAACCTGAACGCAAAAAGGCGGTTTCCGTTGCCCACGGGACTGCTCCCCCCAGAAAGCCAAACATCAAACTGCGTCAACCCGGAAAAAGGGTTTTGAGCAGTAGCGCTACGGAGGAGTCACCCCGCAAGACGACCAACGGGGGAGACGCCTTCGGCCAACGGACGCAGGACACCGGCGACGATACCGCCACCGGTCGAAAGCCAAAGAGCAGCCGCCGCCGTATCATCGCCGTGGGGTTGCCCGTGGCCGTGCTGTCGTTGGGCTTGTTGTGGTACGCCCGGCACGCGTTATGGATGAAACCGCCCGTTTTTGGAAAACCCGGACATGTCGCCGGCCTGTCGATGGATCTGGTTTGGGTCGTTGGCGGAAGCTTTGAGATGGGATCGTCCGATGGTGACGGCGACGAGCAACCGGTGCGCACGGTTGAAATAACTTACGGGTACTGGATCGGCAGGACAGAGGTCACCAACCGAGACTACCAGCGCTTTCTACGGGCATCTGCTTATGTCGGACTCCCCGATGCCGACAGCGATTATCTGAAACATGTCAACGGGTCATCGCAGATGCCGAAAGGCAGGCATCATCCCGTGGTGTGGGTGAGTTGGAAAAACGCAGTGGCGTTCTGCGCCTGGCTGAACGCGCGCGAGCGTCAGGCCGGCCGTTTGCCGGAGGATTATCTCTACCGCCTGCCGACCGAAGCGGAATGGGAATTGGCGGCGCGTGGCGGCAGCAACCAATCGGGCTATCTCTACAGCGGCGCCGAATATCTGAAGGACGCGGCGTGGTATCGAGACAACAGCAGGGGCAGCACCCAACCGGTGGGTACGAAGCGGGAAAACGGGCTGGGCCTTTATGACATGAGCGGAAATGTGTGGGAATGGTGCCAGGACTGGTATCAGAACACCTACACCGGGTTGAGTGCAACCGATCCGATGGGACCCGGTAAAGGCCAGCACCGTGTGCTCCGGGGCGGTGGCTGGAACGGAGCATCCCCGCTTTGCAGGTCAGCGTGCCGCGGCAGAATGATGCCCTCGATAACGACCAGCTTCGTGGGGTTCCGTGTGGCATTGGCGCCCGCCGGGAAAGCACCATGAGGCGCTTGCCCTTGCCAAACCTACGGTTTGTGCAAGCGGAGGGTTCAGGGTTCAGGGTTCGGGGTTCATGTCCCTCTGGCGGATCCACTAGTCCACAATCACGACAAGGTCATTGGTGAACGGCGGCAGTGAAAGCGTGAGTGAGCCGGTGTCGCGTCCATCAACGGCAACGGCACCGCAGTCCGCGCCGTCTGCAGAATCCACGAAACGAACCTGGGAAGGGCCGGATATCCCCGGCCATCCATCCAGCCTGAGGGTCAACCCCTCGAAAGCCTCCGCCGCGACATCCTGGCCGATCAGGAATTGTTTGCCCGCGATGTAGACAGCCACGCGCCTTCCGTCGGTGATCGCAACAGCCTCGGCGCCTTGCGCCGCCGGTTGGATGACCGCAACGGAACCGATCCGCAACCAGTCCAGTCCGGTGTTGCTCAGCTCGAGCACATGCCGTCCCCTCCCAACCCGCACCTGCAGGCCCATTCCGGCAGTCACCGCCTTGCGCCAGATTTCCCGTCCGTCCACACAGATCGTCAGTTCGTTCGCCCCGGCCGATGATATCGCCGTGACCGGGATTTCGAACACGCCGTCGGGAAGAAAATCGGCGCTGAGAATCAACCTGCGCCCCATTTCCGCTTTCCACGCGCCCTGCAAAAACCCCGACTGGCCGTGGAGCACCTGGTTGGTCGTACCGTCAAAAGCCGCGTGATGCGCCTGCGTCGTGGTCGCGGCCCAGCCCCATTCAGGCGTCACGGTGAAGCGCTCGACCGGCGGAACGCCGACAGCCTGGGCGGCGAGCGGCCGTATCGCTGACAGATCCCAAGCCGCAAAAACCCTGTCGACGGCGCGGTTGACATCGAACACGCCAACCGCCTCGGCCTTTTGCCAGAACCAGTACCACGCGGGGAGTCCCGCGAATCTCGCCCGCCACGTCATCCGCCGCACGAGACCCCGCACGCGCGCGTGATCCTCATCCCCGGATGGCTGTTCGTTGGCCGCGCCGAACTCGCCGCAATACAGGCCCGTCGCAAGTCCGTCCGTCGTGCGCCAGGTACGCAAGGCCTCGTCCATGACGAGCACGGCGTCGTCCTGGTACAGGTGCAGGTCGAGCCGATCGAACACCGGCGCTCCTACCGCCAGGCGCAGGAGGAAGGCGGGGTCGGAGGCACTGCTGACGACGGGTCGCGGCACGGCGTCGAGCTTCTGGATGAAACGGGCTTGGTCCTGATGCCAGGCCACGACCGCCGCGTCCTCCCCCAGAAGTTTCACCGCATCGGTCTGATCGGCCTCGTTGAACAGCTCCCACGCCGCCAAGGCGGGCTCTGCACCCCAGCGCGCCACGCAATAACGGTACCGCGCCCGCGTCCGCTCACGCGCCTCAGGATCGGTAAAGAAATCAACGGGCGCGGCGAGGAAACCGCCGTGCGCGGCATTGTAGGGATTGAACTCCCAATTCGAATCCACCACGCTGCTCCATTCACCGTGGGTCTCAAGCACAAGCTGGACGAAGACCCCCTGCCGCGCAGCCTCTTCGAAAAGCCAATCAAAAAAGGAGGCAACCCGCTGGTTGTAACGCCCCAGTCCGTATTCGGCGTTCCACGGCGACCACAGCTCCTCGCTCCATTCCAGTTCCTGCTGCGCAAATCCGACCATCCAGACGCGGACAAACCGGATGCCTGCGGCCGTGCAACGTCCCAGTAGATCCCGGTAGAGGGTGTGATCGGCCCCTTCAGACCACGCGACATTCAGTCCGGAGGCAAAGAAACGCGTTCCGTCATCGCGCAGCCACACCCCGTTGTGCAGCGGATCAGCCCGGACAAACCCGCCGGGACGTCTGCCCAAAACCGCAATCTCGTACGGCGGTGTGACCGCGGTGCCGGCACGACCACTCAGGCGGAACGCGATCCGGTAGACACCCTCCATCCGAAACGCATGCCGGAACACCCATTCGCCGGTGGCGGCTTCGATCCCCGCAGCCGTGACCGGTACACGGAAGAAACAGGGATAGACCCGCCGACCGGACGGGCCCTCGATCATGGCATCGAGCCGCACACATGCCGGATCGTAGGGATTTTCAAACGACCGGTCCATGCCAATCCGGCACTCGATCCGTTCGGAAACGGCGGCCGTCACGGTGTTGAAGACCACAGGCCCCACGCGTGGCGGTTTGGCCGCAAAAACAGATTGCCCCGCGAACAAAGCCGCCAGAACCAACACGACGCCCACCCGCCGCAACCCCTGTACCTTCTCTTCCTCATGACCCGTCATGCCGCTACGGTATCATGGAAGAGGTCCTTTCGGTCAACCCAATATTCAGCTTTACGGATGTCCCTGCTTTCGGCATAATAACGACTCAAGTGAGCGTTGCGAAATTGTTTCCGTCCACGGTGTTACGCTGTATGCATCATCGACGCACGGAGAGGGCTATCACAAACCAATAAACAAAGGGTCATTACATGATCGACGCGTGGACACAAAAACAGAGCGAACTGGCAACAAAAAACAGCCTGGTGGATTCCGAACTTTACACGAGATATGACGTCAAACGCGGATTGCGCGATGTGTCCGGAAAAGGGGTTCTCGCGGGGCTCACACAGATCGGCGAAGTGCAGGCACAGACCGTTGTCAACAATCAGACGTTTCCCGGTCCGGGTCGGCTGATCTACCGGGGTATTGACATCTGTGATCTCGTCAACGGGTTTCTCGATGACGACCGTGCCGGTTTTGAGGAGACGGCCTATCTCCTGCTCTTCGGCGAACAGCCGGATCGCGCCGAACTGACGCGATTCAACGAAAAGCTGGTCGGCCACCGCGAACTGCCACGCGATTTCCTGCGCCATTCGCTCCTCAAGTTTCCGAGCCGCGATGTGATGAATGCCCTGGCGCGCAATGTCCTGGCCCTCTACACCCTTGACAAGAATCCCGACGGGATCGACATCCCCAACATTCTCCGGCAGTCACTGACCCTGATCGCCACCTTCCCCCTACTGACGGTCTATAGCTATCAGGCACACGCCCATCAGTACTGCGACAAGAGCCTGGTCATCCACAGCCCCAAACCCAAACTCTCCACCGCCGCCAACTTCCTGCACATGTTACGCCACGACAGCACGTATACGCCGTTGGAAGCCCAGCTCCTGGATCTGGCGATGGTGTTGCACGCCGAACACGGCGGCGGCAACAACTCGTCCTTCACCACCCACGTGGTCACCTCCAGCGGCACCGACACCTACTCGGCGATCGCCGCCGCCCTGGGATCCCTCAAGGGCCCCCGCCATGGGGGAGCCAACATCAAAGTGGTGCAAATGTTTGAGGACATGAAGCAGCATGTCAACGATTGGAATAATGACCGTCAGATCGAGGATTATCTGGCGAAGCTCCTCCGCAAAGAGGCATTTGACCGTACCGGTCTGATCTACGGTGTCGGCCACGCGGTCTATTCGGTATCCGACCCGCGGTCGCTGATTATCCGGGACCATGTCGCACGCCTCGCCAATGAAAAGGGACGGGGCGACGAATTCCGTCTTTACGCAAAGGTTGAGAAACTGGCGCCGGAACTGATCGGACACGTTCGCAAGATGTACAAGGGCGTCAGCGTCAATGTTGACTTCTACTCGGGCTTTCTCTACAGCCTGTTGGAGATCCCCGAGGAATTGTTCACGCCGCTGTTTGCCATGTCGCGCATCGTCGGTTGGAGCGCGCACCGCATCGAGGAGATCGCCAACGGCGGCAAGATTATCAGGCCCGCTTACAAAAGCGTGGCCGAACCGCGCGCGTATGTCCCGCTGGCGAAGCGGAAGCCATGATGATCAGAAAATGGATTCGATTCGTGACCGCGCTGCTGCTCCTGCCGCTCTGCGTGGCGGTCACGCGTGCCACGGTGGAAATGGTGTTCATCTCCTCCGCGTCCACATCCCCCTTCGCGCCACCCGCACTCGCCCTAGCCGTTGGCGGGGTGCTGTGGACCATCGGCTACATGTTCCTGCCGCATCCGATGCGGGCCTATATTCTCGCCCACGAACTGACACACGCCGTGTGGGGGATGATCTTCGGGGCCCGCGTCAGCAACCTCGATGTCCGGCCGACCGGTGGCAGTGTCCGCCTGAGCAAGACCAACACGCTCATCACGCTCGCCCCCTATTTCTTCCCGTTCTACACCATTCTGCTGGTCGGCGTCCGGTTGCTGCTCGGGCTGTTCATGGATCCCTCGCCCTACCACCTGGTCTGGCTCTTCCTGATCGGCCTCTCGTGGAGTTTCCACATCACCTTTACCCTCAACAGCCTGCTCATCCGCCAGCCCGACATCGTGACCTGCGGGAGGCTCTTTTCGTATGTGCTGATCTACCTGCTCAATGTCGCGGGCGTCGGCCTCTGGATTGTCTTCACCACCCCTGCGCCCTTCGTCAGCTTCGCCGACGCCCTGACGTCCCATACGCGCAGCGCATATACACTCACGGTCAGGCAGGCACGCCGTATCCTGCCCGACATCCGCGCGCGCAGGACGGCGCCGTAATTTAGGTGACATTATGACGCAGAAAAAGGGTGTGAGTGATTCGGCAAAATCTGCTACACTTGTCTTGGTTGTGTGCATTGCGTCTGGCGAACTCCAGCCGCTGGCGGCGATGCACGGGGAACGAATGGGGAGAGAGCATGCCTGTGCCTGTCAATGATGGCGCAAAGTCCGCGCACACGCTCACGGTCATGTGGACGGGCAAACGATGGACTGTGGATTGTCCGATCCCCACGGAGCGCCTGCAGCCCCGGTATCCGCTCGCCTTGGAGCTGCCTGATGAGGCGGTTCGATGGCGTCTGTTATTCGAACCGGACACCTGCCTCTACCTTCCCTTGCGGGTGACTCGCAGACGGGACGGGCTCGACGCGCTCATCGCACGGCATTTTTGTGAACGCGGCTTGCGGCTGCCCGCAGAAGAGGGTCGAAGCTACATTCCCATCCGATTGTTGAAAGGGCTTTACATCTGCAAACCCAAGGGGGCTGGAACCTGGCCCTCATCGCCTTGTCCGTGCCGGATTGACGGACGCGCGCGCGTCTTTGGAAATCTGAACCAACTGGCTCAATATGCCTTGCGCACCTGGACGAATCGGGCCTCTGTTGGGAACGACATCTTCCTGAGCGTTCACTTTTATAATAAGGGCTATTGGCGATTGGATTGGATGCGGCGGCATGTCATGAGCGGCGAGCCACTGCCCGAGGTCTCAGACCCCGGCCACGGCACGCCTCCCCTGCCCGGCATGGAGGAATTTCTGGAGGAGTAGCGGGCTCGTTCTGTGCGAGTCTGGATAACAACCCGACACGGATGCACCAACCCAGGGACTTCACTCTGAAAACCATATGCCATAGAGATACAGCTTAGAGCGTTGTGGATGAGTTCACGGGTCGGCATCCGTGAGATCGATGAAGCCAGTTCCACCGTCCACGTCGACCGCAACACGCAGCTCTGCCTGGCATATGCGCCGGGCGATGGCGTTGACTATGTCGTCGAAAACATCCCTGAGGCCCTGACCGAGCCCGGTGAATGGAGCCTGGATCCCACGGCACGCTGCGTGTGGTACATGCCGCGCCCCGGTGAGACCCCCGACTCGATCGAGGCAACGGCGGGCGGCATGGAATGCCTGCTCGATCTGCGCGACACCCGGTTCGTGCATTTTGAGAACATCACCTTCTCCCACACGGAATGGCGACCCACCCGGCAGGACGCGGTAACCGCGCAATCATCGGCGACGGTCACCGGCGCTGTAGTGATCGGATCCGGCTGCGAAGGGATCGTGTTCAAAGGCTGCGAAATCTCGCATGTCGGCGGCTACGGACTGGAATGCAAAGACGGGGCCCGAGAGATCGAATTCCATGGCGGCACAATTCACGATACAGGCGCCGGTGGCGTGAAGGTATGGCATGGCTGCCGCCGCTGCGTAATCGCCGACAGCGAAATCCACAACGGCGGCCGGCTCTGGATGAGCGGCGCCGGCGTACTGATCGGCAAGGCGACCGGCAACACGGTGACGCGCTGCCATATCCACGACTTCTACTACACGGCCATCTCGGTCGGTTGGACTTGGGGCTACGCGGAGAGCGATGCCTACGGCAATGTGATCGAGTGGAACCATATCCACGACCTGGGCAAAGGCCTGCTCTCCGATATGGGCGGCATCTACCTGCTCGGCAACGCCGCGGGCACGCGCGTGCGGCACAACCGGATCCACGACATACGCAGCCTGCGATACGGCGGGTGGGGCATATACCCGGACGAAGGCAGCAGCGATCTGCTTATCGAAAACAACCTCTGCTATAACATGAATTGCAACCCGTTCCATCAGCATTACGGGCGCAACAACCTCGTCAGAAACAACATCTTCGCCTATGGCGACGAGGCGGCGCTGGCCTATACCAGAATGGAGGATCATCTCGGAATAATCTTCGAGAGGAACATCATGCTGACACGCGATGCGCCGATGCTTGACCGTCTGGACGCGGTGCGCTGGCGCGCGGACCGGACACGATTCGATTCAAACCTCTACTGGTGCGAAAACGGCAAGGTCTGTTTCAAAGGCGGATGGCGCAACCTCGGCACCCAGCCGATCACGGGTCGGATATCCGACGAGGCGCCACGCTTCATGCCGCTGCCCGAAAGCGGCTCGACCGTGGAAAC